>NZ_JBIFXS010000003.1:0-484703 GCF_043558645.1 Mariniflexile sp. HNIBRBA6329 | reverse complement strand
CATTTTCACGGGGTTTACCGCCGAAAACTTGGACGGCGTATTATCTTCTATAATCCACTATATTTTACTGGGCACTGGCTGTTCCTTAGCGCAAAAACATTCGAATTAAAAGACTATATTGAAGTTGAGCTATTGCTTACAACAATTGGATATAGACAATTGTCTATATCCTACCAAAAGATACAATTGTCTATATCCACATTATAAGAACTAAGATAGTAAATCTTTTATTTCCATAAACGATCTATTTGCAACATGTGTGTAAATTTCTGTCGTTTTGGTAGAACTATGCCCTAACAATAGCTGAATATGTCTAATATCCGTTCCGTTTTCTAGGAGGTGCGTAGCAAAACTATGGCGTAACATGTGTGGTGTTACCTTTTTATGTATGCCAGCTTTTTTAGCAGCTTTGGAAATAATGTTCAAAACACTGGTAACGCTATATTTAATCCCTTTTTGTCCTTCAAAAAGATACTTTTCAGGGCGGTATTGTTTATAATAGGTTTGCAGATCCTTCAATATACTAGGGCTTAATATAGAAATTCGGTCTTTATTGCCTTTTGCATTTTTTATGATGACAACCATCCTTTTACTATCTATGTCCGTAACATTAAGGTTCAATAGCTCGGATCTTCTAAGCCCAGAAGAGTATAATAGCCCTACAATGCATTTGTGCTTTATGTTATTGGTATTGTTTATGATTTTAACGATTTCTTCTTTAGATAACACTTCTGGCAATTGTTTTTCTTTCCTAGGTCTTTCAATGGAATAAAACCGATTGGGCATACCATGTACAATCTCATAGAAGAACTTTATACTGTTAACGGCTAAATTAACATAAGAATTTGACCTGCCTTCCTGTATAAGTTTTTGCAAATATTTTCTAACATCAATTTCATTTAAATTCATGGGGTCGATGTCGTAATAATAATTGATAAAAGCTTCGAAGCATGCCACATAGTTGCGGACCGTGTTGCTTGAATATCTCTTTAGTTCCAGTTTGAGCAGGTATTCTTCGGGACAAGGCTTAAACCCATCCTTTGGTTTTCTGTTTCTGTAGTGTTCTAGATCAAGAACAGGGTTGTCTTCATTTATTACTTTTTCCGTAAAGAAATAATTGCCATTGATCCAAGCTACTCCATGAAATGTTTTAAATATTAGTTCTAGGTTATTCTTATTGTTGGCAACATAGAACATTCCAAATTCTTGACTCCAAGAAACATTTGGAAGTGTATCAACAAGTGCTTGAACGACCTTGTCAGTAGAGAACTGAAGTCCTATACACTTTTTTTGTTCAACAAGTAAATGCTTCAAGGTAATGTTCTTCTGTAGTGCCATAAATTTTTTATTGACTAATTTAAAGTATATAAATGATTTAGTCGTATCTTATTCGAATAGGATACGCATAAAATTCACTTAATATTAATGTTATGAGATTTTACAAGGAATGTTTGCACTGTAATAAAGAATTGATAGGGCGAAGGGATAAAAAATTTTGTGACCCACAATGTAAAAGTGCATACCAATACCAACAGGCACAGGAACAACCAGAGCGTTTTTACAATAGGGTAGATAACCAGCTGAAATTAAACAGGAGATTATTGAAGTATTTCAATAAAGCAGGAAAAGCCACAATAAGAACGGAGCAACTAAATTCGGAAGGGTTTAACCCGAACTATTTTACCCATTATTGGAAAAATGGTAAAGGGGATGTTTACTTGTTTGTGTATGAATATGGGTTTTTAAAAAGAGTGGAGAATACTATTGAAAAATACGTTTTAATACAATGGCAGGGCTATATGGAAAAATAGTTTTTGCTTGATTTATGGTTTTATATTTTCCGTTTAAATGATTGCACTCATGGTGTGATTTTTGTGGGTTTGTGGGTGCCATTTTAACCCCTAGATAAATATTTAGTTTAATTGGGGTATTTTTTACTACCAAAACCCACACCAAAAGATGCTTTTTGGGTGTGGGTGCTTTTGGTTATAGGAGATATAAAGTTTTTTTATTTCAGCATATTCAATATATGAATGAGTAATCAGATAAGTATTATACGGTGTGGTCGTATAATATTTGTTTTTTTACCAAACACCCGTAAAAGGTGCGGCATTGGTTTTTTTGGGTGTGGGTGCTTTTGGTTATAGGAGATATAAAGTTTTTTTATTTCAGCATGTTCAATATATGTATGAGTAATCAGATAAGTATTATACGGTGTGGTTGTATAATGTTTGTCTTTTTACCAAACACCCGTAAAAGGTGTGGTATTGGTTTTTTTGGTGTGGGTGATGTTGGTTATAGAAGATATAAAGTTTTTTTATTATAGTATATTCATTATGTGAATAAGTAATCAGATAAGTATTACACGGTGTGGTTGTATAATGTTTGTCTTTTTACCAAACACCCTTAAAAGGTGCGACGTTGGTGTTTTTGGGTGTGGGTGCTGTTGGTTATAGAAGATATAAAGTTTTTTTATTATAGTATATTCATTATGTGAATGAGTAGTCAGATAAGTATTATACGGTGTGGTTGTATAATGTTTGTCTTTTTACCAAACACCCGTAAAAGGTTCGGTGTTGGTTTTTTGGGTGTGGGTGCTGTTGGGTTATAGCTGGTGCGATTTTTGTACTTTGGTTAACGTATAGTTGTTTTACTAAATTGGCTTGGATGAAATGCTACACCGTACTTTTTTTGTGTTTTAGTACATCAATTAGAAACTTGCGATTATAATTAAATAATGGGACTGAAAGATTGTTGATTTAAAAAGTGAAATGCTATAACATTATCAAAAAAAATATTATAAGTTTAAAATGTATCTAAAATGTATCTTGATTATTTTTTACTGTATTAAATATTTGTAATACAGGTAATTAAGTTTGAAAAATACTTGATTACGGCTCAAGAGGTTACTGGTTTGAATCCAGTCGAGGTCACTAGTGTTTATAAAGGTTTCAAGAGATTGAAGCCTTTTTTTGTTTTAGTGATTTGTTTAAAAGTTGTGCTTTTTTCTAAATTAATCATTTTTAATAGTCTTAAAAATAATATTTTTAAGTTATAGGTTCAATCCAATGCATTTTTTGTTACAAACCATCTCCAACCAATAATAGCCATCTGAAGTTTGGTGGCTTTGGCTAAATCTAATCGTTGTTTAGAATAACTTGGTAAAACCGTTTTGTTAAGCTTTGCTAAAAATTTGAATATTTGCTTCTTCATATTACAAAAATACTAAACTTAGATAGAATTTTATTTTAAGGAAATGTACATTGGTTTTTCGTATATCTGCTCTCTTACATTAAGTTCGGTTAAAGTTTTGATAAGAGTTATAAAAAATGAAAGTACTGTAGAAGTGTTTTCTTTAGATGGTGGAAAATTGAAAACCTTTATAATAAATGTCAATTCTGAAATAGATTTGGATGTATCAAGCGGTATGTATTTACTTTATGTGAATTATGAAGGCAACACCAAAGCACATAAACTAGTGGTTAATTAGTTTTACAATTAAATAAGACCTCACAGGTTTTTAAAACCTGTGAGGTCTTATGTTCTAAAAGGAAATCACTTCTTTTTGGTTGTTACTTCCACCACACCGTTTTTTCCTTTGTCTCCATATTTTTTGGTGGCTTCCTCTCCTTTTAAAATGAGAATATCTTTTATGCTTTCTTCTAGTTTGCTTCCTTTTTTTATACCATCGATTTTTGTTTCTTTTCCATCAACAACATAAAGTGCGTTTTTAGGAATTGTTGACCTTGCTTTTAATTTTCTTGAAATTGAATCAAAATCTTTATTAACTATAAATTTGGTTTCCCATTTTTGTCTTTTTGTGGTAATTAAAACAACACCGTCTTTACCTTTATCACCATATAATCTTGTAGCATTATCGTCTTTTATAACTTCTACTTTTTCAATGGTATTTGGGTCTATAGAATTCATGCCATCTTTGGTTATTTCCTTTCCATCTACAATAAATAAAGGCTCTTTGTCTCCAGATGTAACAATCTTTACTTTAGACTTGCTTTCAGTATGAAAACTAACTTTCTTATCTTCATCTGAAACCCAATTTAAACCAACTCTTTTTTTAGAAGGCTGTGAATTAGAAGGGTGAAAACTTATAGTATCTGATACGGCGTTTTTTCCAACGGTTATCTTCCAAGTTTTTAAATTGTTGCCTGAATTTTTATTATGTTTAATGGTGTCTCCATTTTTTATTATAATTTCTTCTTTTACAATAGAATCATCATCGTCGTCAGAGGAAATTACAATTACCTTTTTTTCAGGGCCTGAATGAACAACTTTATCTTCACCATCATCTTCTTCATCAGAAATAATAACCACATGTTTTTCTTTCATCATGTTGCCATTGCCTATAGAGATATCATTATTGTTCAAGCTTATTTTTATAGGACTTATTGCCTCATCTCCATCAATGCTATAATTGGCATTTGAAGATTTTGAAGTTACTTCAATTTTAATAGCAGTAATTTCATTCTTATTATTACGCTTTATGCCCTTAAATTTTGCGGTATAACCTTCGTGTTTTAGTTCTTTTTGTAGATTTTCTAAATCGGCTTCAGTAAATTCCTTAGAAATTATAACTTCTACCACATCATGCTCCATGGAAGCCTCAGCAGAAGGTTTTTGCTGTTCAACATAAACTTCTTCCGTATTAAAACTCATGAGAAATACAGCAAGAAGCGGCATAACAAAAGCATACTTAATGAAATTGATTTTTTTTGATTTTGATTTGTGTAACATAACGATTCGTTTTTTGATTAATGAATTATAAAAAGGATTACTTAAAGCCATTTGATGAGATGGCATGCTTGTTTTAAGTAAGGTATATTGGTAACTTTTTTTGCAGTCGGTTTTGGTTGCAGCAATGTTATCGGCAATAAATTCCAGGTTTTGCTTTAAGTCTTTGTTATATAACCTTATAAAAGGATTAAACCAAAGCACAATACAAGCAAGGTGGGTTAATAAAATATCAAGAGAATGAAACTGTTTGGCATGCACTTTTTCATGGGTAATAATTTGCTCCAGTTCGCTGCTGCTAAATTGTTCAGGGTTGTAAACAATCCATTTGAAAAATGAAAATGGCGATATTTTATGCGCTGTTTTAATATATCTAAAACCACCTATTTTTTCAGCTTTATTTTTAAAAATCACGAGAGCTAAAGAAGCAAATTGGATTATAAATCGAACAGAAAAAAACAAAACACCCAAACCATAAGCTACAGGTAAATAATCTAAAATATTAAATGGTTTTTCAATGTTTTCGGCTGTTGGTACAGTTTCAAAAACATAATTGGAAAAATCTATAGGGGTAGCTTCAACATAAATAGGAATCACTAAAAAAGGTAGTAAAAACGCAGTAATTAAGCCCATTAACAAAAACCATCTGTTTTGCTCAAAAAAGGTTTCCCGCTGCAAGAATATCTTATAGCTTAAATAAAAAATGGCTACAATGGCGCTTACTTTTAGTAGATATTCCATAGTTACTTGTCTTTTTCAATTAAGGCAATTATTTCTTTTAAATCGGCTACACTTATCTTTTCTTCCTTTGCAAAAAAGGACACCACGTTTTTATACGAATTATTAAAATAGTTATCAATGGCTAAGGTCATAAAGCGTTTTTTGTAATCTTCCTTACTCACAATAGGGTAGTATTGGTGGGTTTTTCCATAGGCATTATAGCTCACATAGCCTTTATCTTCAAGGTTTCTAATAATAGTAGAAAGCGTGTTATAGTGCGGTTTTTCATCTTTAATTTCAGCCAAAACATCTTTTACAAAAGCCTTTTCAAGCTTCCATAATATGTGCATAATTTCCTCTTCTTTGTTTGTTAACTTTTCCATATAATTTTTTTTGGGCGTTACCACAAGGGTCGGGTTTTTCGCTGCAAGTCCTCGCTCGTACCTCGCTGTGGGCTTTCCGCTGCAACCCCTAACGCAATACAAACCTATAACTATTTTTATAGTTATACAACTAAATATATAGTTATTTAACTAAAAATTAAGTTTTCAAAAAACTTTTAACTTCACACTTTTAACTTTTAACTTTCATTTATCTTCGCAAAAAATAAAAAATATGAGTATAGTTTGGGTTGTTTTAGGATTTACATTATTGGTAGTAGGAGGTGAGTTTCTTGTTAGGTCTTCGGTAGCGCTTTCGTTTAAATTCAATATATCTAAAATGGTGATTGGTATGACGGTGGTATCGTTTGCAACATCGGCCCCCGAGCTATTGGTAAGTCTGCAAGCAGCATTGTCGGGTTCTCCTGCTATAGCCATTAACAATGTGATAGGTTCTAATATAGCCAATATTGGTTTGGTATTGGGGGTTACAGCCATGGTAAGTACCATTGCAGTCGATAAATCTTTTTACAGACTCAATTGGCCAGTTATGATGGTGTTTTCAATCGTGTTATATTATTTTCTTAAAAATGATAATGTACTTTCTGCTTTCGAGGGTACTATACTATTTTTAGGTCTTGTGTTGTTTTTGGTTATTTTGATAAGAAGCACCAAAAGCGATGCTGTAGTTGAAGAAGTAGATGAAACCTTAGCAGTTGTTTCAAATTTTAAAATAGGTACTTGGTTATTAATAGGTGCTACCTCTTTGTATTTTGGAAGTGAGTGGTTGGTAGATGGTGCCAAAGCTATAGCATTATCTGTTGGAGTAAGCGAAGCGGTAATTGGTGTATCTTTAATTGCTATAGGAACCAGTGTTCCAGAATTAGCGGCATCTATAATTGCGGCTGCAAAACAGGAAAAAGCTATTTCTTTAGGGAATTTAATTGGTTCTAATATATTTAATATCGCATCGGTTTTAGGTTTAACGGCTATTATTAAGCCCATTCCTGTTACCGAACCATTGATATTAACCAGCGATATTTTCTGGATGCTAGGTTTTGCTTTTGTATTGTTTCCTTTAGTGATGTTGCGTAAAAAGTTTGAAATAAACCGTGTAAAAGGCTTCTTCTTGGTTTTTGTTTATGGAATTTTTATGTTTCTGCTTTTTACCGCTGGAAAATAACTTAACGAATTGAATTGTTTGAATAAAAAAATGGGCTTGCAAATTGCAAACCCATTTTTTTTATGAATATGTATTTCAAATTAAATCTTAGCAGACTTAACAGTCTTAACAATTCTTGCTGCAATTTTGTATGGGTCACCGTTTGAAGCAGGACGTCTGTCTTCTAACCAACCTTTCCAGCCTTTGTTAACAGTAATTAATGGGATACGGATTGAAGCACCACGATCTGAAACTCCATAAGAGAAATCGTTAATTGAAGCAGTTTCGTGTTTACCAGTTAAACGTTGGTCGTTAAACTCACCATAAACCTCAATATGTTCTTTTACTACAGGACGGAAAGCTTCACATATTTTCTCGTAAACTTCTTTAGAACCACAAGTTCTTAAAGTTGTATTAGAGAAGTTTGCGTGCATACCAGAACCATTCCAATCCATATCTTTTCCAAGTGGTTTAGGGTGGTATTCAATGTAGTAACCGTATTTTTCAGTCAATCTGTCCAATAAATATCTAGCAATCCAAAGTTCGTCACCAGCTAATTTTGCACCTTTAGCAAACAATTGGAATTCCCATTGTCCACAAGCAACTTCTTGATTAATTCCTTCAAAGTTTAACCCAGCTTGAATACATAAATCTGCATGCTCTTCAACTAAATCTCTACCATGAGTATTCAATCCACCAACCGAACAGTAGTACATACCTTGTGGTTTTGGATAACCTCCAACAGGGAAACCAAGTGGTAATTGTGTTGCAGTGTCCATTATAAAATATTCTTGCTCAAAACCAAACCAGAAATCATCATTGTCGTCATCAATAGTAGCTCTTCCGTTAGATACGTGAGGTGTTCCATCAGCATTCATAACTTCAGTCATTACTAAATAACCATTGATACGCTCTGGATCTGGATAAATAGCTACAGGCACTAATAAACAGTCTGAAGATCCACCTTCTGCTTGTCTTGTAGAAGACCCGTCAAAAGACCAATTTCCTATTTCTTCAAGAGTTCCTTTAAAGTTTTCATGTTCTTCTACTTTGGTTTTGCTTCTCATGTTTTGAGTTGGGTAATAACCATCTAACCAAATGTATTCTAATTTAATTTTTGCCATAATTTTTTATAATGAGAAATTAATAATGTTTCAACAAATATATATTTTTATTAAGATACTTCATATTTACAGGGGTATTAATGTGAAAACATAAGTTATTTTTATTTATACCCTATTTTTTTAAGGCATCTATTAAAAAAAGCATATTTTTTTATATAAAAAATGAAAAATTCTTAACACTAAGAAAACATATACTTTATGTTATATTTACGATATTATTACTTTTGTAAAAAAAATCAATAACTTAATTATATAAAGCCAATGTCTACTTTAAGATTTCATGCTGTAAAAGAATCTCTTGCCAATAAACCCGTTTTGGTTGAAGAGAAAGAGCGCCGTTCGGATTTGTTTGGAAAAAACGTTTTTAACGAAAACACCATGCGTCAATATCTAACAAAGGATGCGTTTGTTGGAGTTATGAATGCGATTCAATTTGGTAAAAAAATTGATAGAAATATTGCAGACCAAGTATCGTCTTCCATGAAAGATTGGGCATTGTCTAAAGGTGTAACGCATTATACGCATTGGTTTCAACCTTTAACAGGAACTACGGCCGAAAAGCATGATGCCTTTTTTGAAACCATAGGAAATGGTATGGCTATTGAAAAATTTGGTGGCAGTCAATTAGTACAACAAGAACCGGATGCATCTAGTTTTCCTAGTGGGGGCATTAGGAATACGTTTGAAGCTAGAGGCTATACCGCTTGGGATCCCACATCACCCGCATTTATTTATGGTACAACGCTTTGTATACCAACAATTTTTGTGGCTTATACGGGTGAAGCTTTGGATTATAAAACACCATTATTAAGAGCGTTAAATGCAGTTGACAATGCTGCTACCGATGTTTGTAAATATTTTGATAAAAACGTAAAAAAAGTAACCTCGTCTTTAGGTTGGGAACAAGAATACTTTTTAATTGATAAAGCCTTGGCAGCTAGTAGGCCTGATATTTCTTTAACCGGAAGAACCCTTTTAGGACATTCTTCTGCAAAAGGGCAACAGCTAGACGATCATTATTTCGGCTCCATTCCAAACAGGGCATTGAATTTTATGCGCGAGTTGGAAACCGAATGTATGCTTTTGGGTATTCCGGCAAAAACTAGGCATAACGAAGTGGCTCCTAATCAATTTGAATTGGCGCCTATTTTTGAGGAAGCTAATTTGGCTGTGGACCATAACTCCTTATTAATGGATATTATGGGACGTATTGCTTCCCGACATAATTTCAAAGTATTGTTTCACGAAAAACCTTTTGCTGGTATCAATGGTTCGGGGAAACATAATAACTGGTCGCTTTCAACCGATACAGGTGTGAATTTATTAGCCCCAGGAAAAACCCCGATGAGCAATCTGCAATTCTTGACTTTTTTCATAAACACTATCAAAGCGGTTCGTGAAAATGAAGAATTGTTGAGGGCTTCCATAGCATCGGCAAGTAACGATCATAGATTGGGTGCTAACGAAGCGCCTCCGGCAATCATGTCGGTATTCATTGGTCAGCAACTTACCAAAGTTTTAGAAGAGTTAGAAGGTGTTACCAAAGGTAAGTTATCGCCCGAAGAAAAAACTGAATTAAAACTAAACGTAGTTGGTAAAATTCCTGATGTTTTATTGGATAATACCGATAGAAATAGAACATCGCCTTTTGCATTCACGGGTAATAAATTCGAGTTCAGGGCCGTTGGGTCTTTGGCAAATTGCGGAAACCCAATGACGGTTTTAAATACTATTGTAGCGAAACAATTAATAGATTTTAAAAAGGAAGTAGACCTTTTAATTGATAAAAAAGGACTTAAAAAAGACGAAGCTGTTTTTAATGTATTAAGGGAATATATTAAATCCACCAAAGCCATTTTGTTTGAAGGCAACGGTTATGGAAAAGCATGGGAAGACGAAGCAAAAAAACGTGGTTTAAGTAACAACAAAAGCACGCCAGAAGCCTTAAAAGCTAAAATTTCAAAAAAGTCAATCGCATTGTTTGAAGATATGAATGTGATGAGCAAAACTGAATCTGAAGCACGCTACGAAATCGAAATGGAAGCCTATATCATGCACATTCAAATAGAAGGTCGTGTGTTGGGTGATATTGCACGCAACCACATTGTGCCAACTGCTGTAAAATATCAAAACATCTTAATCGAAAACGTAAAAGGCCTAAAGGAGATTTTTGAAGAAAATTATAAGGCTGTATCGCAAGAACAAATAAATTTAATTGAAGAAATATCTGGTCATATTAAAGGCATAAACGCCACCGTTACTAAAATGACAAACGAACGCAGAAAAGCAAATGCCATTGAAAATATTGAAGAAAAAGCACAAGCATACTGCGATCAAGTAAAACCCTTGTTCGACGATATTCGTAAACATTGTGATAAGTTAGAGCTTTTGGTTGACGACGAAATTTGGCCATTGACAAAATACCGCGAACTCTTATTCACAAGATAAATTTGGGCGTTACCCTGTTGGGTCGGGTTTGTAGTTTGCCCTGAGTGTAGACGAAGGGTTGCAGGTCCTTGCTTCTGTGTCGCTGTGGACTTTCTACTACAACTCCTAGCGCAACCCAATAACAAGACTAGTAACAATTTATAAAATCCCGTTGTAAAAAGCGGGATTTTTTAATTCAAAAAATTAACTTTGCAGCTCAATACAATACTATGGGTCAAGAAGTTTCTAAACGCTATGCGCAACGTGGCGTTTCCGCATCAAAAGAAGATGTTCACAATGCCATCAAAAATATAGATAAAGGATTGTTTCCAAAAGCATTCTGTAAAATAGTTCCAGATTATTTAACAAATGATGACGATTATTGTTTAATCATGCATGCCGATGGCGCAGGAACAAAATCGTCCCTTGCATATATGTATTGGAAAGAAACTGGAGACATTTCCGTTTGGAAAGGCATAGCACAAGATGCCTTAATAATGAATATAGACGATTTGTTGTGTGTGGGAGCAACCGATAATATCATGCTGTCTTCAACTATCGGAAGAAATAAAAATTTAATCCCTGGTGAAGTCCTTTCAGCAATTATAAACGGAACTGAAGAATTAATTTCAGAGTTAAAAAATTTCGGTGTTACCATTCATTCTACTGGTGGTGAAACTGCCGATGTGGGCGATTTGGTGCGTACCATTATAGTTGATTCGACCGTGACAGCACGAATGAAACGTACAGATGTTATTGACAACGCCAACATTAAAGCAGGTGATGTTATTGTAGGTTTAGAAAGTTTTGGACAAGCTTCTTACGAAAAAGGATATAATGGAGGTATGGGTAGTAATGGATTAACATCGGCGCGTCACGATGTTTTTAATACCTATTTAGCGGATAAATACCCTGAGAGTTTTGATGCTTCGGTGCCAGAAGATTTGGTGTATTCCGGTAATGTAAAACTTACTGATACCGTAAAAGATTCTCCAATAGACGCTGGTAAATTGGTGTTATCGCCAACGCGTACCTATGCACCCATCATAAAGAAGATTTTATCTGAATATAAAAGTGACAAAATACATGGTATGGTGCATTGCTCGGGCGGAGCGCAAACTAAAATTCTTCATTTTGTTGGTCAATTCCATATTGTAAAAGATAACATGTTCTCAATTCCTCCACTTTTCAAATTGATTCAAGAACAATCAAAAACCGATTGGAAAGAAATGTATCAAGTATTTAATTGTGGTCATAGGATGGAATTATATGTGTCTCCAGAAATTGCAGAAAACATTATTAAAATATCTCAATCTTTCAACGTAAATGCTAAAATAATAGGTCGCGTTGAAGCATCAAAAACAAAAAAACTTACAATAAAAAGTGAGTTTGGGGAGTTTACTTATTAAATTTTATCTTTTTTCATTAAAACGGAATGATTATTGATAAAAAGCGTAATTTATTAAACCAACCTAAAACAATCATGAGGAACGTTTTATTTATAATTGTTTGTTTATTTTTTCAATTTGTACAAGCGCAACCCGATACCTTATTTTTAAGAGCAAAAAAGCAAAAATACGATGGTCCGGAATGGGTTCAAAAGAACAAAGCTTCGGTAAATTTAAGTGAAGTAGCTTTTGTTAACTGGAATTCTGGAGGTAGTAATTCTATTTCTGGACTTTTAGGATTGGAATCTTCAGCTAATTATACCGATAAGTTTTTTTCATGGAGAAATAATGCCTTGGTTCGTTATGGTGTTAATAAGCAGGAGGATAGAGAGTTAAGGAAAACCGATGATTTGTTTGAGTTAAATTCTGATATTGGTTTTAAACCGGACAGTATTTCTAATTGGTATTATTCCGCAAAACTAAATTTCAGGACACAATTAGCGAATGGTTATAAGTATCCAGATAAAGATACTCCAATTTCTAGATTGATGGCGCCTGGTTATTTATTTTTTGGTGGCGGTATGGAATATGGAAAAAATATCGACAAAATGTCCTTTTACTTATCTCCATTAACACTAAAAGCAACATTTGTATTGGATGAAGATTTGGCAAATGCAGGTAAATTTGGTGTAACGCCTGCAGTGCTTGATAGTGAAGGGAATGTTGTGGTTCCTGGCGAGCGTGTTAGAAAAGAATTAGGTGTTTTAATTAACAATAGCTACGAGATGGAAGTGGCAGCAAATATTAAAGTAAAGCACCAGGTAAGTCTTTATTCCGATTATGTACATAATTTTGGAAATGTAGATGTAGATTGGAGGGTCGATTTCGATTTTAAAGTGAATAGTTTTGTGAAAGCAACACTTGGCTCGCATTTACGATACGATGATGATGTAAAAACCACAAAGCCTTCGGCTATAGAAGGTGAATTAGATGAAGCTGGGGCGAAAGTCCAGTGGAAACAGTTTTTGGGAATTGGTTTTGCTGTAGATTTTTAATTGTTTCAGATTTAATTTGGTTTAAAAAATTTGTTAACTTTTTTATGTTGATAAATTTTTAATACGCTGATTTTTAAGTTTTTATGTTGTTTTTGTTGTAAACTTTATGATTTTATCATGTTTTAGGTTGAAATTATTTCGTTACTTTATGGTGTTATTAGTAATTGCCATAAACAAAAACAAAAATGAATCAAGAAGTCGCCAAAAAACTGCCTAAAACCTATTCCCAAGAAGAAGCTTTCAATGCTTCCTTAAGCTATTTCAATCAAGACGATCTTGCTGCTCGTGTATGGTTAAATAAATATGCCTTAAAAGATTCAGAAGGCAATATTTATGAGTTAACGCCAAACAATATGCACCGTCGTATTGCTAAGGAATTAGCAAGAGTTGAAAATAAATATGCCAATCCACTTTCAGAGGATCAGATTTTCGATTTAATTAAAGATTTTAAATACATTGTTCCTCAAGGTAGTCCAATGGCGGGAATTGGGAATCCGTACCAAATTGCTTCGCTTTCTAATTGTTTTGTAATAGGTAATTCTGGTGATTCTGATTCCTATGGTGGTATCATGAAAATAGACCAAGAGCAGGTGCAACTTATGAAGCGTCGTGGTGGTGTTGGTCATGATTTGTCGCATATTCGCCCTAAAGGTTCTCCAGTTAAAAATTCAGCCTTAACTTCTACGGGCATCGTGCCTTTTATGGAGCGCTATTCGAATTCTACAAGAGAAGTGGCGCAAGATGGTAGAAGAGGGGCACTTATGCTATCGGTATCCATCAATCATCCAGATTCAGAAGATTTTATCAATGCGAAGTTGGAACAAGGTAAAGTCACTGGTGCCAATGTATCGGTTCGAATAGATGATGCGTTTATGCAAGCTGTTAAAAATAATACCGAATACACTCAAAAGTACCCGATTTTTAGTAACCAACCTAAAGTATCAAAAACCATTGATGCCAATGCGTTGTGGAAAAAAATTGTGTATAATGCATGGAAATCAGCCGAACCTGGAATTTTGTTTTGGGACACCATTATTAATGAATCGGTGCCCGATTGTTATGCTGATTTAGGTTATAAAACCGTATCAACCAACCCATGTGGTGAAATTCCCTTGTGTCCTTACGATTCATGTAGATTGTTAGCGATCAACTTATTTTCATATGTTGAAAATCCATTTACTGAAAAGGCTAGTTTCAATTTCGAATTATTCAAAAAGCATGTAGCGGCAGCACAACGTATTATGGATGATATCATCGATTTGGAACTGGAAAAAATTGATAATATTCTTCTTAAAATAAATGAAGATCCGGAATTGGATGACGTAAAAGCAACCGAGCGCAATTTATGGATTAATATAAAAAAGAAAGCCGAAGAAGGTAGAAGAACGGGTGTTGGTATTACGGCTGAAGGCGATATGTTGGCAGCCTTGGGTATTAAATATGGTAGTGAAGCAGGTAATGCATTTTCGTTGGAAGTGCATAAAACTATAGCTATTGAAGCCTATAGAGGCTCGGTGCATTTGGCAAAAGAGCGTGGTGCGTTTTTGGTTTTTGATGCAGAACGAGAAAAAAACAATCCGTTTATTCAACGTTTAAAAGAAGCCGATAGCAAACTGTATTACGAAATGTTGGAATACGGTAGAAGAAACATTGCTTTGTTAACTATTGCTCCTACAGGAACCACGAGTTTAATGACGCAAACAACATCTGGAATAGAACCTGTGTTTTTACCAGTTTATAAGCGCAGAAGAAAAGTAAACCCAAACGACAAAGAAGCGCGTGTAGATTTTGTAGATGAATTGGGCGATTCTTGGGAAGAATACGTGGTGTTTCATCATCGTTTTAAACAATGGATGGAAGTAAACGGTATTGATACTTCTAAAAATTATTCACAAAAGGAAATTGATAAACTCATCAAAAAATCACCTTATCACAAAGCAACATCCAACGATGTGGATTGGATGAGTAAGGTGAGTATGCAAGGTGCTATTCAAAAATGGGTAGATCATTCTATAAGCGTTACTATTAATTTACCAAACGATGCTACCGAGGAATTGGTAGGGTCCTTATATCTAAAAGCATGGGAAGTAGGCTGTAAAGGTGTTACCGTTTATAGAGATGGTTCGCGTTCTGGTGTGTTGATTTCAAATGAAGAAAAAGAAGAAAGTCCAGAAGCTTCATTAACACCATTTCCAATAAAGCGTCCACAGACTTTAGAAGCCGATGTGGTACGTTTTCAAAACAGTAAGGAAAAATGGATTGCATTTATAGGTTTGATCGAAGGCAGACCTTATGAGATTTTTACGGGGTTGGCCGATGATGAAGATGGTATTTTAATTCCACGATGGGTAAACCAAGGAGCTATAATAAAAAACAGGAATGAAGATGGATCATCTCGTTATGATTTTCAATATAAAAACATCCGAGGTTATAAAACCACTATTGAAGGCTTGTCGCATAAATTCAATCCAGAGTTTTGGAACTATGCCAAACTTATTTCAAGTACGCTTCGCCATGGTATGCCTATAGATAAAATTGTCGATTTAATTAACAGTTTGCAATTGGATAGTGCCTCTATCAACACATGGAAAAACGGGGTGGGTCGTGCTTTAAAGCGCTATGTGGAAGATGGTACGCAAGCCAAAGGTTACGAATGCGATAATTGTAAATCTGAAAACTTAATATACCAAGAAGGTTGCTTAACCTGTAAGGATTGTGGATCTTCTAAATGTGGATAATGTGTTTTTTATTGAATTTTTGTTAAGTTAAGAATCGAATTAATTGTCATTGTAAAGTCCAGTCGATTAACAAAAAAACCTGTAAAATACTGATTTTACAGGTTTTTTTTGTGGAGTCGCCGAGATTCGAACTCGGGTCCAAACAAGTAACCAAAGGGCTTTCTACACGTTTATTCTTTTCTTGGGTTTTCGACTGCAACCTGGTTAAAGACAACCTAGTTACAACTTAGCTTCTTTAGTTTCAAAAGCAAATCAAAGCACTTTGCTTTCTATATTGACATTTACGATGCCTCAAAAAGGAACGCCGTCAATCAAGGCTTTCCGGAGACATAAAGCTTGTACACCTTGTGTACCTAGGCTAATCTTACTATAAATTCAGATTATGCAGCTAAAGCGTAGTTATTCTCGCCGTTTAAAGTTCGATTTAGTCTTTAAGGTGTTTCAAAATCATTGCACCACGTGCTTACCGTCCAATTAATCTCGCTGTCAAAACCAGTCGACCCCATTTTAATGAAATAGTAAATTTTTATTTTTAGCGTTACCCACTTTTGCTTTTCATAGCAAAAGTGCGTCAGGTTTTCCGCTATATCTTTTGCAAAAAAGCAAAAGGATGCCACTTCAATCCTTAACGCGGGCAGCAAAGGTATCAAAAACTTTGCAATTGAACCGAAATACAGCTAATTTAGAGCAAAAATTATTCCAAATAACGCTATGTTAGCTAAAAATTATAGCTTTGCGTTTTTAGACTCTCAAATTGGAACTTAAATCTATGACAAAAACCGCATTGATAACTGGAGCTGCTTCAGGATTGGGTTATGAATTATCGTTGTTATTAGCAAACGATGGTTATAATTTAATTTTAATAGACATTAATAACGACAATTTGCAAAATGCTAAAACCGACATTGAAAAATCGTTCAATTGTCAAGTATCCGTTCTAAAAAAAGATTTAAGCAAACCCAATGTAGCCATTGAAATAATGGACGAAATTAATGATGCGCCCATAGATGTTTTGGTAAATAACGCAGGTTTTGGTCTCTTCGGTACTTTTGCCAATACCGAATGGGAACGCGAGTCTGAAATGCTGCACGTACATATATTAACCACCACGCATTTAACCAAGTTGGTGTTAGATGGTATGATAAAAAGAGGGTCGGGTAAAATACTGAATATGTCATCGTTAGCGGCTTTCCAACCGGGGCCGCTTATGTCTATTTATTACGCATCAAAAGCCTATTTGTTATCTTTTTCTGAAGCTATTGCCAACGAGTTAAAAGGCACGGGAGTAACAGTAACCGCTTTATGTCCAGGGCCAACAAAAACTGAGTTTCAAAAGGTGGTTTCAAATAATACTTCAGAAAATAAGATTAGTTTTAATATGGCATGCCCATCTAAAGTTGCTCAATATGGCTATTCAGCAATGAAGAAAGGAAAAACGGTAGCAATTCCAGGTATTGTCAATAAATTTCTATCCACCATACACCGTTTTGTTTCCAGAAGAATGGCAACACAAATTGTTAGAAACATACAAGAGAAGAATAGGGATGTTTAAATATCTTGTATCTTTTTAAAACTCAATTCTGCAATTAAAACACTAATAATTCCTAAGGTGTAGGCCACTAAGTCTGAAATATGAAACGTGCTACCCAATATTAGTTTTGCTACATGACTATTTTCTAGGTTTAGCGGTTTTAGAATATTAATCAGTTGTAAAACTTCAATAGCATATGAAAAGGCTAACACACTCATGGCAATTTTAAAATGATTGCCTTTAATGAAGCTTTTAAAAAAGCAATACATTAAAATTACTACCAAATAATCGCCAAATGTATGGCGTATAAAGCCACTTTTTAAAAATGCTATTAATGCTTCGGTTGTGAAAAGTAATAGGGTTAGGATGATATAGGTTTTGTTGAATTGCTGTTTCATAATTATTTGATTTCAATTTTCTTTCCTAAAAACTTTGGTTGGACATCAAATAAAACGTCTAGACATGCTTTTGTTTTTGCAAAGTATTCTCGACATTGGATTTTAAAACCATATCGACTTTTAACATCTTCAGCATTAAATGCAATCGCTTTAATATCTACACTTTCTGCTAAATAAATTGCACGCTCATTATGGAAGTTTTGTGAAATAACGGTGAATTCAGTAAGTCCAAAAATTTCTTTTGCACGAATAACAGAGTCCAGAGTTCTAAAACCAGCATAGTCTAAAAAGATTTTGTCTTGAGGTATTCCAGCTAATATGAGATCTTTTTTTAAATCTTCAGGTTCATCATAGCCTATTTTACTATTATCACCACTAACCAATATAAATTCAATTTTTTTGGCTTTGAATAATTTCACAGCAGCTTCCACTCTAAATTTATAATATAGGTTAATGTTATTATTTGAAGTGTATTTACTTGTGCCCAATAGAAGCCCAACTTTACTTTTAGGTATGACTGAGGTGCTATTATAAATATTTCCTTTTGCATTATTGCAAACGCAATAGTTTGAACCGATTAAGACAATAAAAACCATTACAAAAAGGAACAATAGTGTTTTTAAAACTTTCATATTATTAAATTAAATAACTGATTATTATTTGATAGTAAATAAATGTTATTGGAATGTTTAAAAGTATAATTGCAAGTGATTTTAAGGTGTCTTTTTTGTTGTTATCAATTAACAAATAAATTAGTAATGCTATTACAATTACGATGTTGATAATAACTGAAAATAGCACATAATACAATCCAAAAATAGTAATTGCTGTCACATGTCCTATGACTAATTGAATTAGAAATAATGCGGTACCTATTGCAAAGAATGTTATTGCAATTTTAAATGATGTTTTAATTTTATTCATAAATAGATTTATTAATTATGGGTGTGTGTTTTTTTGAAAATATGGTATACCTAAAGTCGTGAATGTTTATTTTCAATAACTTTTTATAATCATAATGGTGAAAAGGATTTGCGTTTTTTCCAATTAGGTAGGATTGATAATAGTAATTATAATAATCAGGCAATATTATAATGCCAAGAATTAATGCACCATATAAATAAGGGCTTCTTTTACCATTTCCATAGCATAAGCATTGAAGTGCTATTTCATCTTCTACATTAGTGCCATAACCTGTTAGAGTATGATATGCATCATGACGTTCCACCTTTGGAATTAATTCAAAACCATTTTTATCTAAGAAAACACCTAAATGTCTTCCAAAAGATTTTTCAGGATATGTTAATAGTTCTTCTTTGTAAATACCCCAAGGTTGATGGTTTTTAAAAAGATTTGTGTAAGCAGTTTGAGACTTTTCAAACAACCACTCTATAAGTTTTTTTCTATATTCCATAATAAAGTACTTTGTATTTCAAAGTAAAATGATAAAAAAATGTGCTATTGATTGTTAATTAATTTTTCGAGGGCATCAATATGTTTTTTAAATTCAAGTTCACCCAATTTTGTGGTACTGTAGCGCGTGTTTGGTTTTCTCCCAATAAATTGTTTTTCAACTTTTATATATTCGGCACCTTCCAAAGCTTTTGTATGACTGGCTAAATTGCCGTCGGTTACATCTAAAAGTTCCTTAAGCATATTAAAATCGGCATACTCATTCACCATTAGAATTGACATGATGCCTAATCTAATTCTGTGATCGAATGCCTTATTGATGTTTGTTATTATGCTCATAAGCGATGTCTAACGACAGCATTTTGATATTAACTTCCTGCGAATGGTGTTCCAAATACACCAACAGCAAGTTCTGCCCAAGTAATAAGAAGTAAACTTATGACGATTATTGCTAAAATTATACGATTTCTTTTTGTTTTAACTTTTCGTAAAATCAGTTCGATAATTAATGTTGTGCCTAGTAATAATATACCAGCTACTACAAAATCAAATAACGACCAGTTGACTTCATCGGAAAATTGCATTGCAATTAATGGCACGGATAATAGTAGTAGAGGAATGGTTAAAATAATTAACAGCCTTTTGTTTGGGTTATTCATAATTGTTTTCATGATTCAATTTTTATCGTATTTAAAATGCATCCAAGTTCCATAAATAATATGCATGACACCAAACCCTAAAACCCAAAGCCAAAAACCATAGCCTGGTAATAATGTAGCAATAAGGCCTAATATTATTTCAATAAAGCCTAAATATTTTATATCTCCAATACTATATTTTGATGCATTTACTAGGGCTAAACCATAAAAGATAAGCATTAAGCCTCCTGTGTGTCCGTACTTTCCTTGACTCAGAATGATTATAATATAAAGACCTCCAGCGACTAGAGGTATTAAAAAGTTATATACTAATCTTCTAGATGTAGCATCCCAAATTTTAGAACCGGTTTTCTTTGCTTTTTTAGTGGTTAAAATAATACCCGTTACAATACTTAACAAAGCAACCATCAATAAAATGAAAACACAAATTCTAAATATTGTACCGTCTAAAATTAAATAACCTCTTACGGAAGAAGTAACAAGCCAATACGCAATGGCGGCACCAATAATGGCATAAACACCAGCCATAATCCCAGATAAGCCACTTAGCGATATAAAGCGAGACGATTTATTCATTAAATCTTTAATCTCGCTGAGGTCTTTTAAATAATCTTTTGATTCCATATAAAAGTACTTTGAATTGCAAAGTAAATAAATTAATTTAAATAATGCGTTGTAAAATTTTGTTAATTTTGATAAAAGAATAAAAACCCCAATAAAAAGTGAAACCTGTAGACGACTATTTTTTCAACCAAAAAGAACCGTATCAATCCATCATGCTATATGTACGAGGTGTTATTTTGAATACCTTACCAGAAGTAGAGGAACGGTTTAGCTATAAAATTCCGTTTTATAATTGCCACAAAAAGCCTATGATTTATTTAAATGTATTAAAGGGAACCAACTATGTTGATGTGGCTTTTGTACAGGGAATCCTTTTAGAAAATCAGTTTCCTATTTTAAAAAACGATAATAATAGAAAGCAAGTGCGTTCCATTCAACTAAAAACTTTAGAAGATTTAGATCACGATAATTTTGTAGCATTACTTCATGAAGCTTCCAATGTGCTTAGTAAAAGTAAAAAAGCTTGGTTTATTTGAGTTATAATGTGTTTACTACTTTTCTAATAGCTACCAAATTAGTAAGTAGTTTTTCTAAATTATCTAAATGTAGCATATTGGCGCCATCGCTTTTTGCATTTGCTGGGTCGAAATGGGTTTCAATAAATAAACCATCCACATTATTTACAATACCTGCACGGGCTATGGTTTCAATCATATCAGGTCTGCCACCAGTTACGCCAGTACTTTGGTTAGGTTGTTGAAGCGAATGTGTTACATCTAAAACTGTTGGCGCATATTGGCGCATGGTTGGGATGCCTCTAAAATCTACAATCATATCTTGGTAGCCAAACATGGTGCCTCTATCGGTTATCCATGCTTTATTATTACCAGAATCGTATACTTTTTGCACGGCGTGTTTCATGGCTTCTGGACTCATAAATTGTCCCTTTTTTAAGTTGACCACTTTTCCGGTTTCGGCTGCAGCCACTACCAAGTCGGTTTGGCGTACTAAAAATGCGGGAATCTGTAACACATCAACATATTGCGCTGCTAGATGTGCATCGGAAATTTCATGAATGTCCGTTACCGTAGGGATATCAAAAGTTTCTGAAACCTTTTTAAGAATTTTTAAAGCTTTTTCATCACCTATTCCTGTAAAACTATCCACACGACTACGGTTTGCTTTTTTAAAGCTTCCTTTAAATACATAGGGGATTTCTAATTTATTGGTTATAGAAACTACTTTTTCGGCTATGCGCAACGCCATATCTTCGCCTTCAATGGCACATGGGCCACATAATAGGAAAAAGTTGTTAGAGTTGGTGTGTTTTATTTTTGGAATATCTTGAAGCGTCATGTCTTAAATTTTAATGCTGCAAAGATAAGATTAATGCCCTAAATAAATACCCACTTTTTTAATTGAATTGACTGCACCAAGTTGATAAGTGCATTAGCGATAGAAATGGCAGCCTTTTTTGTGCGCGCTTATGCGCAAAAAAGCTATAATGGATAGCTCGACCCTTTGCGGCTTAAGTAGTTATGTTTTGGTTTGAGCAAAAACTTGATAGCCACAAAGGGTAATGCCTAAAAAAAAATTATTGTATAATATATTCCATAATTTATAGTTACCTTTGCACGCTTAAAATAAGGCACTATTATGGCTAATATTAAAAACATTGCAATTATTGCACACGTTGACCACGGTAAAACGACGTTGGTTGATAAAATTATGTATCACTGTCAGTTATTCCGTGAGAATGAGAATACAGGTGATTTGATTCTTGATAACAATGATTTGGAGCGTGAAAGAGGTATTACCATTACTTCAAAAAACGTTTCTGTTATTTACAAAGACACCAAGATAAACATTATTGATACTCCTGGTCACGCCGATTTTGGAGGAGAGGTTGAGCGTGTACTTAATATGGCCGATGGTGTATTGTTATTGGTAGATGCTTTTGAAGGCCCTATGCCACAAACCCGTTTTGTATTGCAAAAAGCGATTGATTTAGGTTTGAAACCTTGCGTGGTTATTAATAAAGTTGATAAAGAAAACTGTACCCCAGAAGAAGTGCACGAAAAAGTGTTCGATTTGATGTTTGAATTGGGAGCAGAAGAGTGGCAGTTGGATTTTCCAGCGGTTTATGGTTCGGCTAAAAATAACTGGATGAGTGACGATTGGAAAAACCAAACGGAAAACATCGAGCCTTTATTGGATATGGTTATTGAGCATATACCTTCACCAAAAATTCCTGAGGGTAATACCCAAATGTTAATTACATCGTTGGATTTTTCGTCGTTTACAGGACGAATTGCTATTGGTCGTTTAACAAGAGGTGAATTAAAAGTAGGACAAAACATTTCTTTGGTAAAAAGAGATGGTAAGATTGTAAAAAATAAAATTAAAGAACTACATATTTTTGAAGGTTTAGGCCGTAAAAAAGTAGAAGAAGTTCAAACTGGAGATATTTGTGCCATAGTTGGTTTAGAAGGTTTTGAGATTGGTGATACGGTTGCCGATTTTGAAAATCCACAAGGGTTGAAAACCATTGCTATTGATGAGCCAACCATGAGTATGTTATTTACCATTAACGATTCGCCTTTCTTTGGAAAAGATGGAAAGTTTGTAACCTCTCGCCATATTAAAGACCGTTTAACTAAAGAGCTTGAGAAAAACTTAGCATTACGTGTTAATGAAACCGACAGTGCTGATAAATTTATGGTTTTTGGCCGTGGTGTATTGCACTTATCGGTTTTAATAGAAACCATGCGTCGTGAAGGTTATGAGTTGCAAATTGGGCAGCCACAAGTAATCATCAAAGAAATTGATGGTGTTAAATGTGAACCAGTTGAAGAAATGACGATAGATTTACCTGAGAATGTATCTGGTAAAGCTATTGAAATGGTAACCCTTCGTAAAGGTGAAATGTTGAGTATGGAAGCTAAAGGCGACCGTATGGTTTGCCAGTTTATGATACCATCAAGAGGTATTATAGGTTTAAGAAACCAGTTGCTTACAGCTACCGCAGGTGAAGCTATTATGGCTCACCGTTTTAAAGAATACCAACCATTGAAAGGTGGTATTCCGGAGCGTCAAAATGGATCTTTGGTTTCTATGGAAAAAGGGCAAGCCATTCCTTATTCTATTGATAAATTACAAGATAGAGGTAAGTTTTTTGTGGATCCGGGAGAAGATATTTACGAAGGTCAGGTAATTGGAGAAAACTCTCGTGGTGATGATATGACTGTAAACGTAACTAAAACTAAAAAGTTGAGTAACGTACGTTCATCTGGTGCCGATGATAAAGCTAGAATTATTCCAGCAATTAAATTCTCGTTGGAAGAGGCGCTGGAGTACATTCAAAAAGATGAATATGTTGAGGTTACACCAAACCACTTACGTTTACGTAAAATCTATTTAACCGAAGTAGAAAGAAAAAGAAACAAATCGATATAAGATGGAATTCTTAGGAATTTCATATGTAGAATGGATTGGATATGCCGCTATGGCAACCGTTTTAATCTCATTCTTAATGAAATCGGTTCATAAATTACGAATAGTAAACTCCCTTGGGTGTTTACTATTTGTGTTTTATGGCGTTTTGTTAGAGCCTATATCGAACCCCATCATCATTACTAATACGGCTATTTTTTGCATCAATATTTACTATTTGCTAAAAAAATAACTTCCTCTATTTTATTTGTATTCTTATTCTTACGAATTAGTTAAGAATTAATATTTAAACGTAAAATCATTTTGTATATTTGACACCTTGTCAAAAAGAGGTAAAGAACATATAAAATTATTTTACGTAAATAACAATGTTTTTTACTTACAATCAAATAGTAAACCAACCTACAGTAATTGAAAAAATTAATCGATTATATAAATAATAACGTTTTAATTAAGGTTACTTCTTTACAAGCAGCCTCCGTAATAACCAGAATGATTGCGGGTATATTAACATCAAAGGCCATTGCGGTTTTTATTGGTCCTACCGGATTAGCATTAATAGGTAACTTGCGGAATTTTGTAAGTTCATTTCAAAACATTGCTACTCTTGGGTTTTATAATGGTGCTGTAAAATATATTTCAGATTTTAAAGATGATGTTGTTGAGCTAAGCAAAACCATTTCTACCGTATTTTATGCTGGTTTTACATCTACAATTTTAGTTTCTTTTTTCTGCTATTTTAATGCCCAATTAATTAACAATATTATATTCCCTGAATACAATAATTACGCTTTTGTAATTAAGATTTTTGCTATGGTGTTGCCGTTTTATGCTTTAAATATATTTTCATTCTCTATAATGAATGGTTTTTTAAAGTATAAAATACTTATTGTTATCAATATTATAGGGCAGATATTAAGTATGTCTATCGCATTACTTTTAATCTATCAAAATAAAATTATTGGAGCATTAATTTCTGTAGTAATAGCAGAATCGTTAATATTCTTAATAACCTTAGTAGGTATTACAAATAGACGTTCTTTAATACCTTTAATTAAAGTTAATAGTATTAGTTTAAGCTTCTTAAAGAAAATGAGTACCTACTCGGTAATGGCTCTATTCTCGGCTATTATCATGCCACTTGTAGCTATAGCTATTCGGTCTTATATTATTGAAAATGTTGGATATAAAGATGCTGGTTTTTGGGAAGCCATGACTAGGATATCTAAATACTATTTGATGTTGGTGAGTTCCTTAATGGCTTTATATATATTGCCTAGGTTTTCTGAAATTGATGATATTAAAGAATTCAGAAAAGAAGTTTTTAGCTTTTACAAAACCGTTATACCCATTTTGCTTGTTGGGTTGGTAGTCATATATTTTTTGAAACCATTTATAGTAACACTTATTTTTTCTGATGATTTTAAGCCTGTTGAAGACCTGTTTTTATGGCAATTATTAGGCGATTTTGTAAAAGTATTATCCATGGTAATAGCCTACCAGTTTTTAGCAAAAAAAATGTTTTGGCATTACATTTTAACCGAAGCTTTTTTGGTAATTATACTATACACAACCAGTGTTTATTTTGTAGATTTATATGATAATGTCCAAGGTGCAGTAATAGCTCATTTTGTAAGCTATATTATGTATTACGGCATTATTTTACTCATATTCGGTAGCTCGCTTTTTGGGGTTGATGCTGAAAAGAATTAAAATAGTTTCATTTTAATATTTTATTAAAGTAATTATTGAAAACACCAAGCTTTATAAAAAACAACTTATTGTTTAAAGTTACTTCGGCAAATACGCTTCTAGTTGTTGTTAGGATGCTGTTTTCTTTAATTTCTCAAAAAGTATTAGCGATATTAATTGGTGCTGAAGGGATTGCTCAAGTAGGTAATTTGAAAAATGTAGTAAGTTTTTTTGAGCAATTTTCAATCTTGGGAACATCAAATGGATTGATAAAATATATTTCAGAATTTAAAGATGATAAAGTACAATTAAATAATTTATTTTCTACAACTTTTGTTTTTGCTGCTTTTGCATCTCTATTGTCATTTATTGTCTTATTTTTTTTCTCCAGTGAATTAAATGAATTTGTTTTTGGAGCGAATAAAGAGTTTACATATATATTTAAAATTTTATCTTTTTTAATTCCTTTTATGGCTGTTAATTCCATTTTGTATTCATTATTAAATGGTCTTTCTTCTTATAGATTATATTCTAAATTAACATTAAGTACCATAATAATAAGTACATTTTTAATAGTAGTTTTAACTTTGAGTAAAGGTTTAAATGGCAGTTTATTGGCAATTAGTATTATCCCATTAATCCAGTTTTTAAACTTTATTTTGTTTTTTAACGAGGCTCATAGATCCTACTTTAACTTAAAGACAATATCTTTTAATTTAAACTTTAAAAATCAGTTATTATCGTATAGTTTCATGTCGGTTCTTGTTGTGTTGTCGGTTAATCTTGCAGAAGTGGCCATAAGGCGTCTAATAGAAAGTAAGGTTAGTATTTTGGATGCAGGATATTGGACAGCAATGACATCTATATCTAAAACATATATGCAATTTCCGGCAGCATTATTTCCCTTGTATATATTGCCTATTTACACAAGAATCAATAATACGTTTGATTTTAGGAAAGAAGTTGTAAAGATTTATAAACTGTTACTCCCTTTGATTGTATTTGGGATGTTCTTGATTTACCTCTTTAAAAATTTAGTTATTAAATTACTATATACCAACGATTTTTTGGTTATTGAAAGTTTTTTTAAATGGCAGTTATTAGGAGATTTAATTAAATTTATTGCAATAGTAATCTCGTATCAGTTTTTAGCAAAAAAACAAATATTATATTTTATAGTAACCGAAATGCTATCTGTGTTTTTGTTTTATGGATTTTCGGTTTATTTTATTGATATTTATGGTACAGAAGGTATTGTTATAGCGCATTTTGTTAGATATGTTATATATTTATTATTGATACTATATATTTTAAGACATAATTTTATTGGGAAAAACAGAGCGTTATAATGGTACTAAAATGGAAGCCAAATTTAAGTAAAGTACTGGAAAAATATTTTTATCTGGTGATTTTGGCATTTGCATTTGATTCTTTTTGTAATGTCGTAGAAAGGAATGTTTTTTTAAACTTAGTGGAAAATGTTTTTTTTGCAATAGCACTTATTTGTCCCCTATATTTTTTTAAAAACCATTCGGTTAAAGAATATTATTTTAGGTTTTCTTACCTTGTTTTTTCTGTAAGTATTTTTTTTGAAACGGTATATTATTACTTGTTTAAAACAAACTTAAACTCATCAGCTATTTTTGTGAGTTTAGATAGTAATTTAGAAGAAGCTAAAGAATTTATAGGTTTTTATTTAGATATCCCAATAGTATTATTTACAATCTTAAATTTCATTATTACGCTAATTGTATTATTTAATACAAAGAAGTTAATAACTAAAGCCCTGGTATTAAAAAAACAAGCCATTATCTTATTTGTTTTAGTACTTGCATTTTTAAAGTTTTCTAATTTAATAATATATAACCTGCCTTATTTGGTAATAAAGTCTAGTATAGAGTATAGGGTTGAATCCAGTAAATTAGGTGATTACAGAAAAAATAAAAATGGAAATTTTAAAAATGTTTCAAGAAATTCAAATGAAGAAGAACAGGAAGTTTACGTTATAGTTATTGGCGAATCTACATCAAAATCTCATATGGGGCTTTATGGCTATTATAGAGAAACTACACCGTTGTTAAATGAAATAAAAGACGAATTACAAATATATGATAATGTTATTACTCCACACACATATACGATTGCTTCTCTAACTAAGGCGTTAACTTTAAGTAATTACGAAAACCCAAAATCAAAATACAAAGGTAGCATTATTCAGTTATTAAATCAGGCAAAATTTAAGACCTATTGGATTTCAAACCAAAAACCAATTGGGGTTTTTGATTCTCAAGTAACAAAAATAGGATTAGGGGCTCAGGAATCTGTTTTTTTAAATTTAAAGCATACCGATGAAAAGACAACTTTTGATGATATTTTATTAGATGGATTAAAAAGTGTACTTGTTGAAAAGAACAAAAAAAAGGTGATATTTTTACATATGTTGGGAGCGCATATGGATTATAAAAAAAGATATCCAGACACGTTTAATTATTTTAAGAATAAGCCCATTACTGAATTTAAAGACGATAAATCATATGAAGCCATTAATTCGTATGATAATGCTATAAGATATTCAGATTTTATACTGAGAGATGTTATAGAAAATACCAAAGCACTAAATATTAAAAGTTGCGTTTTATATTTTTCAGACCATGGAGAGGAAGTTTATAATGACATTTATTTTAAAGGCCATTCAGTTGATCAGGTAGTTACTAGGAATATTTACGAAATCCCTATGTTTTTATGGATTTCTGATAATTACAAACAGGAAAGAACAATTGTTCCCAATTATAATTCAAAATATATGATCGATGATCTATTTCACTCTATTGCAGATTTGATAGGGGTTAAAGCTTTGGAGGTAGATAGTTCAAGAAGTATTTTTAATCAATATTTTAAAGAACGAAAACGAATTATAAAAGGCACAATTGATTATGATACTTATTTTAAATAAATTTCAATTAAATAAAGCTGTTTGTTTTAAAACTATCTTATGAAAAAAATCTGCATCATTACTACATCATTAGCCAAAGGGGGTGCAGAAAGATTTAGTGCGTTGCTTTCTAAAATGATGTTTGGACTAGGTTATGAAGTGCATTTAGTTACAACCAAGAATGACGTAGATTATAGTTTTAAAGGAACTTTATTTAATCTAGAATGTGAATTGAACGGTAATTATTCTCAATTCAATAAAATAAAGACTTTAAAAGCCTATTTTGAAAGGCACAATTTTGATGTAATTATAGATAACCGTCCTAGAAGTAGGTTTTTTAAAGAGTATATTTTATACAATTATGTATTTAAAGCAAAAAAGATTATTCCTATTGTACATAGCTTTTATCTTAAAAATTATTTGCCTAAATCTAAGTTTCTATCCAGATTGATATATAAGAATATTACTAACATAGTTGCAGTTAGTAAAGAAATACAAAGTGTAGTGACTTCCAAATACGGGTTTGAAAATTGTGTTCAAATATATAACCCTGTTGCATATGAAAGTATTAATAAAAGTGCTAATGAAAACATCAATACTAAAGAAAAATACATTTTGTTTTATGGACGCATAGAAGAATGTGTTAAAAATTTCAGCTTGCTTCTTACGGCTTATAAAAAATCCTGTCTACCATCAAAAAACATAAAATTATATATCATAGGGAATGGAGCTGATGTTTCTAGTTTGAAGAGCAGAATTAAAATGCTAAAAATAGAAAATCAAGTAGTTTACACTCCTTACATGAAAAATCCATTTCCTTATGTCAAAAACGCACTGTTTACAGCTTTAACAAGTTATCACGAAGGATTTCCAATGGTTTTAATTGAATCCTTAGCATGCGGAACACCAGTAGTTTCTGTAAATTGCAAATCGGGCCCTAAAGAAATTATTAAAAATAAGCATAATGGTTTATTGGTTGAAAACCATAACCCTCAAATGTTAGCAGATGCGTTTGATATTCTGATTGAAAATGAAGATTTATATACTTTTTGCAAAGATAATGCAAAGACTAGTATTGATAAGTTTTTAATTGAGAATATATCTAAACAATGGGAATTGCTTTTAGATTGATGATTTAAGTTTACTTATGGGCATTTAAATAAAGGCCATTTTTAATTAAAAAATTTTGAATTTTTTTTAAGCTTTTGATAAGGGTTTGAGGTGAATTAATTAGTATTTTTTGCTTCCAATTCAAATTGCTAAAATCAATCTCTTTTTTAACCTTTAAATAAAGTTGTTTGTCCCCATTTAACTTACTGCGCAAAGCAAGTGCGTACCGATTCACGTCTAAATACAATTTTAATGAAGGGTTGTTTTTGGCTTTTTCATTATAACTATTAATAAAATCATATCTAATGTAGTTATAGTTTTTCTCGTTTTTTGATAAGCTATTACCAATATAGAATTTGTAACTCATGGTTATAGTTGGATTGAAGCTTACCTTATAATTTAAAGCAAACCGAATCCATAAATCCAAATCTTGTGCTGTTTTATAATTAGTATTGAAACCACCTAACTTATTAAAAGCTTCTTTTGAAAAGCCAACAGCCGATGTCCATGCAACAGAATTTATTATGCTGGCTTTAAAATAATCTAGCACTATTAAACATTCAGTATCATAACTAAAATTGAAAGTTGCTTTTTTACAAACTTTTTCATTATGAAAAACTTCATAATTATTGCAATAAAGTCCAGCTTCAGGAAATAAATCCATTTGTTTTTTTAATTCAAATAAATGGTTGGGATACCAAATATCATCAGCATCTATCAATGCAATGTAATTAGCTTTAGCTTTTTGTACACCAAAGTTTCTTGCAACCGAAACGCCTTGGTTTTCTTGTTTAATTAAAGTGATTTTTTCATTATTTAAACTAGAAACTATTTGATAACTGTTATCTGTACTACCATCATCAACAATAATAATTTCAAAATCTTGAAATGTTTGTTGTAGAACACTTTTTAAAGTGCTTTTAATAAAAGTTTCCTTATTATACAACGGAATTACTATCGAGAAAAAAGGAGTCATTTCTTATTTTTTATAAAACAATAATAGCCTAATCTGTAAAAATCAAACAAAAGTATTGAAGGGTAATTGGAATTAAAATTTTTAAGCAGTAAAGGTTTTAGCCATTTAAAAAGTAAAGAAACAAATTTATCCAAGCCCAATGGGCTAAGCTGTATGTAGAGTTTGGATATTTTATAATTAGAAATACTTAGTTTGCCTTCATCAATTAACTGTATTAAATTTTCAATGGCATACTCTGTTTTTTTTACAAAAGTATTCGAATCATCATCTGCTTCATGAATTACAGGGTTGTCTATTTTAATTATTTCGATATTTTTTTTAAGTAGGTTATTAAAAAAAAGCACGTCTTCACAACCATATTTTTTTAAGGTTTCATCAAATAAGTTTAATTGAAATAAGCTTTTTTTAATTAAAAAATTAGAAGAATGTAATCCTTTGTTGGCTTCTCTTTTTTTTGTGTAAAGCCATCTTAATTTATAATTTTTTTCAAATGGCTCTTCACCATAGGTCATGCCTCCTATAATGACTTCCTTGTTATGAATTGAAATGTAATTTTTTATAAAATCTTTTTCTTTTGGAAATGTTCCGGCATCTATAAATAATAAAGTGTTGTATTTGGCATCAGTACCAAGAAGGTTTCTAATGGCACTTCTTCCAATATTATGGGTTAACACCTTAAAAAAACAATTTTCAAGAAGGTTAATTGATTGATTTTTAATGTTTAGTTTAGAATTTGAACCATCATCATAAACTAAAATTTCAAAGACAATATTACATTTTGAAACCTGTTCAAAAATTTCTTTAACTAAAGGAACTATGTTGTAGTTGAAAGTTGGAATTAAAATAGATAGCATCGGTGGTTGTAATAAAGCATAAAAATACATTTTTAAAATGTTTAATTTAACTTTTAGCTTAAAAGGTTATAAATTGCAATGAATAATAATAGGCTTATGACTGGTTTAACATCCAAAGAGATTTCAAATTTAATAGTTGATAAAATTGATAGTGTAAAAGATGAACTAAAGGTATCTTATTCAGCATCTAAAAATCAAATTGGTTTTTTTTATATTGATGACTTATTGCCTGAAGATTTAGCTCAAGCCTGTTTTGATGTATTTCCAGATAAAACAGAAATGCGTGTTTTAAAAAGCATTCGCGAATTTAAATGTGTATCTGCACAAATGGATAAGCATGATAAACTTTTAGAAGAAGTTATTTATGCGTTTCAAGATGAAAAAGTGGTAAATTTAATTGGTGAAATATGTGGCATAAAATCGCTGTATGCTGATGAATCGTTGTATGCAGGAGGACTTTCGTTAATGGCAGAAAACAATTTTTTAAACCCACATCTAGATAATTCCCATGATGCAGAACGTGCTCGTTGGCGTGTGCTTAACTTGCTTTATTATGTTACTCCCAAGTGGGAATTGAAAAATGGCGGACATCTTGAATTGTGGCCCAATGGTCCGAAAAAAAAGCCTGTTTTAGTAGAGAGTAAATTTAACCGATTGGTCATTATGGCAACGCATGATGCTTCTTGGCATTCGGTAAATAAAGTAACCGTTGATAGAAGTAGATGTTGTATTTCTAATTATTATTTTAGTGATGAAGCTTTAAAGGAAACCGATAAATTTCATGTTACTAAATTTAGAGGGCGGCCAGAAGATACTTTTAAAAACATACTACTAGACCTCGATGCTAATTTAAGAATGTTGGTACGTAAAATTTTTAAAAAAGGCATTCGTAAAAATCCTCATATTTATAAAAAAGATAATTGATAATTATCCTTTACGTTGCACCACCTCAAAAACCTGACTATCTTCACACTTTAACGTTTTGCTAGGGTATTTTAATAGCAAAGCATAATCGTGAGTAGCCATTAATATGGTATTGCCATTCTTGTTTATTTCCTGTAAAACCTCCATGACTTCAATGCTGGTTTGTGGGTCAAGATTTCCAGTTGGTTCGTCTGCAAGAATAAGCTCGGGGTTGTTAAGTAAAGCCCTGGCAATGGCAACACGTTGCTGCTCGCCGCCCGAAAGTGCGTGTGGATATTTAAACCCTTTGGTTTTCATATCCACTTTGCTTAAAACTTCTTCAACACGGTTGTTCATTTCGTTTTTATCTTTCCAACCAGTGGCTCTTAAAACAAAAAGTAAATTTTCATTTATAGTGCTTTCCGGTAGTAATTTAAAATCTTGAAAAACCACGCCCAATTTGCGTCTTAAATAAGGAATGTCCTTTTCTTTTAAGGTTTTTAAATCGAAATCTACAATATGTCCTTCACCTTCAGTTAAAGGTAAATCGCCGTAAAGTGTTTTCATAAAACTACTTTTTCCGGTACCGGTTTTTCCAATTAAATATACAAAGTCGCCTTTGTTAATTTCAACATTCACTTTTGAAAGCACCAAGCTATCTCCTTGGTATATAGAAACGTCTTTTAATTGTAAAATGGGAGTGGACATATGATAATAAATTTTGTGTTGTAAAAGTATTATATAAAAGTTGAAAGTTGAAAGGTAAAAGGTAAAAAGTTTCAAAGATTCAAAGATTCAAAGTAGCAAAGTTTATATTTACTGTAACTGAAAACTGCAACTGCGACTTTTTTTTTTTGTTTTTTCATCTTTTAATAAGTCGGTTTATAATTATAGCACGATTGTTGCGTTATAAGATTTATATTAAATTATCTTTGATTTTAAATTAAAAAATGAATCGTTAATGACTATAAAAAACAGTGTTTCCCTTTTGGTTGCCATAAGTTTTAGTTTTCAAATATGGGCACAACAATCTGCCACATACACCAGCAATTTAGCAGAATATCAAAAAGCCTTGTCGCTATACAATAACCAGCAATATTTGGCTGCGCAATCTTTATTCGGAAGTGTTAAAAAAAGCACGAAAGAAAATATTTTGTTATCCGATTGTGCCTATTACATTGCTAATTGTGCGGTAAGATTGAATCAACAAAATGCTGACCAATTAGTTGAAAATTTTGTAGAGGATTACCCAACAAGTACCAAGCGTAATACCGCGTATGTAGACGTAGCCGATTATTATTTTGAAAACGGAAAATATGCCCATGCTAGAAAATGGTACGATAAAGTGGATGAAAGCGGATTGGCAAGAAATGAAAAAGAAAAATTTTATTTCAACAATGGGTATTCAGCATTTTCAAGTAAACAATATAAAGAAGCCAAACAGTATTTAACCCGCGTAGAAAATTCAAAACAATACGGGTCGCAAGCTAAATATTACATAGGTTTTATGGCGTATGAAGGTGATGATTACGAGAATGCCAATAAGTATTTTGACCAAGTTAGCAATCAAGAACAATACAAAGAAAAGCTGTCTTACTATCAAGCCGATTTGAATTTTAAGTTAGGAAATTTTGAAAAAGCTATCGAATTGGCTAAAGCGAAATTAAAGAGCAGTGATAAAAATGAAGTATCCGAACTTTCAAAAATCATAGGTGAAAGTTATTTCAATTTAAAGCAATATGCCGAAGCTATTCCGTATTTGCAAGCTTATAAAGGCAAAAACGGAAAATGGAGCAATACAGATTTTTATCAATTAGGTTATGCCCATTACAAACAAGGCGATTATGAAAAGGCTATTTCAGAATTCAATAAAATTATTGGAGGTACTAACTCTATAGCGCAAAACGCTTATTACCATTTAGGTGAAAGCTATATTAAATTAGGTAAAAAGCAAGAAGCTTTAAATGCGTTTAAAAATGCTTCTGAAATGGATTTTGATTTAAAAATTCAAGAAGATGCTTGGTTAAATTATGCGAAAATCAGTTACGATATTGGTAATCCTTACCAATCGGCACCTCAAGTTTTAGCGGGTTATTTAGATAAATATCCTAAAACAACTTTTAGGGAAGAAATAGAAACCTTGTTGATTGATTCTTACATTACTTCAAAAAACTATAAAGAAGCGCTTAAATTATTGGAAGGTAAAAAGAGTTTTGAGAATAAAGTAGCTTACCAAAAAGTAGCATTTTATAGAGGTTTGGAATTGTATAACGAAAGCAATTATATGGAAGCCAAAAACCTTTTTGAAGCTTCTTTAAAAGAACCACGCGATGCCAGTTTTACAGCAAGAGCCACTTTTTGGAAAGCTGAAACCGATTATAACTTAACCAATTATAACGATGCTTTAGTTGGTTTTAAACAGTTTCAACAACAAGCAGCTTCCACATCAACCCCCGAGAATAAAAACATAGATTATAACTTAGCGTACACCTATTTTAAGTTGAAAAACTATACGCAAACTTCTCATTATTTCAGTCAATATATTGCATCAAATAAAAGAACGGATAATGTACGTCTAAATGATGCCTACCTACGTTTGGGGGATGCCTATTTCGTTTCGAGTGAATATAAAAATGCTATAAATGCCTATGAAAGTGCCATAAAGTTAAACACGGCAGATTCAGATTATGCTTTTTTCCAAAAAGCCATAAGTGCTGGTTATATTGGGCAAGAATCTAAAAAGATAAAAGAACTGGAGCAGTTTATTTCAGAATATCAAAAATCGAAACTTCGTGACGATGCCATGTACGAATTGGGCAATACTTACGTAAAAGCAGGTGATACCGATAAAGCGATGCAAATTTACAATCGTTTAAATGCCGAATACAAAATGAGTTCGTTTGTGCCTAAAGCTTTATTACGTCAAGGATTGGTGTATTATAATGGCAGTAAAAATGAACAGGCGTTAAGTAAGTTTAAGCAAGTAGCGGGCGAATATCCTAACACACCCGAAGCGATTCAAGCGGTATCTACAGCACGATTGATTTATATTGATTTAGGTCGTGTTAACGAATATGCTAGTTGGGTAAAAACCTTAAAGTATGTGGAGGTAACGGATGCCGATTTAGACAACGCTACATACGAAGCTGCAGAAAAGCAATATTTAGATAATAATACAGATAAGGCCATCACGCAATTTAACGGTTATTTAAACCAGTTTCCAAACGGGTTACATACACTACAGTCGCATTTTTATATAGCGCAATTATATTATAAAAAAGGATTGGTAAGCAATGCGGTACCACATTACAAATATGTTGTAGAAACTTCAAGGAGTGAGTTTTCAGAAGAAGCCTTATCGCGTTTATCACAATTTTATTTGGAAAGTAAAGATTGGAATAAAGCCATTCCATTATTGGAACGTTTGGAAGACGAAGCTAATTTTCCTCAAAACGTGGTGTTTGCACAATCGAATTTAATGAAAGCCAATTACCAATTGGAAAGTTATAATAAGGCGGTTGGTTATGCCGAAAAAGTACTGGCAAATTCAACCATCGATAACAAAATTAAAGCCGATGCGAATGTGATTATAGCACGTTCTGCTAAAAAAACCAATAATGAAGCTAAAGCAAAAGAAGCCTATGCAAAAGTAGAAGCGGTTGCTACAGGTGAAACAGCAGCTGAAGCCTTGTACTATAACGCCTATTTTAAAAATAAAGAATCGAAGTACGAAGCATCAAATACAGCGGTGCAAAAACTCGCAAAAGATTTTTCAGGTTACAAATATTACAGTGCTAAAGGATTGGTATTAATGGCGAAGAATTTTTATGCTTTAAAAGATGCGTTTCAAGCCACTTATATTTTAGAAAGTGTCATTCAAAATTTCACCGAATTTGATGATGTGGTTACAGAAGCTAAGGCAGAATTAAGTAAAATAAAAGCACAAGAAGCAAAAACCAATTCGTCTATTCAAGCAGGCAATTAAAATTAAAGTTGAATATTAGAAGTTGAAAGCATCAAAAATTCAAAATTCGTTAATCGTTAGTTTGTCTGGTCGAGCCTTTCGTTTTCGCTCAAGGTAAACTAAAGTCGAGACCTCAATAATAAATCGTCAATCGTAATTCAAAAATCGTAAATAAAAAAAGTATGCGTAAGCACATAAAAAATATATTATTAGCCGTTTTCACACTAAGTGTAACCCTTGTGTTTTCACAAAAGAAAACCAACGATACCATCAATACTGGTGTTATAGACGTTGTAAAACCATACACACCAACCATATCGGATGCTTTTAAGGTAAAGGAGGTTCCATCTACTGATGATGAAACGACCCAAGCTAAAAAAGAAATTAAATATAACATATTTTCCTTTCCAGTGGCTTCAACGTTTACGCCAGCAAAAGGAAAAGCCGCGGTTGTAGACAAAGCGAAACCAATCAAATTATACGATAATTATGCTACTTTAGGTGTCGGCACTTACACCACTATTTTAGGTGAAGTTTATTTAAACCATGCCATTAGCCGTACTGAAAGTGTTGGAGGTTATGTAAGTCATCATTCATCTGGAGGCGGTATCGAAGGCTTGTCTTATGATGACGATTTTCTAAATTCAAAAGCAAATGTAAATTATTCGTCGCGTTTACGGGATTTAGCATGGAATATTGAAGGAGGTGTTGGATACCAAAGGTATAATTGGTATGGGGTCCCCCAGTCGCAAATTGTTGCATCACAATCCAACAATATACAAGTAGACCATTCTTTTTTTAATGCGCATTTAGGTGGCGATATTGCTTTTGAAGATACCTATATTAATTCATTAAGCTTCTTGTTTAGACGTTTTGGTGACAATCAAGGTTCTGCTGAAAACAGATTTACATTCAAAGGAAAAGTAGATGTGCCAATTAATGATTACGAAATTGCAACCGATGTGGTTATTGATTATTTAGGAGGCGGTTTTGATATGGCATATAATGGGGATAGTGAATTGAATTACGGAAACATTCAAGTAGGCATTTCACCAACCTATGAATTAAAAGAAGATGATTTAACCTTGAATTTAGGTGTGTCGTTATTTTATATGAGAGATAATGAGGCTGAAGACAGCAAAATTTATTTGTACCCAAATGTAACAGCAACGTATAGATTGGTTAATGATGTATTGATTGTTTATGGAGGCATACAAGGAGATTTAATTCAGAATTCGTATTACGGTTTTGCAACCGAAAACCCGTTTGTATCACCAACTTTATTTATAACTCCAACGGATCAACTCTATAACGCATATGTAGGTTTAAAAGGAAAAGTAACCAGTAACGTGAGTTATAATTTTAGCGGACGTTATTTAGCCGATAGAAGCAAGGCATTGTTCAGAAATAATGAAATTACGTTAACCCCTCAAGATTATTCGTATGGAAATTCCTTTGGAATGGTGTACGATAACGTAAAAACTTGGGGAGTTTCGGGTGAAATAAATGTAGATGTAAACAGAAATTTCAAACTAGCTTTAAAAGCTGAAACTTTTACTTATAAAACCGATGATGAAGCTGAAGCATGGAATTTACCAGATTTTAAAGGCTCTTTGTTTTTAGATTATCAAATAAGCGAAAAGTGGTTTGCCGGTGCTAACTTGTTTTATGTAGGCGAGCGTAAAGACCAATTCTTTTTAAATGATGGTGTAACCGCTACAACACCTTTTACGGTAACTTTAGATAGCTATTTTGATGCCAATGCACATGTGGGTTACCATGTAAACAACCAACTTTCCATATTTGCAAAAGCGAATAATATAGCGAACGAAGGGTATCAAAAATGGCAAAACTTTCCGGTACAAAGTGCACAGTTTTTAGCAGGGGCTACTTATAAGTTTGATTTCTAAATTCCTGCGAAAGCAGGAATCTTTTAAATTTATATTTAAATGAAAAGGTTATTCTTAATAGTTCTATGTTTATGTTTTAATTTTTGTATTTCACAAAATGGAGTTCAGAATTTAACGCTTTCAGATGCAGCGTTAGAATTGACAAAACAAAGTGTAATGTACGACCCAAGTTATTTCTCTATTCCATATCCAAATGGAGATGTTCCTGCAAACAAAGGTGTCTGTACAGATGTAGTAATTAGAGCTTACAGAAAAATGGGTTTTGATCTACAAAAAGAAGTGCATGAAGATATGAAAACCAATTTTAGTCTATATCCAAAAATAAGGGGATTAAAAACTACTGATAAGAATATAGACCACAGAAGGGTTCCTAATTTAATGACGTATTTTGAACGACAAGGAGCAAAAAAGCCAATAACAAACAACACAAAAGATTATATACCAGGTGATGTAGTTTGTTGGAATTTAGGTGGTGCTATTACGCATATAGGTATTGTGGTTAATAAGAAATCAAATGATGGAAAAAGATATTTGATTGTTCACAATATTGGAAGCGGACAAGTTTTAGAAGATTGTTTGTTTGATTTTAAGATTATTGGGCATTATCGTTTTAAAAAATAATTTTTTTTGTCATTCCTGCGAAAGCAGGAATCCACTTTTAAGTATTTTATTTTCAAAGAATTAAAAAGACTCCTGCCTACGCAGGAATTAACCTAGCCAAATAATCAAAATGTTCCCCTTCAGCAACCAATTCACATTTTAAGCCAACAGTTTCGCAAGCTAGTTGTAGTTTTTCAAAATCCAAGTACAACCATTTCATCGGGGCTTCTTGTTCGCCTTTATAACTTAAAAAATAGTCGAGTTCGCCGTGGTAGGTGGAATTCATGTCCATCCAAACGCCACCATCTTCATCTTCATACATGTATTGAATATCTGAAGAATCAATCAAAATTTGTCCATTTGCATTCAACAGGCTTTTTAAATGCTTTAGGTATTTTGCAACTTGCGTTAATTCTTGAAAAATGCCCGTACCATTCATCAATAATAAAATGGTGTCAAAAGTTTCGGTTTCATCTAAAAGATTCTTTACTTCAGCCTGTAAAACACCACGCAGTTTAGCAACTTCTATAGCTCCTTTTGAAACATCGATGGCCTTCACTTGAAATCCTTTTTCTTGTAAATACAGACTGTGGCTACCTGCACCACAACCTACATCTAAAACGCTTCCTTTTGCTAATTTCAATGCTTTTTGTTCTAGTTTAGGCATCTCTTTAAACCCGCGGAATAAGTAGGGTAGTGGCAAGTCGTCTTCCTCTGAAATATTTGTAGAGGTGATGATGTCTTCACTGTAACGTCCGTTTTGGTAATCTAATAAGGCTTTTCCGAATAGGTCTTTCATTTTTTTCGTCATGCTGAACTTGTTTCAGCATCTCATTTAAAAGTATTATTTTTACACCATGCAAGACTTCATAAAAAACCTTCCAAAGCTCGCCAAAGATAAGCATAACGAGAATAAAAAATTCTTCGCGAAGCTAAAAAGTAAACCGCCTAAAAATTTGGATTATGTGATGCAAGATTTACATGATGCCGAGTTTAAAAAAACGGATTGTTTGGAATGTGCCAATTGCTGTAAAACTACGGGTCCACTGTTTACAGATAAGGATATTGAGCGCATTGCGAAGTATTTTAAAATGAAAACACAGCAGTTTGTCAATCAGTATTTGCAGATTGATGAAGATAACGATTATGTATTGCAAAGCGTACCTTGTACTTTTTTAGATGCCGAAAATTATTGTTCTATATATGAAGTGCGCCCAAAAGCATGCCGCGAGTTTCCACACACCGATAGAAAAAAGTTTCAACAAATTTCCAACTTAACTTTAAAAAATGTGGCTATTTGTCCTGCAGCTTTTAATATTGTGGAAGACATGAAGAAGCGGATTAAGGTTTAGTTTTTAGTATCGGCATCCAGTGAAAACAAGTTATGAACTTTGGTTCATAGTAGCTCTGTTATTATTTTTTTTTCATTTAACCCTCTAATCCACAAAAACAGTCTCAAGTTCTTTTCCAAAATCAGGCATGGAAATACCTGTAGTATTGGTTAAAACAGTAATAACAACTTCTTCTTTTGGATACACAATTAATATTGTTGAAGCACCAACGCCACCACCCGTATGGTAATATTTAGGCGTACCATTTTTAGAAGTTTCAACCGAAAACCCAATGCCATAACCTGTGCGTTCACCTGTTTTTAAATGTTGTGATGTAATAATTTCTAACAGCGCTTCTTTAGACACTATTTTAGGAAAAATTATTTCGTTTCCAAACTTTATAAGATCTTCAGAAGTTGATAAAAATCCGCCACCAGCAACCTTGTATTCATTGCAAACAGGACTCGCTTGAATGTGCCTTTTTAATAAGGAGTTTTTATAAAAATGTGTACAGTTTGGAACGATAACATCCGATGCATCCTTCATGGAATGCGCCATATTAAGCGGTTTAAAAATGGAATCGGTCACAAATTTATCAAAAGGTAAATTGGTAGCTTTTTGCATGACTTCGCTGAGTAAAACATATCCTAAAGAACTGTAGTTAAATTGAGTTCCAGGTTCAAATAAAAGCGGGTCGTTTTTAAATAAGTCTAATCCTTCGGTAATGCTCATTTTTTTGTTTAGTGCATACTCTGTATTGTCTTTATAATGTCTAATACCAGCTAAATTACCGCCCAATTGCCTAATGGTGATGTCGTATTGTTGCTTGGGGTAATCTGGCACAAAGTTGTAGATGCTAGAGTCCAAATCAATGCGTTTATCATCTAGTAATTTAGCTAAAGCAAGTGCTGTAATAGATTTTGAAATGCTGGCGATTCTAAAAATAGTGCTATCTGGATTTACGCGTGTTTTTGGTTTTCTTTTTGAAAATCCAAAGCCTTTAGACCAAATAAGTTCGCCATGTTGAGACACCGAAATAGACATGCCCGTAATACCGTGTTTTCGTAGAAATTTTTTAGCAAGTTTTTTAGCGGTTCTTGTTTTAACTTCTATTGGGTTTTCGGTGGTTTGTGTAAATCCTATAGCGCTTAAAAGGAGCATTATAGAGGCAATAATTCTTTTCATTAAATATATAACTATTTATAAATTAAATATTTGTTTCTGGTTTTTTTAAAGGTTTCTAACCCTTGTTGCCAAGAGTCTTTTATTACAGCTTCGGTTAAACCTGCTTCAATTTGTTGCTGTAATTTTTTTGTACCTGCTAATTTTGTAAAAAAGCTATTGAAAAAATCGGTTTTACTCTTAGTGTTTTTATAAGCCGAAATCAACCAGTTCAAATGAAGTTCAGACAGACTTTCTTCAGCAGATAAATTCATTCCAAAACATATTTTGTCTTGATGTGGAGGGTATTTGGCACCTTCGTTGGGCTTTGGAGTAAAACTGTATTTGAAGAAGCTGTTATCTAAAAACGGACTTCCAAAAACTTGAAACTGTTTATCTGTACCACGACCTACACTTACATTGGTGCCTTCAAAAAAACATAAGCTTGGGTATAGGTTTATGGAGGTGTCATTTGGTAAATTCGGACTTGGTTTAATAGGCAAACTGTAGCTTGTTTGGTGTGTGTAGTGTTTAATAGGGATTACCTTCAATTCACATTGAACACCATTTTTTAGCCATTTTTCACCATTTATCATTGTAGCATATTCACCAATAGTCATGCCATGTACCACAGGAATAGGGTGCATGCCTACAAAACTTTTATGTTCCATTTCTAAAACAGGACCATCTATATAATGTCCGTTAGGGTTGGGGCGATCTAAAATCAATACAGGAATGTTGGCTTCGGCGCAAGCTTCCATAACGTAATGCAGCGAAGAAATATAGGTGTAAAAACGTGCGCCCACATCTTGGATATCAAACACCACGATGTCTATATTTTTAAGCTGTTCGGGTTTTGGTTTTTTATTATCGCCATAAAGAGATATTATTGGGACGCCTGTTTTGGTATCAATACCATCTTTAATATGTTCGCCCGCATCGGCAGTACCTCTAAAACCATGCTCTGGTGCAAAAACGTTCTTGACGTTTATTTTTAAAGCAATTAAAGAATCAACCAGATGCGTGTAGTTTGGATTTTGGGTTTTGGATTTTGGATTTTTCTTAAAAATTACTGAAGTTTGATTAGCCACTACGCCAACACGTTTTCCTTTCAATAGCGATAAATAAGCATCGGTTTGGTTGGCACCAACTATGGGGTCGAGGTTTTGGATGTTAGGTTTTTGTTCTTCCGTCTCTTGTCTTTTGTCTTCCGTCTTCTCCTTATAAAAGTTTCCGCAAGAAATCATTACCAAAACAAATAATAAAACTGTATTTTTGAAAACCTTAAACCGCATCATATATTTTGAATTTCGAGTATTTTTTAGCTAAACGCATTATTGGTAGTAAAGCGTATAAAAGTAGTGTTTCAGCACCAATAATAAAAATTGGTATTGCAGCTATTGCTATTGGTATTGTGGTCATGATGGTTGCCATTGCAACAGGTATTGGCTTGCAGCAAAAAATACGCGATAAAGTAGTAGCGTTTAATGGTCATGTTACTATAACGAATTACGATAGCAACAATTCCCAAGAAAGTTTAATGCCCGTACCAAAGAAACAAGATTTTTACCCCAAGTTTAAATCAGTTGAAGGCGTAAAACATATACAGGCGGTTGCTACGAGGTTTGGTGTTATTCGTACTGAAACCGATTTTGAAGGCGCCTACCTAAAAGGCGTTGGAGCCGATTATAATTGGGAATATTTTAAAGAATTTTTAATAGAAGGCAAACTACCCGATTATACCAAAAAACGAAACGAAGATGTTTTAATATCGCAGTATTTGGCAAACCGTTTGGGTTTTAAAGTAAACGATACTTTTCAAATGGTATTTCCAAAAGACGATACCGAAAAGCTCCCAAACATCATCACCTACAAAATAGTAGGTATTTACAATTCGGGCTTTCAAGATTTAGATGCGCAATACCTTATAGGCGATATCCGCCATATTCAGCGCATCAACCAATGGAACGACAACCAAGTTGGAAATTTTGAAGTGTTTATAGACGATTACGACCAACTGCCCCGTAAAGGCATCGAAATTTACCGCGCCACCCCATCAACCCTAAACACCCAAACCATAACCGATAAATATGCCTCCGTTTTTGAGTGGATAAGTATTTTCGATAAAAATATCTACGGCATCATTGGTATCATGATTTTGGTAGCAGGCATCAATATGATAACCGCCCTTTTGGTTTTAATACTGGAACGCACCCAAATGATAGGTATTTTAAAAGCTTTGGGAAGCAATAATTGGAGCATCCGTAAACTATTTTTGTACAATGCCAGCTACCTTATACTTTTAGGGCTGTTCTGGGGTAACCTTATAGGTTTAGGGTTGCTATTGGCACAAAAATACTTCAAACTATTCCCGCTAGACCCTAGTGTATATTACGTAACCGAGGCTCCTGTTTACATAAGCCTAGGCTACATTATAGCCCTAAACATAGGCACCATGCTACTATGTTTACTTATGTTGTTGGTACCCTCGTATATCATCACCAAAATATCGCCAGTAAAAGCCATCCGTTTCGAATAGTTTTTTGGGGGTTCCCTGTCGGGTCGGGCTTGGAACCCTGAGCGCAGACGAAGGGTTACAAGTCCTCGCTCGTACCTCGCTGTGGGCTTTCCATTGCAATCCCTAACACACCAGCACCAATGTACATAGTTATGTTTTAAACATCATGGGGAGACACAAAGCCATTTGCTCATTATTTAGTGAAAAGCAGAGGTTTTTTTGTAAGTGAATATTTACTATATTCGTAAATATATAAAATTAGATATAAGCAATTGTTTTTATTTATCATTGTAGCTAATTTTGCCAAACCGAAAACATGCTATAAAATAGAAAATGAACGAGAATAAATTTATCGAAAAGTTTCAACGAAAAACTGATTCGGAATTAGAATATATTTTAGAGAATAAAAAAAGTTATAACGAACAAGCTGTTTCTGCCTCAATCCAAATTTTAAGAGAACGTAATGGAGAATCATCGCAATTAAAAAGCATAGAAAAAGAAATTGAAATCGAAAAAGAAGAAAAGGAAATAACTCAACGAAATTCAGTTGAAGAGAATAAAAAGAAAAATAATAATACCGACGATCCAAATGCTCCTGAATTACATTCCAAAAAAGTAATTATGGTTTTCTCTGGACTTTTTTCATCCATATTCGGAGCAGTTTTGTTAATGTACAATATGAAACAAACTAATAATAGAACAGGTCGAATTCAAGTCTTGATTTTTGGAATTTTATATACAATTGCAACTTTATTAGTTGTGAATTTAATGAATATTGGAGGAAACATTGCAATGATTTTTAATATTGCAGGAGGTGGAATTTTGACAGAATATTTTTGGAATAAATTTATTGGAAAAGATATTGAGCATAGAAAAAGAAGCTGGATTAAACCGGCAATAATATCTGTTTTAATAACAATACCAATATTTTTAGCAGCAATTTATGGACAATAAAAACTGCTTACAACAAAGAAAAGCGCTAAAAACCAATCCCTACATTACTTCAACAAGCAACAGACTACCATATTTAATACCCCGCTTGTTATTTACATGAAATACTCAAAGCATATACTTTAAATAATTAATGAATTAACTACATTTGCACTCGCAAAAACCAAAAATGTGGTTCTTGTATCTTTAATTTAATTATCTAAAGTAATGAAACGAGCATGTTGAAAACTATATCATTTAAAATAATGATTAATAGCGAACAGCATGTGTTCTTTATAAATCAATAAATTTATACACATGAAAGCAGGCATTGTAGGATTACCAAACGTAGGGAAATCAACCTTATTCAATTGTTTATCAAACGCTAAAGCGCAAAGTGCAAACTTCCCGTTTTGTACCATAGAGCCTAATATAGGTGTGGTAAATGTACCGGACAAACGTTTAGAAAAATTGACTGAGTTGGTAAACCCTGTGCGTGTACAACCAGCCACTGTGGAGATTGTTGATATTGCAGGTTTGGTAAAAGGCGCCAGTAAAGGTGAAGGTTTAGGAAACCAGTTTTTGGCAAACATTCGCGAAACCGACGCTATTCTACATGTATTGCGTTGCTTTGATAATGATAATATTGTACATGTTGATGGCAATGTAAACCCCATTCGCGATAAGGAAACCATCGATATGGAACTCCAGCTTAAAGACCTTGAAACCGTTGATAAGAAACTTGAAAAAGTAAAACGTGCTGCTAAAACGGGTAATAAAGACGCTCAAAAAGAAGAAGCTGTTTTGTTACGAATTAAAGAAAATTTAGAAGCAGGTATTTCGGTACGTGCATTGGAATTTACAGAAGATGATTATGAAGATTTTGTAAAACCATCGCAATTTATTACTGAAAAACCGGTGATGTACGTATGCAATGTAGATGAAGGTTCGGCAGTATCGGGCAATAAATATGTAGAATTGGTAAAAGAAGCTGTAAAAAACGAAAATGCCGAAGTTTTGGTATTGGCAGTTGGTACAGAAGCCGATATTAATGAGTTAGACGATTACGAAGAGCGTCAAATGTTTTTACAAGATATTGGGTTGGATGAAGCAGGTTCTGCTAAATTAATCCGTTCAGCTTACAAACTATTAAAGCAGCAAACTTATTTTACCGCTGGTGTAAAAGAAGTACGTGCTTGGACCATCGATATAGGTGCTTCTGCGCCACAAGCAGCAGGTGTGATCCATACCGATTTTGAAAAAGGTTTTATTAGAGCCGAAGTTATAGGGTATGATGACTATGTAGCCTATGGTAGTGAAGCCAAAGTAAAAGAAGCAGGTAAAATGCGCGTTGAAGGTAAAAATTACATTGTAAAAGATGGCGATGTGATGCACTTCCTATTTAACGTATAGTTTTTTTAGATAGTTAGAACGTTAGATTTTTAAAAGCTTCGCTTTTAGAAGGTGTTTGCTTGAATACGTCATTGCTAACGCAGAGAAGCAATCTGTTTAATTTGGAAATAAAATAATGTCTAAAATAGAAATCAATTCCCTTATAGATGCAGATATTGAAATCTGTTTTAATCTAGCAAGAGATGTTGATTTTCATAAAGAATCACTTAAACACTCCCATGAAAAAGCTGTAGCTGGAAAAACTTCAGGATTGATTGGTTTGGGTGAATGGGTTACTTGGGAAGCCAAACATTTGGGTGTAAAGCAACAACTAACTTCAAAAATAACAGAATTTGAATATCCCAATTATTTTGTAGATGAAATGGTTTCAGGTGCTTTCAAGTCGTTTCGACACGAGCATTATTTTCGCAAAAACAACAGAAAAACGTTAATGATAGATGTTTTTTATTTTGAATCTCCCTTTGGTTTATTAGGAAAATTAATAAACTGGTTGTTTTTGAAAAAGTATGTACAAAATCTTTTGACAACCCGAAATAAATTTTTAAAAGAACAAGCTGAATCTCTTTAGTTTTTAATTTGGACATCGTAATTTCTTCCTACATTAAAATCTTACAATTTTAGCAACGGTTATATTCGCTTTATGCAATCTAAAAAACAATTTATTTCAGGAATTTTAATAGGGATTTTAGGCATCGTTCTATTTTCATCTAAAGCCGTTATGGTAAAATTGGCGTATCAATACCAAGTAGATGCGCTAAGCCTGTTATTGTTGCGTATGGTTTTTTCGTTTCCATTTTACATGCTTATGGCCATTATTTACAGCCGAAAGGAAAACCCTGATAGCGTTGTTAAAAGCGATTATTATTGGCTTGCCTTTTTTGGTATAGTAGGCTATTATTTGTCCAGTTATTTTGATTTTGTAGGCTTGGAGTATATAAAAGCCAGTTTGGAGCGCATTATATTGTTTTTGTATCCAACCATCATAATTATTTTCAACAAGTTGTTTCTTAAAAAGCCAATAAATTCAACACAAGCACTGGCTATATTTTTAACCTATATTGGCATTGTTATTACCTTTTGGGGCGAAGTGGTTATTTCGGGTACCGATACTTATATTGGCGGTTTTTTTATTCTACTTTGTGCGTTAACCTATGCGTCTTATTTAGTGGGTAGCGGTTGGTTGATACCAAAGTTTGGGGTGGTTAAATTTACATCCTATGCTATGGTTGTTTCGTGTGTTTGTGTGTTTATCCATTTTGGTTTGTTTTCTAAGGTAAATATTTTTGGTTTGCCATGGGAAGTGTATTTATTAGGGTTTTTAATTGCTATTTTTGCTACGGTTATTCCATCGTATTTGGTATCGGAATCCATAAACCGTATCAACTCATCAAATTTTGCTGTTATTGCTGGTTTTGGACCTATTTCAACCATTATTTTAGCTGGTATATTTTTGAATGAAGTGCTTACTTTGTTGCAATTGTTTGGTGCTTTTGTAGTAATTTTTGGTATCTTGTTGGTGTCTATAAAAAAGGAAAAAGCCAGTAAATAGAGGTTCTCAACAAAAACGGAACCATATTGTTAATTACTTTGTGCAAAGGCAGTTTCTTTTTTTATGCGGTTGTATTATATTAGCGACCAATCACGAAATTTTACTCAAAATCTATGGCTGAATTAACCAATTACACCGAAGATAATATACGTTCATTAGACTGGAAAGAGCATATCCGTATGCGTCCAGGGATGTATATCGGTAAATTGGGTGATGGTTCTTCGCCCGATGACGGTATTTACATCCTGCTGAAAGAGGTTTTGGACAACTCCATTGACGAGTACGTTATGGGAGCAGGAAAAACCATTGAAATTTCCATTCAAGGGAGTAAGGTAACGGTTCGAGATTATGGTCGTGGTATTCCATTAGGAAAAGTGGTAGATGTGGTTTCTAAAATGAATACCGGTGGAAAGTACGATTCCAAAGCATTTAAAAAATCAGTCGGACTTAATGGGGTTGGAACCAAAGCGGTAAATGCGTTATCTTCATTTTTTAGGGTGGAATCGACTCGCGATAATAAATCCGCTTCTGCCGAATTTGAACAAGGTAATTTAATGAATCAGGATTTATTAGACGATACCTCACGCAGGAAAGGAACGAAAGTATCCTTTGTTCCCGATGATACCATTTTTAAAAACTATAAGTTCAGAAACGAGTACATCGTTAAAATGCTTAAAAACTATGTGTACCTAAACCCAGGTTTAACCATTGTATTTAATGGTGAAAGGTATTTTAGCGAGCATGGACTTAAAGATTTATTATCTGAAAACATTAACGAAGGCGATAGAGCATACCCCATCATTCATTTACGAGGTGATGATATTGAAGTTGCCATTACACACAGTAAAACACAATATAGCGAGGAGTACCATTCGTTTGTAAACGGTCAAAACACCACACAAGGAGGTACGCACTTAAACGCGTTTCGTGAAGCTTTTGTAAAAACCATTCGCGAGTTTTATGGTAAAAACTACGATGCTTCCGATGTCCGGAAGTCGGTTGTTTGTGCTGTAGCCATCAAAGTGATGGAACCTGTTTTTGAAAGTCAAACCAAAACTAAATTAGGTTCTACCGATATGGGTGGCGATTTGCCAACCGTAAGAACCTATATTAATGATTTTCTAAAAACCTATTTAGATAACTATTTACACAAAAATCCAGAAACAGCTGAGAAAATTCAACGTAAAATATTGCAAGCTGAACGCGAGCGTAAAGAACTTTCTGGAATTAGGAAACTGGCAAAAGACCGTGCGAAATCGGCCAGTCTTCATAACAAAAAATTACGCGATTGCAGAGTGCATTTTGGCGATACTAAAAACGAACGAAATTTAGAATCAACCTTGTTTATTACCGAGGGAGATTCGGCTTCTGGAAGTATCACAAAATCCCGCGATGTAAACACCCAAGCAGTTTTCAGCTTAAAAGGAAAACCTTTGAATTGTTATGGTTTAAGCAAGAAAATCGTTTACGAAAACGAAGAATTTAACCTATTACAAGCAGCTTTAAATATAGAAGAATCGTTAGAGGACTTACGTTATAACAATGTGGTTATTGCAACGGATGCCGATGTGGATGGGATGCATATTCGGTTACTATTGATAACGTTCTTTTTGCAATTCTTTCCAGAAGTTATAAAGGAAGGGCATTTGTATATTTTACAAACGCCACTGTTTCGTGTAAGAAACAAAAAGGAAACCATTTATTGCTATTCTGAAGAAGAACGCGTCAATGCCATTGAAAAACTAAAACCAAAACCCGAGATAACCCGATTTAAAGGACTTGGTGAAATATCGCCTGATGAATTTGTGCATTTTATTGGCGAGAATATAAGATTAGACCCCGTAATGTTGGATGATAATATGTCTATTGAAGATTTGTTGTCATTTTATATGGGTAAAAATACACCAACCCGTCAAGAATTCATCATTGATAATTTGAAAGTTGAATTGGATGTTATAGAGGACAATTAAATTCCTACTAATACATAAATCTCAAAAAAAATGAGAATAAATTATCTATTGAAATCTATAAATTTGGGCAAATAGTAACGTTACACACAACTAAATTAAAAGAAAAATATTTCTGCGAAAGCAGAAAAAATAAAAATTACAGTAGTATGCTTTATAATAAGAAGAAAAACACGGATGTTAAGCGTAGTTATGATCATTTGTCGATTGTTAATCATAAAATAGTAGCAATAAAAAATGCAAGAAAGTTAGGTAAAACTAAACTTAACGGAGCCCCTAAAAACAAAAGAAGTTAATGATTGAAGAAGGTGACGATTTAATTAACGACCAAGACGAGCCAAAAGAAACCATTACCCGTGTTACGGGCATGTATAAAGATTGGTTTTTGGATTATGCATCGTACGTTATATTAGAACGTGCTGTTCCTGCTATTGAAGACGGTTTTAAACCCGTACAGCGCCGTATCATGCACTCTATGAAAGATTTAGATGATGGGCGTTACAACAAAGTAGCCAATATAGTGGGGCATACCATGCAATACCATCCACATGGAGATGCTAGTATTGCCGATGCCATGGTGCAAATTGGTCAGAAAGATTTATTGATTGATACCCAAGGGAACTGGGGAAATATTTTAACAGGCGATAGTGCTGCAGCATCGCGTTATATTGAAGCGCGCTTATCTAAATTCGCTTTAGATGTTGTTTACAACCCTAAAATAACCGAATGGCAAGCTTCATACGATGGAAGAAGAAAAGAACCGATTAACTTACCGGTTATGTTTCCGTTGTTGTTGGCACAAGGTGGCGAAGGTATTGCGGTTGGACTTTCAACTAAAATATTACCGCATAATTTTATCGAATTGATTGATGCTTCCATCAAACATTTACAAGGAAAACGCTTCACCATTTTACCCGATTTTCCAACAGCAGGTATTGCCGATTTTTCCAACTATAATGATGGTTTAAGAGGGGGTCGTGTTCGTGTACGTGCCAAAATATCGCAGTTGGATAAAAACACCTTGGTTATTACTGAAATTCCTTTTGGTACCACCACATCGTCGCTTATAGATTCTATTCTTAAGGCGAATGATAAAGGTAAAATCAAGATTAAAAAAATTGAAGATAATACGGCCGCTGAGGTTGAGATTTTAATACACCTTCCGTCTGGTTTATCACCCGATAAAACCATTGACGCGTTATATGCCTTCACCAGTTGCGAATCGTCCATTTCACCTTTAGGTTGCGTTATTGAAGATAATAAACCTCTGTTTGTTGGTGTAACAGAAATGTTGCGTCGCTCTACCGATAATACCGTTCAACTTCTAAAAAGCGATCTGGAAATTAAGCTCGATGAGCTGGAAGAACAGTGGCATTTTGCTTCATTGGAACGTATTTTTATAGAAAACCGTATTTATCGTGATATTGAAGAAGAAGAAACTTGGGAGGGCGTTATTAATGCGATTGATAAAGGTTTAAAGCCCCATATCAAACATTTAAAACGCGCTATTACTGTTGAAGATATTGAACGATTAACCGAAATAAGAATCAAGCGTATTTCAAAATTTGATATTGATAAAGCACAACAGAAAATAGAAGCTTTAGAAGATCAAATAGCCGAAATAAAACATCATTTAGCGAATCTTATTGATTATGCCATTGCTTATTTTACGAGGCTTAAAAAAGAATATGGCGCAGGTCGTGAACGCAAAACGGAAATCCGCACCTTTGATGATGTAGATGCTACCAAAGTTGTTATTCGAAACACAAAACTTTATGTGAATAGAGAAGAAGGCTTCGTTGGAACCTCCTTACGAAAAGACGAATATGTTTGCGATTGTAGCGATATAGACGATATTATTGTATTTACCAAAGATGGTAAAATGATGGTTACCAAAGTAGATGCCAAAACCTTTGTAGGGAAAGATATTATAAATGTAGAAGTGTTTGATAAAAAGGACAGCCGTACTATTTATAATATGATTTATCGCGATGGTAAAAGTGGTCCGTCTTATATAAAACGCTTTTCGGTTACGGGAATTACACGTGATAAAGAATACGATTTAACCAACGGAAACAAAGGTTCCACGGTATTGTATTTTTCTGCAAACCCGAATGGAGAAGCTGAGGTTGTTAGCATTTTGCTTCGTCAAGCGGGAAGTATAAAAAAACTGAAATGGGATATTGATTTTGCCGATATTTTAATAAAAGGCAGAAACTCTAAAGGAAACTTAGTTACCAAATACCCTGTTAAAAAAGTAGAGTTGAAAGAGAAAGGTATCTCAACTTTAAAACCACGTAAAATATGGTTTGATGATGCTGTTCAAAGGCTGAATGTAGATGGTAGAGGCGAATTGTTAGGTGAGTTTAGAGGTGAAGACCGCATCTTGATTATCAATCAAAAAGGGATTGTAAAAACCATAATTCCAGAAGTGACTGCGCATTTTGATAGTGATATGATTGTGATGGAAAAATGGATTCCTAAAAAGCCTATTTCTGCTATATATTATGATGGTGAAAAAGAGAAATACTTTGTAAAACGCTTCTTAATTGAAAATGAAAATAAAGAAGAGTGTTTTATAACATCTCATGATAAATCGAATTTGGAAATTGTTTCAACCGATTGGATTCCAATGGCTGAAATTGAGTTTACTAAAGAACGTGGTAAAGATCGAAAAGATAATTTAGTAATTAATTTAGAAGAATTTATTGCAGTTAAAGGTCTTACAGCTTTAGGAAACCAGTTAACTAAAGAAAAAGTAAACCAAATCAATTTATTAGATCCGTTGCCTTATGAAGCTCCTGAAGAAGTTCATGCCGATGATTTAGAAGTTGTTGATGAAGAAGATGTTTCTCCAGATACAGATGGAAATACAGATGAAGCTAATAAAAACAGTAATGATTCTGATTCTGATGAAGATAAATTAGATGATAAAGGTCAAACCAAGTTGTTTTAATAACCTTATTTTATGATTTTCAGACTAATAATAATTGTACTTCTAGCTTTAATAGCCTACTATTTGTATCGTATTTACAAAGGCAATAGAAATTATTAGATCTTAAAAATATCAAAAGGAAGTGTTTTAAAAACACTGACCATTCTTTGTTCGAGCGCAGTCGAGAACTTTATGTAGTTAACATGTAAAAAAGGTTTTGACTGCGCTCAACCAGACACAATATTAAGATTCAGTACGTTTCTTATTCCTCTTTTGAATCCTAAAATTCAAAAACTCCACAAAAAGCGAAAACGCAATAGCAAAATACAAATAGCCTTTTGGTATGGCACCAACCTCATTGCCAAATAGTTTGGTATGCGATAGGTGAGCAGCTTCAGTAATTAACATAAATCCAATTAAAATTAAAAAAGCTAAACCTAAAAGTTGCATACTTGGGTGTTCGTTTATAAAACGGCGTATGGGGTTTGCAAAACCAATCATCACAATTATTGAAATAACTACGGCAATAATCATTAACACCAAATTGTAATTATGGTTGGGGTGCAAACCGTTGGTCATTCCTACGGCAGTTAAAATAGAATCGATAGAGAAAATAAAATCGATTAACATAATTTGCACGATGGCTTGCGATAAGCTTTTGATTTTTTTTCCTTTTACAGCATTTTCATCATGGTTTGGTAATTCTACTTTTTCATGAATTTCTGAAGTGCTTTTGTAAATTAAAAATAAACCACCTCCAAATAAAATAATTGCTTGCCAACTTATGGCTATATGGATCCACGACAGTTCAATAGTATAAAAAGGTTCTTTCAAACCAATTAAAAAAGTAACGAAAAACAATAGAATAATACGCTGTATCATGGCTAAAAGCAAACCAATGGTTGTTGCTTTCGATTGTTGATGTTCGGGTAGCTTATTGGCGGCAATAGATATAAAGACAATGTTATCTATGCCTAAAATAATCTCTAAAAAAGTAAGTGTTAAAAGTGCCATAATGGCGTCGCTGGAAAGCAAAAAATCTATCACAATATAAAAATTTAGTACGTAAAATTAATTAAAATTTATACGCGCTATTATGATTTAACACTAAATATTTGAAGTTTTATTTAATTGTTTTTTAATTTTTTCTATAGCCGCTTCAATAGATTTTTCAGGTTCAATAATGTTGTATTCGCCCCAAAAAGCAGGGTCTTTAAACCCTGAGGTTTCATCTGCTAAAATAGTAGTTGGTTTTAGCATGTGTTCTTTGGCTTTAATTAAATTGGGGTTGCTAATGCGCCAATCGGTAATAGCCATTTCACTGTTTAAGGTATATACGCTATTGAATAATTTGCCCTTCCAATTCACTTTAAACGTTAGTAAAATATTGCTATAAGCATAATGCCATTTCCCGTCTTGAGTACGGTAATTTACGCGGTAGGTGGCCTCGGTAGGATATACATCTACTTTTCTTGGTTTTTTCCTAATGTACATTTCGCTGGATAGCTCTTTGTTTTCCACATTCAATCTAAAAACGGCATTGGTTAAGGCCAAAGTTTCAGCATCTATATAAAGTTTACCATAGTACAAAGGTTCTTTAATGCTTGGTTTTTGTTTAAAATTGACAACGTATACGGGCTTGTTGTTTACTTGTGTTGACTCGCCAAAATCAAAATCATATAAAACAATGTTTTCATTTGAAAAAATGTATTCGGGGTATTTTATAATATCGGTGTATAAATTTGAAAACGGACCTCCTTGTAGTTTTACGGCTAAGGTATCCAAACGTGTATAGTCGGTGCTTTTTCTTGCTTTAATAAGCTCAATAGCATCGTTTTTAAAATTGCTATAGGGCTGTTTGTGTATTTGCACCACAGCTTCTGATAGTGAGGCATTTCTTCTTCTTTTTTTAATGGTTTCACGATAAAATGCCGTCATTAAGGCATTGTCGTTGTTATAGGCGTTGCTTCTATTTTTTAGGGTCTCCCTCAATAATGTTTCGGCATCTCTATACGTTTTAACTTCAACTTCGTTTAATTCGGTAACCGCAGGAAACAGTTTGATTTTTGAATGACCATTTAACTCTGAAATTTTCATTTCCTTTTTTTGGTATCCCAAATGGGAAAATGTTATCAATTTAGATGCAAGAGAATCTGGTATTTTTAGAGCAAACTCACCATCGGAGTTGGTTATGGTGCTAATGTTTGAGTCTTTAATAGTGATATCGGCAAACACTAAGGCATCGTTTGAATTATCATCTACAATTTTCCCTTTAATCTCAATAAATCCTGTTGAGGTTTGTGCAATAATGTATTGCATGCCACTAAAAAAAAGAAGGCAGGTAAGTATATACAGAAAAAAGCGTTTCATTTTCATGATGTATTGATAACTAAAGGTTTAGTTAGTATTAAAATACGAAAAAAAACGTTTGATTGTGTTTTTTATAGTGAATTATGGAGTTAAATTATTGTTAATGAAAGTTTAAGGGTGTTTTAAAAATGTAGAAGGACTTGTATATCATCTCCATTTGTATGTGAATGCAAATAACTGATATTATGGATTGGTCTAAATTCTTAACGTATTTTTTGGATTTCAAAAAACAGAATAACTGTATATTTACACTTTAAATCTCACTATTTATATGCCAACCGATTGTATTTCATTTAAAAAAACAGGATATTTTTCTTCACTTATTTGTGATTATTTAGATGAAAAACCAGAATTGAAGCCTTTTTATAATCGATTCCCTAAGCTTGAAAATTTTAAATCGCAGATTGAAGAGAAAGCCCGGTCTTTTAAAGCGCAGTCGAGAACAGTTTTAGTCGATACATTAAAAAAGCAATACCAAAGCATTGAAACTTCTGAAGCTACCTTAAAAAACATTGAAAGTTTAAATTCAGAAAATACGTTTACCGTTACAACAGGGCATCAATTAAACCTGTTCACGGGGCCACTTTATTTTCTTTATAAAATTGTATCGGCTATCAATCTTTCAAAAGAATTAAAAAACACATACCCTAATTATAATTTCGTGCCTATTTATTGGATGGCAACCGAAGACCACGATTTTGAAGAGATAAACTATTTCAACTTCAAAGGAAAAAAAGTGCATTGGAACAAAAATGCCAGTGGTGCTGTGGGCGAATTATCTAACGAAGGTTTAGAAGCAGTTTTCAATCAGTTTTCTTTGGAATTGGGCACTACTAAAAATGCCACTCATTTAAAAACACTTTTTGAGGAAGCCTATCTAAATCATGATAGTTTAGCCAATGCCACGCGTTTTTTAGCGAACGAATTGTTTAAAGCGTACGGTTTGGTCATTATAGATGCCAATGATGCCGCATTAAAAAAACAATTCATACCATTTATGGAAGATGAATTGCTTAACCAAACCTCTTTTAAAAAGGTATCAGAAACCAATGAACAAATAAACGAATTATCAAATTATGGTATTCAAGTAAACCCACGGGAAATTAATTTGTTCTATATAACCGAAAATTTAAGAGAACGCATTGTTTTTGAAGAAGGTGTTTACAAAGTCATCAATACTAATATAACTTGGAGCAAGAGTGAGCTGCTAAAAGTGCTCTTAGAGCACCCGGAAAGGTTTTCACCTAATGTTATCATGCGTCCTTTATATCAGGAGGTTATTTTGCCTAATTTGTGCTACATAGGTGGTGGTGGCGAGTTGGCATATTGGTTTCAACTAAAACAATATTTCAATCGGGTAAACGTGCCATTTCCTGTGTTGTTATTAAGAAATTCGGTGTTGATACAATCTGAAAATCAAGCTGAAAAACTTCAAAAGTTAAACATATCAAAGGAAGATATTTTTCTAAAGCGCACTACCTTCATCAATAAAAAAGTAAGAGAGATTTCGAATATAGACATTGATTTTACAGAACAAAAGCAACATTTAAAACATCAATTTGAAGCTTTATATGAATTGGCAAAACAAACCGATAAATCATTTTTGGGCGCCGTAAAAGCACAGGAAGTGAAGCAGTTAAAGGGATTGGAAGCTTTAGAAAAACGACTCCTTAAAGCCCAAAAAAGAAAACTATCAGATCAGGTTTTAAGAATGACAGATTTACAAAACGAATTGTTCCCAAACCAAAGTTTGCAAGAGCGTAACGCCAATTTTTCTGAGTTTTATTTGGAATATGGCGAATCGCTTATTCCTAAACTCATAGAAAACTTAGAGCCTTTAAAAGGCGAATTCACGCTGTTGAAAATTTAATTAAAAAAATCGCAAATCATAAATCGTAATTCTAAAATCCTTGTTATTTTTGCGCATGCAACATGATAAGGTACTTATTTTAGACTTCGGATCGCAATACACACAACTTATTGCCCGTAGAGTTCGAGAACTCAACATTTACTCCGAAATACATCCATTTAACAAAATTCCAACCAATTTTCAAGAGTATAAAGCCGTTATACTTTCAGGAAGTCCAAATTCTGTAAGAGGAGAAAATGCTTTACACCCCGATTTAACAAACATTAGAGGCGAAAAACCTTTATTAGCGGTTTGTTATGGTGCCCAATATTTGGCGCATTTTTCAGGTGGTGAAGTAGCTCCGTCAAATACGAGGGAATATGGTCGTGCCAAGTTGGCTTTCATTAAAGAAAACGAAGCTTTTTTCAAAGGTATAAACGTTGGTAGTCAAGTTTGGATGAGTCATAGTGATACTATTAAATCTTTGCCAACACATGGTGTTTTAATAGCAAGTACCCACGATGTTGAAAATGCAGCGTATAGAATTGAAGGTGAAGAAACTTATGCCATTCAATTTCACCCAGAAGTGTACCATTCAACCGATGGGAAAAGACTCTTGGAAAATTTTTTAGTAACCATAGCAAACGTAAACCAAGATTGGACACCCGATTCTTTTGTTGAAGAAACCGTAGCCGCCATACAGGAAAAAGTAGGTAATGATAAAGTGGTTTTAGGACTTTCGGGTGGGGTAGATTCTACCGTTGCAGCCGTTTTATTGAATAAAGCCATTGGCAAAAATTTATATTGTATTTTCGTTAATAACGGATTGCTTCGTAAAAACGAATTCGAAAACGTATTAAACCAATACAAAGGCATGGGGCTTAACGTAAAAGGCGTAGATGCTTCACAACGTTTCCTGGATGCTTTGGCTGGTATTGAAGACCCAGAATTAAAACGTAAAGCCATTGGTAATGCGTTTATTGAGGTTTTTGATGATGAAGCACACCAACTTATCGATGTAAAATGGTTGGCACAAGGTACTATTTATCCAGATGTTATTGAAAGTGTTTCGGCTACTGGTGGTCCTTCAGCAACCATTAAAAGTCACCATAACGTAGGTGGTTTGCCCGATTTTATGAAACTTAAAATTGTAGAACCGTTACGCGCTATTTTTAAAGATGAAGTAAGACGAGTTGGTGCTACTTTAGGCATAGATCCTGAACTTTTAGGGCGCCATCCATTTCCAGGTCCAGGTTTGGGCATTCGTATTTTGGGCGATATTACTGCCGAAAAAGTACGTATTCTGCAAGAGGTTGATGCTATTTTTATTAATGGTTTGAAAGCATGGGGACTGTATGATAAAGTATGGCAAGCAGGTGCAATGCTTTTGCCGGTAAATAGTGTTGGCGTTATGGGTGATGAGCGTACCTACGAAAAATGCGTAGCACTAAGAGCTGTCGAAAGTACCGATGGTATGACTGCCGATTGGGTAAATTTACCATACGAGTTCCTCCAAAAAACTTCAAACGACATCATAAACAAAGTTAAAGGCGTTAATAGAGTCGTTTACGACATCAGTTCAAAACCACCAGCAACCATCGAGTGGGAATAAATTCCTGCGAAAGCTGTAATCTTTTGATATTAAATAAGTTGTTGGATAAACAAAATTTATAAGTTATATTTATTGCGTTAAGTCGTCTTATTTTAATAAATCAAACGTATATGATTAAGTCAGAACAAAATGTTTTTTGGCATGTTATATGCATATAGAAAAATACCGTTTGGTTCTTAACGCAATTAAAAAATAGATTTACATGATTAAATTCTTTTCCGTTTTATGTTTAACATTCATCTTTAATGTGAATGCTCTAACTGCTCAAAACTTCAGCACCCATCAAGTAAAAAAAGGCGAAACCATTCATGGAATTGCTTCTCATTACGGCGTAACCACTTCTGATATTTATGCCTTAAATCCAGATGCTAAAAAAGAATTAAAAGCTAATACCATATTAATAATTCCTATTTCCAAAGCGAAAAAAGCAGAAGTTGTTACTACACAAGAATTGGTAGGCTATAAAGAACATAGAACCAACAGAAAAGAAACCTTATATAGCATTGCAAAACAGTACGATGTAACCGAAGAGGATATAAAAAAGTACAACACTTTTTTATACGCCAATACACTAAATAAGGGAGATAAACTTAAAATACCTGTTTTTAAAATTACCAAGAAAGAATCTAAAGCAGCTACTAAAGCCTATATAGTGAAGCCGAAAGAGGGTAAATGGCGTATTGCTTACAAATTTGGAATTACTGTTCAAGAACTTGAAGATTTAAACCCAGGTATGGGCGAAGCATTACAGGATGGACAACAAATATATGTGCCCAATAAAGATGGTGAAGAGGTAAAAGAGGTAGACGAAAAATACAGCTATTACAACGTGTTGCCAAAAGAAGGGTTTTACCGTTTAAAACTAAAATTAGGCTTAGAACAAGATGAATTGGAAGCTTTAAATCCGGAATTGAAAAACACTGGTTTAAAGGAAGGTATGGTTTTAAAAATACCGTATACAAATAATTTGAATCTAGCGGGTGAACCAGTTGCGAAAAAAACAAGTTTGGAAAATAAAATAACCAATTTTGATACGAAGCATATTGCGGTAATGTTACCTTTTAGAACCAACCGTGTTCAATTCGATTCCATTGCCCATATAAAAAGCAGCATAAAAAAAGACCCATATTTAGATGCTTCACTTGATTTTTACACAGGTGTTTTAACCGCTTTAGATTCCCTAAAAACCTTAGGTGTTTCACTTAAAGTGGATGTGTATGATACGAACTATCAAGTAAGTGATGTATTAAGGATATTGAAAGATAATAACTTTAAAGATATTGATGCCGTTATTGGACCGTTAACGTCTGATACGTTTGATAAGGTAGCTTCTGAATTACGTGATTATCATGTACCAGTAGTATCTCCCATAGGCACAAATTTAACATTGTACGATAACGTTTTTCAATCTAGACCTTCAGATGACTTGTTAAAAGACAGAATTATAAATTTTGTAAAAGCCGATTCTTTAGAAAAAAATATTGTTGTGGTTTCAGACACAAAAAATGAAGCAGTAGCGAACAGTATTAAGACTACGTTTGGTTATGCAAAATCTGTTTACTCCAGAAAAGGGAAAACGGGTAACGATTTAAATTTCCTTTATGTTGAAGATATACGAAGCACTTTAAAACCAGGTAGAAATTATGTGTTTTTAGAAACGCAAAGCGAAGGGTTTGTATCAAACGTTGTCAGTATTTTGGCGTCTTTAAATAGTGCCACTACCGAAATTATTTTGGTAACAAGCAATTTTAATGCAGCTTTTGAGGGTGACCAAGTATCAAACGACCATTTATCAAAACTTCAGCTTCATTTTGCAACCACATCAAAATCATACAGTGATAATGGAAGCAATTCGTTTGTAAAGCGTTACACCCAAACTTATAACACCACACCAAGTAAACGTGCCGTAAAAGGGTTTGATTTAACTATGGATGTGGTATTGCGTTTAGCTTCAGCAAAAGATTTATACATGTCTGTAAACAACGCACCTCTTACCGAGTATGTAGAAAACAAATTTGCCTACAAAAAGAAACTTATGGGCGGTTATTATAATGATGCCACTTATATAGTGAAGTATAAAGATTTAGAAATAGTTGAGGTAAAATAACCTAGGTGTTCGACAAACAATTCTTAATAGATTTAGCACATACCAAAATGCCTTTTGGCAAGTACAAAGATCGCTATTTAATAGATTTACCCGAGTATTATGTGGTTTGGTACCACCAAAAAGGCTTTCCTAAAGGCAAATTGGGCGATATGCTTAAACAAGTGTACGAGCTAAAACTAAACGGGCTGGAAGAGTTGATACGGAATATCAAGAAACAGTATCCAAAGTAGGTCATAGGGATGTCAATTAGTATTTTATGAACCGTAAAATTCCCATTATAATTCACGCCTAATTAGTTTGAGTTTTTTAAAGTCAAATTAACATCTATAGTGCATCGTTTTTATTCATTTTTGAAGCTATAATGCTGATAATGAATATTTGAATAAAGTGAAATAGCATAAGCGGAAGCAATATAACACCTACCGATACTGTATTTTGAAATAGTATTTTAGAAAAAACGGTACCATGTACGAGCGATTTTTTTGTACCACAGAATTGTGCTGTTATTCGGTCTTCCAAAGAAAAATTTAAATACATTGCAATTTGTTTGATAAGAAAAAACACCACAAAGAACAGTGCTATAATGGCAATGAAGATAAATAGTAAATCTGCAATATTTACCGAGTTAAAAACATGTTCCAAAAACGATTCAGCAAAACTTTTATAGATGATTAACAGAATAATGGCTTTGTCAAATAGAGTAAGATATTTAAGGTTTTTTCTAACAAAATCACCTAAATAGCGTTGTAAAGAGATCCCAATAATTACGGGCAATAAAATTTCGGTAAGAAGTTTTAGGTAAATGTTTCCTAAATCGAAGTGAGTGCTAGTTTTCTGTAAGAATAAACCAATCCAAAGAGGTGTAACAATAATACCTATTAACCCCGAAATACTAGCGTTAAATATAGCAGCAGGAATATTGCCCTTGGCAATAGATACCATAACCACAGATGATGATACAGTAGATGGAAGTGCCGCCAAAAACATAAAAGCCAACCAAATAGTATGGTCGTTTTCGTTAGCAATAAGTGGATAAAAACCCATAACAATTATTGGAAACAAAATAAAAGTGGATGCTTGCACTAACAGGTGCAGTTTCCAGTTTTTTAAACCTGTTTTAATTTTTTCGGGACTTAGTTTTAATCCGTAAAAAAAGAAAATAAGCGAAACACCAATGCTTCCAATTAGGTTTAAGGGTACGGGGCTATTTTTACTGCCCCAGTTAGGAAAAAAATATGCAGTAATAACAATGGCTATAATGGCTAGAACAAAACCGTCGAGTTTTATTTTCATTTATTCTTAATGTGTATAAACTTGTCCGCGATGTGGTTTTAAAGCATCTCTTATAGGTTTCATTTCGTTTTCATTTACAACTAAAAACGCAATGGAATGTACTTCATTTAAATTTTCAAAACCAGTAATTTTTATATCTAAATTTTCTTGTTGAATGTATTCTTTTAGGTGAATTTCATGGTGTTGGGCAATCCTACTGGCATCAGGACCACGAAAATCCCAAATTAACTTTAATTCGCGCATTATTTATTAGATAAAGAATAATTATTGAAAGGCAAAAATATATAATTTAAAATGGAATATTTTATCTTTTTAATCGTTTGTAAAAGCAACTTGCATTATAGGTTTATATTGTTATTTTTGTGCTATAATAAAAAATTTATTCAAATGAACTTTAAGTATTTATTTATTTTGATTTTTTTAGTTTTCATTACAAATGTTAATGGACAAACCTCTAGCAAAGAAGTTCTTTTTACTGTAGACAACGATCCTGTGTACGTTTCTGAATTTTTAAGGGTTTATAATAAGAATTTAGATTTAGTTCAGGACGAATCTCAAAAAGAAGTTGAAAGTTATTTAACACTTTTCACAAATTACAAGTTAAAGTTGAAAGAAGCGAAAGCGTTAAACCTTCAAGAAAATCCAAACTATATTAGGGAGTTGGATACGTACAAAAAACAGTTGGCAAAAAGTTTTATTTCCGATAACAAAGTAACAGATGCATTGGTAAAAGAAGCCTACGAACGCGTTTCTAATGATGTAAAAGCATCTCATATTTTGATTAAAATTCCAGAAAGCGCGAGTCCAACCGATACTTTAGCGGCTTATAATTCTATTATAAAACTACGTGATCGTGCTTTAAAAGAAGGCTTTGAAAAAGTAAGGAAGGAAGTGCATAACGGACAAACAATTTACGGTGAAGATTTAGGCTATTTTACAGGGTTCAGAATGGTTTATTCATTTGAAAATGCTGCATTTAAAACTAAGGTTGGCGAAATTTCACAACCTTTTAGAACCCAATTTGGATACCATATTGTGTTTGTGCAGGACAAAAGAAAATCAAGAGGCGAGCGTACCGTAGCGCATATTATGGTTATAGATAAACCAGGTGATTCTTTAGCGGAAAAGCCAGAGGATAGAATACAGGATATTTATAAAAAACTAAAACAAGGTGAAGATTTTGAAGCTTTGGCAAAACAGTTTTCCGATGATGCAAATTCAGCTCCAAATGGAGGTAAGTTAGCTCCATTTTCTGGAGGACAAATAAATGCTCCTGAGTTTGAAGACACTGCTTTTGGTTTAAATGAAATAGGCGATGTGTCAGAGCCTTTTAAAACCCAATACGGGTGGCATATTGTAAAACTATATGGTAAAAAACCAATTGCATCTTTTGAAGAGATGCAACCGGAACTGGAACAAAAAGTAAAGCGTGATGAGCGCTCTAAGATTATAGATGAAGCATTACACACCAAACTTAAAGAAAAGTATAATATTTCAACTAAACAGCCTGCATTGGATTATTTTGTGTCCATTTTAAATGACGATTTCTTTAAAAGATCTTGGACGTTGCCTCCTAGCTTTGAAGCAAAACAACCTTTAGTAAAAATAGGAGATAAACAGTTTGTTTTTAAAGATTTTGGAGATTATTTAGTTACTGCACAAAGTAACACATCTGTGAAAACCGATTTCAAAACGTTAGTTGCAAAAAATTATAATGATTTTTTAAACACAAATTTAATAGCATACCAAGAAGATAATTTAGAGAATGAAAATGAAGATTATGCTAATGTTGTAGCTGAGTATAGAGATGGTTTGTTATTATTCGATTTAATGGAAACGACCATTTGGAATACGGCTAAAACCGATTCGTTAGAAATTCAAGATTATTACAACTCACATAAAAACAAGTACATTACACCAAAAAGAATTGATGCGGTGGTTGCTTCTTCAAAAGAACAAAAAACACTTAAAAAAGTAGCTAATTTGTTAAAAGAAGGTATGGAGTTACAACAAATTAAAGCACTTATTAATAGTAATGATAAAATAGACGTTATCTTTACTGTAGATGCCATGGATGCTAACCATCAGACTTTGCCAAAAGATTTTGAATTTAAAAAAGGCATTTCTAAAATATATAAACACAATAATGCTTTTGTTTTGGTTCAGGTAAAAGAGATTTTACCAGAAACTTTAAAAACATTTGAAGAAGCGAAAGGTTTGGTAATAAGTGATTATCAAGCATACAAAGAGGAGAAATGGCTTAAAGAACTGGCTCAAAAATATACAGTAGTCGTAAACCCGGAGGCTTTAAAAAGCGTAAAAGCTCAAATAAAAAAACAATAGGTGCAAAATAGAATCATCATATTATTGCTTATAATATCGGTAACCTCGTGCAATTTTTTCAAAAAAACCGATGATAGGGTTCCTATTGCTAGGGTTAACGAGACTTATTTGTATTATGATGACATTAAAGATTTAGTATCTGAAGGAACACCCAAAGAAGATAGTATGTTGGTGGTTCAAAACTTTATAAACCGTTGGGCAACGCAACAGTTGTTTGTAGATGGCGCCAAGGTGAATTTAAGTGAATCTAAACAGGCAGAGTTCAATAAATTGATAAGGCAATATAGAAATGACTTGTACACCAAAGCCTATATTGAAGCATTGGTAAAAAGGGATATGGATACGGTTGTTACAAAAGTTGAAGCCGAAACATATTATAATCAAAATAAAGATATTTTCAGATTAAATGAAGAACTGGTAAAGTTCAGATACATTCATTTGGAAGAAAACATCATCAATTACAATGCTATTGTTGAAAAGTTTAAACGTTTCAATTCTAAAGACAAAAAAGATTTAAACGCGATTTCAATTCAATTTAAATCCTATTCTTTAAATGATACTATTTGGATAAAAGCAAATCAAGTAATCAATAAAATTTCAGCTATTACTCCCGAAAATAAAAATCAACTGTTAAAAAAATCTAATTTTATACAACTCAAAGATTCATTAGGAGTATATTTGATGCAAATTAATGACGTTTTGTTACGAAACGATACAGCTCCGTTGGAGTACGTAAAACCTACAATAGATCAAATTGTCGTTAACAAAAGAAAGCTTGAACTTATTAGAGAACTAGAAAAAGATATTACTAAAGATGCTATTAAAAATAAACAATTTGAAATATATAAATAATTTAAAACAACTAAGTGTTTTATTCATAACCTTACTAATAGTAAATAGTGCATCTGCTCAAGAGGTAATAAATGAAGAAGTAGCAGTAAAACAAGAATCAAAAAAAGTAGATTCAATCCTAACTAAAAATGCCAAAAAAGTAGATGGGGTAGCAGCGGTAGTGGGCGATTATATTATTTTAGATTCTGATGTAGATAAAGCTTATTTACAACTTCAAGCGCAAAACGTCAATACGTCCGATATAAAACCTTGCGAATTGTTCGGGAAGCTTTTAGAGGATAAATTGTACGCACACCAAGCTATTCAAGATAGTATTCAAGTATCTGATTCTGAAATTAGAAGAAATGTAGACTACCAAATAGAACAATTTTTGGAACAAACCGGTGGCTCTATGGAAAAGCTTTTAGAGTTCTATAAAAAAGACGATGAGAAAGCTTTTAGAGATGAGATGTTTGAAATTAACAAAAGCAATCAATTAGCGGCAAAAATGCAAGCTAAAATTGTAGATGAAATAGAAATAACCCCTGAAGAAGTTCGTGCATTTTTCGAAAAAATACCTAAAGAAGAACGTCCAACATTTGGAACGGAACTTAAAGTAGCCCAAATAGTTTCGGTACCTAAAGTGTCTGAAGAAGAAAAACAACGCGTTGTAAACAGATTGAAAGAGTTTAAAGCCGATATTATTGAAAACGGAGCAAGTTTCCGTTCTAAAGCCGTTTTGTATTCCGAAGATCCTGGATCTGCAAGTAAAGGAGGGAAATATACCTTGAACAGAAAACAACCTCGAATGGTTAAGGAGTTTAGGCAAGTAGCGTTTTCGCTTCAAGAAGGTGAAATTTCAGAACCTTTTGAAACCGATTTTGGATACCATATCATTCAATGTGAAAAAATAAGAGGACAAGAATACGATGTAGCTCATATTTTACTATCACCAAAAGTATCTACAGAAGCTGTAAAAGAAGCAAAGGAGCGTTTGGAAAAAGTAAGACAACGTATTGTTGATGGTAAAATATCATTTGCCGATGCTGCAAGAGAGGCGAGTGATGAAAAAGAAACACGTGGTGACGGCGGGCAATTAATAAACCCAACCACACAAGACTATAATTTTGAGTTAACCAGAATGGAACCAGAATTATATGCTCAAATTCAAAATTTGAAAGATAATGAAGTAAGTCTTGTTTTAAAAGAAGAGGACCGAACTGGTAAAGTAAAGTTTAAAATTTTAATGGTTACCGATAGAATCAATGAACACGAAGCAGATTATGCTCGTGATTATTTAAAAATCAAAAGCTTGGCTTTAGATGAAAAGAAAATAAAAGCAATTGCAAAATGGCAAGAAGAGAAAATTCTAGATACTTATATAAAAATTAGCGGAGAGTACAGAAATTGTGAATTTTCTAGTAACTGGTTAAAAAAGTAATTGTATGTCTGATGTAGCTGCCATTGAACAATTTGTAAAAAGATATAAAGATTTAAAAACCGAAATAGCCAAAGTTATAGTTGGTCAAGATGAGGTAGTAAACCAAATATTAATATCTATATTTTCTGGTGGCCACTCATTGCTTATTGGTGTTCCTGGTTTAGCAAAAACTTTAATGGTAAATACCATTGCCCAAGCTTTAGGACTCGATTTTAAGCGTATTCAATTCACTCCAGATTTAATGCCGAGTGATATACTTGGTAGTGAAATTTTAGATGAAGACCGCCATTTTAAATTTATAAAAGGTCCCATATTTTCTAATATCATTTTAGCAGATGAAATTAACAGAACGCCTCCAAAAACGCAAGCAGCTTTGTTGGAAGCGATGCAGGAACGCGCAGTAACCGTAGCGGGTCATCATTATAAATTAGAATTGCCGTATTTTGTTTTAGCAACTCAAAACCCAATTGAGCAAGAAGGAACTTATCCGCTACCTGAGGCGCAGTTAGATCGTTTTATGTTCGCTATCAATTTAGATTATCCATCGTTTCAAGAAGAAGTTGAAGTTGTTAAGGCAACTACTTCTGATACACAAGCAAAAGTCAATGCGCTTTTTTCAGCAAAAGAAATAATAGATTTTCAACATTTAATAAGAAGAATTCCTGTAGCTGATAATGTTATTGAATACGCCGTAACCATGGTTGGTAAAACAAGACCTAATGGAAATTCCGCTAATGAGTTGGTTAAAAACTACATCGATTGGGGAGCAGGACCAAGAGCTTCTCAAAACTTAATTTTAGCAGCCAAAACACATGCAGCCATACACGGTAAGTTTTCTCCAGATATTGAGAATGTGCAAGCGGTAGCTTACAGTATTTTAACGCATAGAATTATTAAAAACTACAAAGCTGAAGCTGAAGGTGTTTCTGAAACACAAATTATAAAGAGCTTATTTTAAAATACCAAATCAGAAATCTCTATGGATATTGATTATAAACATAGGATTTTTGGGTTAGATGTTATTCGAGCCGTCGCCATTCTTTTGGTTATGTTTTCTCATTCCACAATATTATTATTTCCCCGTAAGGAAACGACTTTACTTGTTATTATCCGTTTTTTTGGAACTATTGGTGTCGATTTGTTTTTTGTACTCAGTGGTTTTTTAATAGGTGGCATCATCTTAAAGCAGTTAGTCCAAGGAAAAATAGCGTTAAAAGATTTTGTCTATTTTTGGATACGGCGTTGGTTCAGAACATTGCCTAATTATTTTCTAATTCTTCTTTTAAACATTTTTTTAGTATTTATCTTTTATGGTGAAATTGTTGCAGGCATTGGCTATTACTTCGTTTTTTTACAGAATTTTTATGAAGGACAACCTGATTTTTTTACAGAATCGTGGAGCTTATCCATTGAAGAGTATGCCTATATTATTGGTCCTTTTTTATTATATGTTTTAATTTCGTTTTCAAAAAGGATTCCAAAACATTGGTTGTATTTATTTGTAACGCTGCTAATAATTTTAAGTGTAACGCTGTTTAGGTATCATTTTCATTTATATAACATAGTTAGTTCGGGGCAAGAATGGAGCCACCAATTACGAAAAGTAGTTGTTTATAGGGTTGATAGTGTTTATTACGGATTTATAGCCGCTTATGTTTTCATGTATTTTAAATCTGTTTGGGAACGCTATAAAACACCTCTTTTTTATTTGGCATCCGTAGTTTTTACCTGTTTACATGCTATTATTTTCATCTTTAATGTCACTCCAGAAAATGCTTCTCTGTTTTTCAATGTATTCTATTTACCAATCATATCTATAAACTTGCTTTTGTTTTTTCCTTTGGCAACTTGTTCAGAAAACAGAACTTTTCTTAAAACTCAAATAACTAAAATTAGCATTCTATCATATGCAATCTATTTGGTTAATTATTCTATTGTATTGCTAAGTATCCAATATTTTATCGATGTTTCACAAGTAGCATTAGTCTTTAAAATTTTAATTTTGTTAGCGTATTGCGTACTAACATATCTGCTTAGTTACTTGCTATTCGTGTATTTTGAAAGACCAATGACCAATCTAAGAGACAATAAGTTCTTTAAACCAAGATTGTATTAATTAATTGTTGTTAAATCGTCATTAATAATCTGAAAATATTGAAAAAAATATAATTAGATTAATTTAAAATGTGACTATAATAAATTGCAATCTAAAGCCAGTGTATTGCAGCGTTATGTTTTTACTTCTAAAGATTAATTTTGTAATTTGCCGAACTTAAAAAATTAAAAATTAATTCAGCATGCTTCCGCGCAAGTGCTATTATCACAATTCATGCAAATCATTTTGATTTAATTGAATTTAACATTGAAAATATTTTTCCTATGAACATTTATGAAGATTACATCAAGGAGATCGAAGAGAGAAAAGATCAGGGGCTAAATCCAAAGCCTATTGATGGTGCCGAATTGTTAAGTGCAATTATTGAGCAAATTAAAGATTTAGATAATAAGTATAGAGAAGATTCTCTTAACTTTTTCATTTACAACGTAGTACCTGGAACAACCAGTGCTGCTGGAGTGAAAGCTGAATTTTTAAAAGAGATCATTCTTGGTGAATCTGTAGTTAAAGAAATTTCTCCTGCATTTGCTTTGGAATTACTATCGCACATGAAAGGAGGGCCTTCTATTGAAGTATTACTAGATGTTGCTTTAGGTAATGATGCTTCGAAAGCAAAAGCAGCAGCCGAAGTTTTAAAATCACAAGTTTACCTTTATGAGGCAGATATGTATCGTTTAAAAGATGCATATAAAAATGGTAGTGAGATTGCAAAAGATATTCTTGAGAGTTATGCGAAAGCGGAGTTTTTTACTAAACTTCCAGAGATTGAAGAAGAAATAGAGATTGTTACTTTCATTGCTGGTATTGGTGATATTTCTACCGATTTGTTATCCCCGGGTGGAGATGCACATTCAAGATCCGATCGTGAGTTGCACGGTCAGTGTATTTTTGAGCATAATAAAGAGATGCAAAAGAATCTTTTAAAATTAAAAGAACAGCATCCAGACAAACGTGTGATGCTAATTGCTGAAAAAGGAACCATGGGAGTTGGTTCTTCAAGAATGTCAGGTGTAAACAATGTGGCCTTATGGACAGGTGTTCAAGCAAGTCCTTATGTGCCATTTATCAATATAGCACCAATTATTGCGGGTACTAATGGTATTTCTCCAATTTTCTTAACTACAGTTGGTGTAACAGGAGGTATTGGAATTGACTTGCAAAACTGGGTAAAGAAAAAAGATGCAGATGGGAATACAGTAATGGATGCCGATGGAGAGCCTGTATTAGAGCAAAAATATTCTGTTGAAACTGGGACTGTTTTAACAATAAACACAAAAGAGAAAAAATTATACAAGGGCAACCAAGAGTTAATGGATATTTCGGCTTCATTAACTCCGCAAAAAGTGGAGTTTATCAAAGCAGGAGGTTCTTATGCTATTGTATTTGGTAAAAAATTACAAACATTTGCAGCTAAAACTTTAGGAATCGATATTCCTCAAGTGTATGCGCCATCTAAAGAAATTTCTATTGAAGGTCAAGGTCTTACTGCTGTTGAAAAAATATTCAATAAAAACGCTGTTGGTAATACACCAGGTAAAGTATTACACGCCGGTTCAGATGTTCGTGTTGAAGTAAATATTGTTGGTTCGCAAGATACAACTGGATTAATGACCGCTCAAGAGCTTGAATCTATGGCAGCTAAGGTTATTTCGCCAATTGTTGATGGTGCTTACCAATCAGGATGTCATACGGCTTCAGTTTGGGATAGTAAATCTAAAGCTAACATTCCAAAGCTAATGAAGTTTATGAATGACTTTGGTTTAATTACGGCTCGTGATCCTAAAGGCGTTTATCATTCCATGACGGATGTAATCCATAAAGTTCTTAACGATATCACTATTGATGATTGGGCTATTATTATTGGTGGCGACTCGCATACGCGTATGTCAAAAGGTGTTGCTTTTGGAGCAGATTCTGGTACCGTTGCTTTAGCGTTAGCAACAGGAGAGGCAACTATGCCAATTCCACAATCTGTAAAAGTGACTTTTAAAGGAAACATGAAGAGTTATATGGATTTCCGTGATGTAGTTCATGCTACACAACAGCAAATGTTAAAACAATTTGGTGGTGAAAATGTATTCCAAGGACGCGTTATTGAAGTTCATATTGGAACATTAACTGCAGATCAAGCTTTTACATTTACAGATTGGACTGCTGAAATGAAAGCAAAAGCTTCTGTTTGTATTTCAGAAGATGAAACTTTAATTGAATCTTTAGAAATTGCTAAATCAAGAATCCAAATCATGATTGAGAAGGGTATGGATAATGAAAAGCAAGTACTTCAAGGATTAATCGATAAAGCCAATAAACGAATTGCTGAAATTAGATCTGGTGAAAAACCCGCTTTAACTCCTGATACAAACGCTAAGTATTTTGCAGAGGTAGTGGTAGATTTAGATGCTATCGTAGAGCCAATGATTGCAGATCCAGATGTTTATAATGAGGATGTTTCTAAGCGTTATACGCACGATACAATCAGACCTCTTTCTTATTATGGAGGAAATAAAAAAGTAGATTTAGGATTTGTAGGATCTTGTATGGTTCACAAAGGTGATATGAAAATATTAGCTCAAATGCTTAAAAATATTGAGTCGCAACAAGGAAAGGTTGAGTTTAAAGCACCGCTTGTTGTTGCACCTCCAACGTATAATATTGTTGATGAATTGAAAGCAGAAGGCGATTGGGAAGTTTTACAAAAATACTCTGGTTTCGAGTTTGATGATAATGATCCTAAAGCGGCAGCACGTACTAAGTATGAAAACATGTTGTATTTAGAGCGTCCAGGTTGTAACTTATGTATGGGTAATCAAGAAAAAGCAGAACCAGGTGATACAGTAATGGCGACATCCACACGCTTATTCCAAGGAAGAGTTGTTAAAGACTCGGGTGATAAAAAAGGAGAATCATTACTTTCTTCTACACCAGTAGTAGTGCTTTCTACAATTTTGGGTAGAACTCCAAATTTATCGGAGTATGAAGCTGCGGTAGACGGTATCAACTTGACAAAGTTTAAACCTTCAAGTAAATTATTAGTGATGTAATTATAAATTACAATAGCATAATTCAAAAGCCCGAGTTTTATGCTCGGGCTTTTTATTTAGCTGTGTATGGTTTCTTTTCTTTTTAGCAATGATTAGACGATTTATATACTATCATTGTTAAAAATTATTAAAACTAGAAATCAATTTTTTAAGACGTCCTATATTTCGTATCTTGTGTTGATTAAAATAGAAAAAAATAGAATTTATGGCATTTGACATTGATATGATAAAAGGGGTTTACGCTAGAATGAAAGAACGCGTAGATGTTGCCCGAGACATTGTTGGTAAACCACTAACATTATCTGAAAAAATATTATACAATCATCTATGGGATGGAAACGCAACAACAGCTTTTGAAAGAGGTAAGGATTATGTAGATTTTGCTCCTGATAGAATTGCATGTCAAGACGCAACAGCGCAAATGGCCTTATTACAGTTTATGCAAGCTGGAAAAAGCAAAGTTGCTGTTCCTACTACAGTGCATTGCGATCACTTAATACAAGCTAAAGAAGGTGCGGCAGTCGATTTAAAGCATGCAAACAGTGTAAGTAGTGAGGTGTTTAACTTTTTAGAGTCAGTTTCAAATAAATACGGAATTGGTTTCTGGAAACCAGGCGCGGGGATCATCCACCAAGTAGTTTTGGAAAATTATGCATTCCCTGGAGGTATGATGATTGGTACCGATTCGCATACTGTTAACGCTGGTGGTTTAGGTATGGTTGCTATCGGTGTTGGTGGAGCAGATGCCGTTGATGTGATGGCAGGTATGGCTTGGGAACTTAAATTCCCTAAATTAATAGGGGTGAAGTTAACAGGTAAATTATCGGGTTGGACAGCACCTAAAGACGTTATTCTAAAAGTAGCCGAAATTTTGACTGTAAAAGGAGGAACCGGAGCAATTGTAGAGTATTTTGGATCTGGAGCAACAGCCATGTCTTGTACCGGTAAAGGAACCATTTGTAATATGGGTGCAGAAATAGGTGCTACCACATCAACTTTTGGTTATGATGAATCTATGGAGCGCTATTTACGTTCTACCGATAGAGCAGATGTTGCCGATGCCGCTAATAAAGTTAAAGAATATTTAACTGCCGACCCCGAAGTTTATGCTTCACCAGAAAAATATTTCGATCAAGTTATAGAAATCAACTTATCAGAACTTGGGCCTTTATTAAACGGTCCATTTACTCCAGATTTATCAACGAATGTTGGTAAAGAAATGAAAGAGAAAGCAACTGCTAACGATTGGCCAATTGCCGTAGAATGGGGATTGATTGGATCTTGTACCAATTCATCATATGAAGATTTATCGCGTGCAGCATCTATTGCACAACAGGCTTTAGATAAAGGCATTAAAATGAAATCTGAATTGGGTATTAATCCAGGTTCTGAACAAGTAAGATATACTGCCGAAAGAGACGGTATCCTTCAAGTATTTGAAAAATTAGATGCAAAAATTTTTACCAATGCTTGTGGCCCTTGTATTGGGCAATGGGCTAGATATAGCGATCCAAAAAATGCTCCAAAAAACAGTATCGTGCATTCCTTCAATAGAAACTTTGCGAAGCGTGCCGATGGAAACCCAAATACGCACGCCTTTGTGGCTTCACCAGAAATTACAGCGGCTATTGCCATTGCAGGTCGATTGGATTTCAACCCTATGACAGATACACTTATAAGCGAAAATGGTGAAGAAGTCATGTTCGAAGAGCCAACAGGATGGGAATTACCTCCGAAAGGTTTTGAAGTTAAAGATAATGGCTATTTGGCTCCCGAAGAAGATGGTAGTCATGTGCAAGTAAATGTGTCTCCAACTTCAGAGCGTTTACAATTATTAGAGCCTTTCGAGCCTATCGGAAACACTATAAAAGGTGCTAAACTATTAATTAAAGCATTCGGAAAATGTACAACCGACCATATCAGTATGGCTGGACCTTGGTTACGTTTCCGTGGGCATTTAGATAATATTTCAAACAACTGTTTAATTGGTGCTGTAAATGCCTACAACCAAAAAACAAATTTTGTTAAAAATCAACTAACGGGTGAATACGGCGGCGTGCCAGATGTACAACGTCAATACAAAGCTAAAGGCATTAAAACGATTGTTGTGGGTGATCATAATTACGGAGAAGGTTCTTCACGAGAACATGCAGCTATGGAACCTCGTTTTTTAGGTGTAGCCGCTGTTATTGTAAAATCGTTTGCCCGTATTCATGAAACAAACCTTAAAAAACAAGGAATGTTAGGGTTAACGTTTGCTAATGAAGCCGATTATGATTTAATTCAAGAAGATGATACATTCAACTTTTTGGATTTAAATGAATTCGCTCCAGGAAAGCAATTAACCCTTGAAGCGGTTCATGCAGATGGCAGCAAAGACCTTATCAAATTAAATCATACATACAATCAACCCCAAATAGATTGGTATAATGCGGGGTCTGCGTTAAACTTAATTAAAAGACAAAACGCCTCCTAATTGTTTTTAAATAATTATCAGACCTGTCAAGTTTTTTGAATTTTTAAATCCAGCTTAATGGCTGGATTTTTTGTTTTCTAGAATGAATTAAAAATCATTTATAATTGTATTTTTACCAAAACACTTTTTATGAGTTCTAGAGAAAATCAGTTAAAAGCTTTTGACAGATTATTAACCATTATGGACGATTTAAGGGCTAAATGTCCGTGGGATAAGAAGCAAACCATGGAAACCTTACGTCATTTAACTATTGAAGAAACCTATGAATTGGGAGATGCCATTTTAGATAACGATTTAGAGGAAATCAAGAAAGAATTGGGTGATGTTTTGCTTCACATAGTATTTTATTCTAAAATAGGAAGTGAAACCAACAATTTTGATATTGCCGATGTATGTAATAGTATTTGCGAAAAATTGATAAGCAGGCATCCACATATTTATAGTGATGTAACCGTTGAAAATGAGGAGGATGTTAAGCGGAATTGGGAAAATTTAAAGTTGAAAGAAGGAAAAAAAAGTGTTCTAGAAGGCGTTCCAAATAGTTTGCCCGCATTGGTTAAAGCCAATAGAATCCAAGAAAAAGTAGCAGGCGTGGGTTTTGATTGGGAACAACCTAACCAAGTATGGGAAAAAGTTGAAGAAGAACTTGCTGAATTTAAAGTAGAAGTAGAAAAAGGCGATAAAGATGCTATTGAAAGCGAGTTTGGAGATGTCTTGTTTTCAATGGTTAATTATGCCCGTTTTTTAAAGATTAATCCCGAAAATGCTTTAGAACGTACCAATAAAAAATTCTCAAAACGCTTTCAATATCTTGAAGAAAAAGCAAAGTCAATTAATAAACCTTTAAAAGACATGACATTGGCTGAAATGGATGTGTTTTGGGAAGAAGCAAAGCGTATTTAATCAGAAAAAACTGGAATAAAATAAAAAGCTTGAGAAACCTCAAGCTTTTTTAATTAGTTTATGTTTTTAATACCTAATAAAGTTCTTTTATTTTACTAAGTTTTTCTTTCCATAATTTTAAAGCGTCTTTGTGGGCTTTAATATTTTTATGAACTTCTTTTACAACTGGATTATCATCTTCAACATTCGTGAAAAATTGAAGGTTATTTTCCAATTGATTGATTTGACTTCTAACTTCGTCAATCTTTTTTCTAATGAAGTGACGTTCGTTATCTAAATCTTTCGAATTATCCGAATCACTAATGGCATCAAGTTTATTTTCAAACTTAATCATTTCCACTTCATTTTTATCCATTTTCAGGTTGATAAGGAAGTCTTCAATAGCCTTGTTGAACTTGCCTTCTATATAACGTTTATCGTTTGGAACCCTTCCTAAATCTTTCCATTTGTTTATAAACTCTTTTACGCTTTCAATATCTTTTTCTTTATCACCAACAGGTTTTAAATTTTTTAGAGTTTCTAAAAGCGTTACTTTATTGTTAAAAGCATCAAGACTTTCTTTATTGGCGGCATTTCGTGTAGCATGTAGTTTATCAAAATAAAAATTACAAGCTGCTTTAAAACGCTTCCAAATTTTATCGCTGTCTTTACGAGGTACGTGTCCAATTTTTTTCCAATCGCTTTGAATTTTTTTCATCAAAGGAGTGGTTATCTCAAAGTCATCACTGTCTTTGTTATCTTCAGCAATTTTAATTAATTCTAATTTCTTTTGAAGATTTGTGTATTGGTCTTTTTTAAGGTCTTTGTAAAAAGCATTTTTTTGTCTGTTAAAGGTTCTTACAGACTCTTTAAACTTTGCCCATGTGCTTTCGTTTACGTCTCTAGGCACTTTTCCAATACTAAAAAATTGCTCTCTTAAATCTTCAATTTCTTTAATTTTCTTTTGCCAAGCGTTATGGGAATTGGTGTTTTGAGCGTTTATAGCTTCAATATTTTCAATAAGTTCAAGTTTTTTCTCAAGGTTTTTTTCGTAAATTTTATCTATATCTTGATAGTAAGCTTGACGCTTATCGTTTATTTTTTTTGTAGCGGCTTTAAACTTTTCCCAAATAACTTCTCTGTGTTCTTTATCTACAGGACCAAGTTCTTCTTTCCACATTTTATGAAGCTCTTGCAATTCTCTAAAAGCACGCATCACATTATCGTCTTCTGCTAGTTCTTCGGCACGTTCAATTATCAATAACTTACGTTCTAAATTGTGCTTGAAATCTAAATCGCGGAGGTCTCTGTTTAAATGTAAAAAGTCGTAAAACATTTCTACATGGTGGTGGTAACTATTCCAAGCGTTGTTGTATTTATCTCGTGGTATAGGTCCCGTGGTTCTCCAACGTTCTTGTAGTTCTTTAAAATGTTTATAGGTGGTATTTATGTTTTCTTCAACATTAATTAAGCCTTTTAACTCTTCAATAATTTCAAGTTTGTCGGCTAAATTTTGTTTTAGGTTTTTTTCTAAATTTTGGTAGTGGTCGTTAAGCTTTCTTCTATATTCGTTGTAAGCTTCTTTGTATCGCTTTTGAATTGGGGATACGTAATAAAAATCTATTTCGTTGCCACCATCATTTAAAAACTCTTCTTTTTTCTCGTCTAATAAGGCTTGGAATTTATCTTTAAACTCACTATTGATGCTATCGACATGCGATTTGATGGCTTGAACTTTTTCGTTTTTCACCAGCTTTTCCAGTTCTATTGCAAGAGCTTCTAACGACATGGTGTCGTATGCTTTCACTTCAATAGTATGTCTGTCTTTATTGCCTTCGTCTTCGGCATCCTCAGCATTAGAATCTTCTATTTCATTTAAGACTTCGTCGTTTTGGTCGTCTGAATTTTTAGTCGCTTCGTTATTCTTTTCAACAGAGTCAATAGATTTTTCTTCTGAAACAGCTATTGTATCTTCTACTTCAGGATTATTGGTTTCTACCGATTTGTTTTCTTCCGAGGCGTTATCCGAATGGCTCACATTCTTGTTAACTTCTTCTTCTCCTTCTGCTTTTGGCAAGTTATTTATATCAGACATTTTGAAAATGTTAGGGTTCTTTAAATTTGTTTCGAGTTTAAAGATACTAACAAGTCTATTATTTACAAAGTACTATATGTGGTTTTAATGGTTTGGAAGTTGTTTTTAATATAATTTCCAGATAGACCAAGCTTTTTCTGCCTGTAATTTTAGCATATTTAGACCGTTTATGGTAGTAGCTTGTTGCTCTTTGCCCAATCTTAAAAATTTGGTTTCTTCGGGATTGTAAATCAAGTCGAATAAAATATGATTATCTGTAATGCCGTTGTAAGGAATATTTGGACAATCTTCTACATTAGGAAAAGTACCTAACGGCGTGCTATTTATAATGATTTGATGGTTTTTGATATCAGTTTCCGTAAGTGAATCATAAGTAAAACTAACGGTTTCTGATTGTTTTCTAGAAACATAATGGTAAGGGATGCCTAACTCTTTAAAAGTGTACGCAATAGCTTTACTGGCGCCACCTGTACCTAAAATCAAGGCACTTTTGTGTTGTGGTTTTAAAAAAGGTTTTAGTGTTTTTTTAAATCCATAACAATCTGTATTATAACCAACTAACTTGCCTTTTTTTGTTATTTTTATGGTGTTTACGGCTCCAATGGCTTTGGCTTTTTTGTTTACTTTATCTAGAAATGGGATAACCACTTCCTTATAAGGAATGGTAACATTTAAACCTTTTAAGTTTTTAGTGTTTTTTATTATTGAAGGAAATAAATCAATACTTTCTATATCAAAATTTTCATAAGTAGTATCGGTAATTTGTTCATTTTCAAACTTTTCTTTAAAATATGCTCTAGAAAAAGAGTAAGATATATTTTTGCCTAAAAGCCCTAATTTATTCATTTATTTTTTTGGTTTTTTTTCCGTAATATTCAAGTGCCAAAACTATGGCAATTCCAAGGATAATAAAAGCGATAGCATAATAAGTATCGGTACTAAGTTTAGGAATGTAACGTTCGTAGTTCAATACCACTTTTGTTCCAGTAGAATCTAATATATGTGTACCATCTTGGTTCAATTTGTAAATAGTGTTTTTCCAAGGCCATACAACACCTAAAGAGCCTACTATAAAACCGATGATTGCCGAAAGTGTAATGCTTTTATAATGTTTTAAAATATAGCTTAACATATGCGAAAAGGTAACCAAACCTGTTACGGAGCCTAGTGTGAAAACAGCTAGTACTTTTAGCATTCTCAGGCGTTCAGAATTATCAATAAAACTGAAATTACCACCTAAAACCTCATAAAACGTATCGAATAAAGCATTAACAGAATCGACCAGGAGCAATACATAATTTCCTAAAAGGATGAGTATAAAGGAACCGGAAAACCCCGGAAGCGTCATGCCCGAAACACTTATAATACCACAAAAAAATACAAACCAAAGGTTGTCGTTTTCTTTGGCAGGATTTAAAAAGCTAATACTTAAACCAACTAAAATGCCTAAAGCTAATGATGTATAGGTTTTATAATTCCAATCTTTAAAATCTTTGTTTATATAATAAATGGAGCCAATAATCATTCCGAAGAAAACGCTCCAAATATAAAGTTCATAATGTTTAATAAAGTAATCCAACACTTTTGAAACACTAAAATAACTTACCACCATTCCGAAGAAAAGCAAGAATAAAAAACGACCATTTATATAATTGTAAAAACTTTTGAAGCGTCCGTTTATGAGTAACAGAAGGGCTTTTCGGTTTACTTTTCTTAAAGAATAAATGAACTCTTCATAAAAACCAGCAACAAAAGCAACAACACCTCCAGAAACTCCAGGTACCTTATTGGCAGCACCCATACCCAATCCTTTCAAGATTAGAAATAGTTTGTCTTTAAGTGTTCGGGTGCTTTCCATTATTGTTTTTTTGAACCTACTTTTTCTAGAATAAAAATAGTCAAAAATCCAAGAACCACTAAAATTATTGCAAATACTAGTTGATTGTCTCCTTGAAACGAAAAAGGGGATACGCTTTCTTGTAACAACGGACTTTTAATTCCTTTAGAATCGGTGTGCCATGTTAATGTTTCTTTCCAAGGCCACACTTTGTTTAATGACCCCAAAATAAACCCTGTAAGTAATGCCAAAGTTATATTGTGATAGTTTTTAAAAAGCCATTTTAAAACATGACTAAAACTGAGCAAACCAATAACAGCTCCAGCAATGAATATGATTATCTTTTTTATATCAACATCATGAATGGCATCGCTTAATGTTTTGTATGCCCCAAGAATTATTAAAATGAAGGAACCGGAAATACCAGGTAAAATCATAGCACAAATAGCAATGGCACCTGCAATGAACAGAAATGAGTTGCTGTTATTATTTGCTTGTGCCGGAAGCATGGTAATATAAAATGCAATGCCTGTACCTATTAGAAACGCAATAATTACAGGTATGTTCCATTTTGTTATTTGCTTGCCTACAAAGTAAATACTGGCTATAATCAATCCGAAAAAGAACGACCAAATTAAAACTGGGTGGTTTTCTAAAAGGAATTTTGCAAGTTTCATAAAGGAAACATAGCTAATAATGATGCCGCTTAAAAGAGCCAAAACAAAATTACCATTGGCCTGTTCCCAAAAAGTTTTGATGCCTTTGTTAAATAAAGTTTTAAAAAGAGATGTGTTGATATTACTGATGGTTGAAACCAACTCTTCGTAAATGCCAGAAATAAAAGCAATGGTACCACCGGAAACTCCAGGAACTGCATCGGCAGCACCCATAGCCAATCCTTTAAGAGAAATAGTTAAATAGTCTTTAAAACGTCGTTGCATAGGTTGATTTTTAAGCGAACCAAAGGTATGGATTTTAGCTTGACGTTTGGCTATTGATTTTCTTTTAGGAAATTTTTAACAAGTATTTTATTGGCAACTTCCGGGAAAAGTTCATCGATTATAAACGAGTAATCCTCATTGTAGCCTAAACCATTTTTTAAGTGGAATAAACCTTTTTCATTTTCATTTAAAGAAAAATAACAACCGGCCAATCGGTATTCCAATTCGGCGTTTTCTGGATAAAACTCCACGGCTTGTTCAAAATTGAAAATAGCGGCTTCGGGTTCTCCCAATTTAATTAATAAATCCCCACGGGACAACCATGTGCTTAACTCGTAATTACCTAGCTCTAATGTTTTTTTAAATCCGCGTTCGGCTTCTTCAAAATGGTTTAAACGATGGTTTATTTGAGAATATAATTTCCAATAAGTTACATTTTCAGAATCAATATTGATGGCTTTGTTAATGTAGTATAGCGCTTTTTGGTAGTTGCGTTTTCGATTGTAATATCTTGTAATAGCAATCCAACCTTTATCCAATAAGGGATCTTCATGGACTGTTTTATAGTAATATTGAACCGCTAAATCATCATTTCTCAACTTTTCATAACAAAAACCAATGCGTAAAAGTGCGAATGATGTTGGTTCATCCAACTGAAGGGTAATGGTATAGTTTTCAATCGCTTCTTCAAAACGTTTTAGTTTTTCTAATACTTTACCACGTTCAATATAGGCGCCCACAAAAGTATCGTCTGAAATGATGGCAAAATCAAAGGCAGCCAATGCTTTTTTGTAATTTTTAAGCGTGTAATACTGTTTTCCTAGTTGGTGCCATGCGACTTCGCAGTATGGGTTTTTATCTAAGAAAAGATTCAAATAAGCGATGGCTTCTTCGGTTTGATTTAAAAATTCAAAACAATAGATGATGTTGTAAAGCGCCGAATAATCTTCAATATCTTCTTCTAAACATTTCATAAAGAATTCTTTGGCTTCTTCAAATTGGTCTAAAAACAGGTATTCCATTCCTATAAGGGAATACAGATCTACCACATCATCGGTTAATTCCAAAGCTTTTTTCAACACTTGAATGGCTTGCTCGTGGTCATCTTTTTTAGAGAAAATATTAGCCTTTTGAATGAAAATTTCTTCATTAGTTGGGTCTAAATTGTAGAGCTCGTTCAACAAGGTATCTGCTTGAATAAGTTTATCTTCAAAGACATAAATTTCAACTTTGAAAAGCCTTAAGTTGATAGATGTAGGATGCTGGTCTAAGCCCAATTTTATGGCCTTTTTAGCTAAAGCTATTTTACCTTGATTAAGATAGTGGTGAATGATGTTTTCAAATTCTTCGGAATCGAAGAACAAAACATGATTTGTTTTTAGCATCGATTCAAACTTGGTTAATGGTAAATCGTTATTGTCATCATGACTAAACTCCATAAGCACATTTGTAAAGTTCTACTTGAATAAATTTAAGCTTCTATTCCTTTTTATTAGTCGTAAAACTCAAATGTTTTTAACAAAGTAATGAACACTTTTGTTTTTTGTAAGAATAAAATGGTCTTATTTATTGGTTTTCAAAAAGTTATGATATAAATATTATTTGTGAATTTTATTTAAAATATCAATAATAATAGCACATCCTTTGATGATTTCGTCGTTTGAGATGGTTAAAGGCGGGGTAATTCGTATCGCTTTAGGTTCAAAAAGTAACCAAAAGAGTATCAAACCGTTATCTTGACACTGCAAAATAACCGAATTTGTTATGTCTGCAGAAGGTGTCATTATGGCAAGCATGAGTCCTTTTCCACGAACATCTTCAATTAATGGGTGCACTAAAAGTTTACGAAATAACTGTTCTTTTTCTAAGGCTCGGGCCATTAAATTACTTTCGGTTATTTCTTTTAAAGTAGCAAGTGCCGAGGCTGCTATTACAGGATGCCCACCAAAGGTGGTAATATGTCCAAGTTTAGGATTGTCCTGCAGTAAATTCATCAAGTTACTTGAAGCTGTAAAAGCACCAATGGGCATACCGCCACCTAAACCTTTGCCCATTACTAAAATATCTGGTATACAGTTGTAGTTTTCAAAACCAAAAAGTTTTCCGGTTCTACCTACACCAGGTTGAATTTCATCTAAAATTAAAAGAGCGCCAACGGCATCGCAACGATTTCTAACTTTTTCTAAATAACCATTTTGGGGTTCAATAAAACCAGCACCGCCTTGTATGGTTTCTAAAATAACACCTGCAGTTTTTGTGGTTATAAGCTTTAAATCGTCTTCATTATTAAAATTAATAAACCGAACATCAGGTAATAATGGTCTAAATGCTTGTTTGCGTTCTTCATAACCCATAACGCTCATAGAACCCATGGTGTTGCCATGATATGCATTTTTGGCGGATATAATTTCACTCCTGCCTGTAGCACGTTTAGCCAATTTTAAAGCACCTTCAATAGCCTCAGTTCCTGAATTGACCAAATAGGTGTTTTCTAAGGGGTAAGGTAGGTTTTTGGCCAATAACTTAGCAAGTTCTACAGCGGGTTTTTGAATGTATTCGCCATAAACCATCACATGCAAATACTTGTCTAATTGCTCTTTGATGGCATTTATAACTTTTGGGTGATTATGCCCTAAAGGTGTAGCTGAAACACCTGCAACAAAATCTAGATAGGCTTTGTTATTGGTGTCGTAAATATAACTTCCGTTGGCATGTGAAACTTCCATAGCTAACGGATTTGGTGTTGTTTGGGCTTGGTATTTGAGGAAGTCTTGTTTCATTTATTTATTTTTTTGTAATTCGACTAACTCTGCGCCCCATAGATATATTTTATCAGTTTTCTTTGTCTTGCTTATTACCGCCCTTATGTCGTTGATGTCAATAGCTTTTTTACAGGTAATAGTATATTTTTCCCATTTATCTGTTAGGATTATATTTTGAACGGTATAATTAGTGTAATCACCACCTTCTTCTTGCAAATGCATAAACACAGATCCAGATCCTTTCATCCATAAAGAAAACTTAAAATCACCTTTTTTATAAGGAACTGATTGATATATATATCCGCTATCACTTTCATTGCCATAAATAAAATCAGCAGTATTTGTTTTATTTGGAGCTGAAGTAACGTTAGACTTTACTATGAGTTCATTTTTAGACCAAGCTACGGCATTAAATTCAAGGTTTGATTTTAGTAAATTTTCTTCGGAAAAAGTAAAAGAATCTTCTGGTACATTTCTGGCTGCTTTATTTATAATACCTGGTTGTCCTGCCAATTTTACCCGTTCCAACAATTCTTCATCAAAGAAGGCATCTTGCGGGATGTAATCATCCAAACCTTTAATAATGGGTAATTCCAATGGTTCATCATCTTTGAATAAATCTTCAACGCTTAGTGGACGTTCATCCTCACGCCAATCGAAACCTTTTAGAAGCTTTTCGTTTTTAGGATATTTAGATTCTGGGTATAAATTACCGTCAACTTGGTTGAACCTAGTGTATTCTTCAATATCACCATCAGCAAAAAGAATGGATATACTTCCAGACCTTGCTTTGTCAATACCAATAAGTTCCTGTTTGTCGTTCCTTGCGTAAAAAATAGATTCGGCATTTTTATCGATGTTTACTTTTCTAAGTTTGTTTTCTTCATTAAATAATCCAGTTAATTTTATCCCAAAAATTTGATTGAAGCCATTCTTGCTTATAGTGTCCTTGCTTATAATGAATGCATTGTTGAATACGAGTAGTGAGTCTAGTTTTTCTGTCTTGGAGTTAGAAATTAAGTGAATGGTGTCACCTGTCATTTGATTTTCAATATTCCACATGATGGGTCTACGTTTGGTAGAAAAAACATCTTTAGATGAAAAGCGCGCTAAATTTATAAGTTTTGTAATACCTGTTTTTTGGTCTGAATGAATAGAATCAGCCTTTCCGCTTATATCCGATTTGTATATTTTAGCATTGTAATAAGCCCTAACTATACGGTTTTCTGGTTTGCCGGTCATCATTATTTTATCGGCATGCATATAAATAGAATCGTTTTCTTGTTTGGTTGCAACTAAGGCGCGTTTTGTTATGAATAAGGAATCCTGGGCTTTAAAAACTTCAGCGTAATGGCCTTTTGCGATGCTATGGTTAACAGTATCTGTTACTTTTACATTGTTGGTTGCAGATGCAAATTTTTTGGAATCATCAAAGTATAAACTATCGGCTTCTATAATACGATTGTTGTAATGAATTTTAGAATTTTTAACGGCATAACCATTTTTATTCTTAGTATCATAAAATCCTTTTTCAGTGTAGGTTTTACTTTCCGCGGTGGTTATAGTTGAAGGTCCGTATATATAGGCGTATTTAGTGTCTGAATAAAAATCGAAGTAATTTGAATTGATGGTGGCGTCTTTATTTACTAACACAACATCATTTACAAATTGATACTTCTTTTCGTTCATATAATAACGACCAATTTTACTGGTAACAGTGCCAGATGTATCTACTACAACAGTACCACCATTTTTATAAAAAGCTTGTTGTTTTACACGATCATAATATAAAGTGTCGGATGAAATGGTTGAATTTGGATCTTTCAAAAACACATCGCCACTTGCAAAAGCCAATTGTGTAATACCACTATATTCAATATATTTTGAGGTCATGTGGATGGTGTCTCCTTGAATCAATTTCACATTTCCATAGGCTTCAATAAAATTTTCTCCACTGTAATAAATGGCTTTATCGCTCCACATATTTATGCTGCCTTGCATAATATGTACTTGTTGCATCTCGTCTCTAGTTAAAACTTTTGCTCCTGGGTAGTTTTCTTCATCAATAGTTAGTCTACCAGCATATTCAATTTCAATCTTCTTTTTTTCTTGAGCATATAAAGAAGTTATTGAAATAAAGCAAAAAAGCAGTATGGAATATATAGATTGTCTTTTCAAATTGTAAAAGTTTGTCGCAAAAATAACGATAATTATAATGTATAATTGTATGTGAACAAAAAACGCTCCAAAATAATTCGGAGCGTTTTTTTAATATATTTAGTGGAATATCCTACTTTCTAAAAATAGTCTGTTTTCTATCTGGTCCAACAGAAACGATGGTGATAGGGATTTCCAATTCTTTTTCTAAAAACTCAATATAATCGTTTAGAGCTTTAGGCATTTGAGAAGTGTCAGACATTTCGGTTAAATCTTCTGCCCAACCTTCTACTTCAGTATAGATAGGCTCTACATTTTCTGGTTCGATGTTGTATGGAAAATGCGAAATAACTTCACCTTTATATTTGTAAGCGGTACATACTTTTAAGGTTTTAAACCCAGAAAGCACATCGCCTTTCATCATCATTAATTGTGTAACACCGTTTACCTGACAAGCGTATTTTAAGGCAACTAAGTCTAGCCATCCGCAACGTCTTGGGCGGCCAGTAGTAGCACCAAACTCATTACCAACACGACTCATAGTGGCGCCATCTTCATCAAACAATTCAGTAGGGAAGGGGCCTGAACCAACACGGGTTGTGTATGCTTTAAAAATACCAAAAACCTCACCTATTTGGTTTGGAGCCACACCTAGGCCAGTACAAGCACCAGCAGCAGTGGTGTTACTTGAGGTTACAAACGGATAGGTTCCAAAATCGATATCTAATAACGATCCTTGAGCACCTTCGGCAAGAATGGTTTGTCCAGATTTTTGCGCTTGGTATATAAATTCTTCCGAATCAATGAATTTTAATGATTTTAAAACTTCAATAGCTTTAAAAAATTCAGTTTCCAATTCAGCTAAGTTATATTCAATATCAACATTGTAAAAAGCAATCATACTTTCGTGCTTATCAGCCAATGCTCTATAGCGTTCTTTCCAATCGCTTAATTCCAAATCGCCCACACGCAGTCCGTTTCTACCTGTTTTGTCCATGTAAGTTGGGCCAATACCTTTTAGGGTAGAGCCAATTTTAGCTTTTCCTTTTGAAGCTTCACTAGCAGCATCTAATAAACGATGTGTTGGTAAAATGATGTGTGCTTTACGAGAAATTACTAAGGATTTTCTGTAATCTACATCCTGCGCTTCAAGTTTGTCTAATTCTCCTTTAAAAATTACAGGGTCTATTACAACGCCATTACCAACTAAATTGGTTGTGTCATCATGAAAAATTCCTGAAGGAATGGTATGCAATACGTGTTTTTTTCCGTTGAAAACTAGTGTGTGTCCTGCATTTGGACCTCCTTGAAAACGTGCAATAATATTGTAGTTAGAGGTCAGTACGTCAACAATTTTCCCTTTGCCTTCGTCTCCCCATTGTAATCCTAGTAGTAAATCTACTGCCATTGTAAAAAAAAGTTATTTAGTTGATTTTCTATTTCCGTAGAAATAAAGTGAATGATTATTAATTTCGATATCGAATATTTCTTCGATGGTTTTTTTGATGGATTGAATTCTTGGGTCACAAAATTCTATAACTTCGCCGGTATCTGTTAAAATAACATGATCGTGTTGTCTGTCGAAATACGATTTTTCGTAATGTGCTTGGTTTTGCCCAAATTGGTGTTTTCTAACCAATTTACATTCAAGAAGCAATTCTATGGTATTATAAAGTGTTGCGCGAGATACACGATACTTTTTATTTTTCATATTAAGATATAGAGATTCTATATCAAAATGTTCCTTATTGTTATAAATTTCTTGCAGTATAGCGTATCGTTCGGGCGTTTTGCGGTGTCCGTTATTCTCTAAAAAGTTAGTAAAAACAGTTTTTACTATCTCTTGATTTTTAGTTTCTGCGTTATCATCCATAATTTCGTCGCAAATTTACACTTTTTTTACTGTCTAGTAACCTTATCTATACCATTAATTTTTTTAAGTTTATCTAATAGCTTTTTTAAAAGGGTATTATTTTTTACCACCACATTAATTTTTCCAGAAAATATACCACCATCACTTTCAAAACTGATACTTTTCATGTTTACGTGCATATTTTCAGAAATTACTTTGGTAACATCGTTTACCAAGCCTATATGGTCTATACCCGTAATTACAATTTGAGCTAAAAATTCTTGTTGCGTAGAATCTACCCACTTTGCGGGCATAATTCTATAAGCATAATTAGACTGTAAACTTAATGCGTTCGGACAGTTTTTTTTATGCACTTTTATGCCTTCTGAAACGGTTAAAAAACCAAAAACATCATCACCAGGAATGGGGTTGCAACAACTTGAAAGCTTATAATCTAACTTTTCTTCTTCTTTACCAAATACAAGTGAATCATAATTAGTTGTTACTTCCTCTTTGTCAATATCCTCCTTCTTAATAGTAGCTTTTCTTGAAATTTTACTTTTAATAAAACTCATTAAAGCATTACTTCTAGAAGCAGCATAATCTTTAAGCATGTTGTTGTCTATAGTGCCGATGCCTACACGATAGAATAAATCTAAACTGGTTTTTAGTTTAAAAAAACTAACCAATTCGTTTACGGACGCTTCGTTTAAATTTATTTTAAGTTGTTTTAGTTTACGCCGTAGTATTTCTTTTCCTTCTTCACCAAGTCGTTTTTTATCTTCTTTTAAAGCCGATTTAATTTTGCTTCTAGCCCTTGCTGTTGTGGCATAGTCTAACCAGTTTGCGTTTGGCTTAGCAGTTTCAGATGTTAAAATATCAACTTGATCACCACTTTGTAGAACATGATTTAAGGGTACTAATTTGCCATTTACTTTGGCTCCTCGGGTTTTCATACCAACTTCGGTATGTATATTAAAAGCAAAATCTAACGAGGTTGCACCTTTAGGGAGTGATTTTAATTCACCGGCAGGTGTAAAAACAAAAATTTCTTTTGAGTATAAATTGAGTTTGAATTGTTCAACAAAATCTACGGCATTTGTTTCTGGGTTTTCCAATGCTTCTTGCAGTTTGTTTATCCAGTCTTCTAAACTATCTTCTTTTTCGCCTTCTTGTTTATATTTGTAATGTGCTGCATATCCTTTTTCAGCAATTTCATTCATGCGTTCGCTTCGTATCTGTACTTCAACCCAGCGTCCTTTTGGTCCCATTACGGTTATATGCAAGGCTTCGTAACCTGTTGATTTTGGCGAAGAAATCCAATCGCGCAATCGAATGGGATTCGGTCTAAAATGGTCAGTTACTATAGAGTAAATTTTCCAAGCGAGAAATTTTTCACTTTCAGGATCGCTTGCATAAATAATTCTAATGGCAAATTTATCGTATACTTCATCAAAAGAAACACCTTGTTTAATCATTTTTCTTCTGATGGAGAAAATAGATTTCGGACGTCCTTTAATAGTGTAAGCTAAATTTTCTTTATCCAATGATTTTTTTATAACCTCACTAAATTGTGCTATATACAGGTCTTGCTCTTCCTTGCTTTCTTTTATTTTGAATAAAATATCATTATAAACATCCGGATCGGTATATTTTAAGCCTAAATCTTCAAGCTTGGTTTTGATATTATATAGTCCAATACGATGCGCTAAGGGTGCATAAATATATAAGGTTTCAGATGCTATTTTTTCTTGTTTGTCAGAGCGCATCGAATCCATGGTCTGCATATTGTGCAAACGGTCTGCTATTTTTATAATGATTACACGTACATCATCATTAAGAGTAAGTAGCATTTTTCTGAAATTTTCAGCTTGCAAAGACACATTCATGTCTTTCTCTTTACTTAATGATGATATTTTGGTAAGTCCATCTACAATGGTTGCAACGGTTTTTCCGAATAGTTTTTCAATATCTGCAATTTCATAATCAGGGCTATCTTCAACCACATCATGCAGTAATGCCGCAGCAATGGAAGTGGCGTCAAGCCCAATTTCTTGTGCTACAATTTTGGCAACAGCTATGGGATGAAAAATATAGGCTTCACCCGATTTTCTACGCTGATCTTTATGTCCGTCCAATGCAATTTCAAAAGCCTTACGAATTAGTTTTTTATCGTCGTCAGTAAGTGTAGTGTAACTAACTTTTAATAACTCTTTGTAGGCTTTGGTTATGGCTGCATTTTCTTTTTCAATTTCTTCCTCTGTCATGATTTAAAAGTAACATAAAGAATATTAACAACCAATAGCATTGTTAAAATTTATAATGATTTTTTAAGTTTGAGAATTTAAAAAAGCAACGAGTTGCAATACAGCTTTTCCTCGGTGTCCAATACTGTTTTTTAAACTTAAATCCATTTCGGCAAATGTTTTTTCATGGCCTTGCGGTTTAAAAATGGGGTCGTATCCAAAACCATGTTCACCTTGTTTTGCTTTTGTAATTTCTCCTTTGCAAATACCTGTAAAGATGTGTTGTTTGTTGTTAAGTTGTAAGGCAATTACGGTTTTAAATTGGGCGTTTCTGTTGGGGCTGCTTTTTAATGACTCTAATAATTTGTTCATATTGTCATTATCATTGCGTTGCTCACCTGCGTAACGTGCGGAAAACACACCTGGTTCCCCATTTAAAGACTCAACTTCTAAACCTGTATCATCTGCAAAACAATCGTATCCGTATTTTTCCTTAATATAGGTCGCTTTTTGAACAGCGTTACCTTCAATGCTGTTTTGGGTTTCAGGAATATCTTCAAAACATTCAATATCTTTTAAACTGAGTAGTTTGATATGATTAGGAATTAAAGCTTGTACTTCTTTAAGCTTATTTAAATTATTGGTAGCGAAGACGAGTTGCATATAAATTTGATATAGAATTGTTTTCAAAAATACTATTATAAAATTTTCAAGATGAATCTATATACGGAAATATTTTAACTTTTTTTATGATTAAAGCATGAAATATTTCATTAAAAATAATGTAATTTACATGACGTTAAATTAATAAAAAGTAATTATTATGACAGTAAATTTCCAATACGTAGGAGTAGATGTAAGTGACACATTATCAACTTTCACAGAAGAAAAATTAATAAAACTATTCAATAAATATGAATTTTTAATAAGTGCTACCGTGTACTTTAAACAGGATGAAAATAAGCATCAATCAGGTAAAATATGTAATATAGAACTAAGTTTGCCAGGTCCTAGAATTTTTGCTACTTCCACCGAACGCAATTTTGAAGTAGCTGTAAGAGAAACTATTAGTGATTTAGAACGCCAATTATCTAAAAGAAAAGAGGTTTTTAAAACACATTAGTCAATTAATAATCAACAATTGTCAATTACGAATTATCTATGGTGGTAGGGTTCATTTTTTAATATAGTAAACCCTCTGTATAGTTGTTCTATAAAAAATAAGCGAATCATTTGATGGGAAAATGTCATTTTAGATAATGATAGTTTCCCATTTGCTTTATTATAAACATCCTGTGAAAACCCGTAGGGACCTCCAATAACAAAAACCAATTGTTTGATGCCAGAATTCATGTGTTTTTGTAAATATTCCGAAAATGCTACCGAATCGTGTTGTTTTCCGTTTTCATCCAGTAATATTAAGATATCTATCGCCATTAACTTACTTAAAATAAGTTCACCTTCTTTTTGTTTTTGTTGTTCTTCACTTAGGTTTTTAGCCTTTTTTATATCTGGAATAATATCAATTGAAAACTTAATATAAAAACCTAAACGCTTGGTATAGTCGTCCATTAACGATTGTAAATGGTTGTTATCCGTTTTTCCTATGGCAATTAATTTGATGGTCATAATGGCAAAATTACTACATACTATTTATGAATAATGAATTTAAATATGAAAATTTTATAAAATTCATAATTGTAAAATTTAAAAAAGTAAATCTATTTCTTATTTTTGTGCCAAATCAACCCTTAATATGATAACACAAGAGCAATTTGATCAAGAAGTCAAATCTATAATTTCTAATGCCATTAGAGAAGATGTTGGAGATGGCGATCATAGTTCATTAGCATGTATTCCTGAGAATGCCCGAGGAAAAGCGAAGCTTTTAGTAAAAGACAAAGGTATTATTGGTGGTGTTAACTTTGCTAAAAAGGTTTTTGCGTATGTTGATAAAAACTTGAAATTAGAAGTGCTTATTGAAGATGGTACAGAAGTAACTTATGGCGATGTGGTTATGTACGTAGAAGGTTCATCTCAATCTATATTAAAAGCGGAACGTACTGTGCTTAATGCTATGCAACGTATGAGTGCTATTGCCACCAAAACCAGAATGTTTGTAGATTTGTTAAAAGGCACCAAAACCCAAATTTTAGATACAAGAAAAACCACTCCAGGTATTCGAGTATTAGAAAAATGGGCAGTAAAAATTGGTGGCGGTGAAAACCACAGGTTTGCTTTATATGATATGATCATGCTAAAAGATAACCATATTGATTTTGCAGGCGGTATTACCAAAGCTGTTGAAATGAGCAAGCAATATTTAAAAGACACTGGGAAAGATTTAAAAATAATGGTTGAAGCAAGAAACTTAATTGAAGTTGAGGAAATTCTGCAAAACGATGGTGTTTATAGAATTTTACTTGATAATTTCGATTATGAAGATACTAAGAAAGCAGTAAAAATGATAGGGGATAGATGTTTAACGGAATCTTCTGGCAACATAAACGAAACTACCATTAGGCATTATGCAGAGTGCGGGGTCAATTATATTTCATCGGGTGCATTAACGCATTCCGTTCATAATATGGATTTAAGCTTAAAAGCCATCAAGTAGTTTTACTTACTATATTTTTAATGTCAGTATAATTTACTTTTATTATACTGACATTTTTAATTTTAATAACTTTGTTGTGAATTTTAACGTACACTATTAATGACAAAGCCCCTTGACGAAAGACTCGATAAAATTCCCGTTTTAAATGTTTTGGTGCGTTTTTTTAAACGAGCCAAATTGCCAGGTTTAGAAGGTTTATCGTTCTACGATTTATTAGAACTCTATATTACCGGTATTGTAAAAGGAGCTTTAACCACTAGGGCAAGTGCCATAGCCTTTAGTTTTTTTATGGCATTGTTTCCTTTTTTGCTGTTTGTTCTAATCGTTATACCTTATGTACCAATTGACGATTTTAAAATTGAGTTTTTACGCTTCTTAGAATCGTTTTTGCCACCAAACACTTCAGATTTTTTCTTTGAGAGTATTTTTGAGGGGATAGACCAATCACAACGTGGTGGTTTGTTATCCTCCGTATTTGTATTATCTATAGTACTTATGGCAAATGGCGTGAATGCCTTGTTTTCTGGTTTTGAAAATTCGTACCACGAGCAGTTATCTAGAAACGTATTTAAGCAATATCTATACGCATTGGGAGTGGCTTTAATTTTGGCTTTTTTATTAATATTTACCATTGCGGTATTGGGATATTTTCAAATTTATGTAGTGCAAAGGGTGTTAGATACTTTGCATAATAAAGGGTACAATGTTGAGGCGCAAAGTGTATTTTGGTTTAATATGGCCAAATATGTGTTTTTCGTTTTCATTGTATATATAGCTACGGCAACCATGTATTATTTTGGAACTAAAGAAGGGAAATATTCTAAATTCTTTTCTGTAGGCGCTATTTTTACCACGTCGCTTATTATTATATTGTCTTATTTGTTTGGTATTTATATTGAAAATTTTGGTCAGTATAACAAACTTTATGGCTCTATTGGAGCGCTTTTAATTCTCATGATTTATTTATGGCTTAATGCCAATATTTTATTGTTGGGTTATGAGTTAAATGCATCAATTCAATTTTTAAAAAAATATCCTAAAGAGAATAATTAATACTAACATTTTTAACGTTACACACTTTGGGATATACAACCAAAGTGAATTCAACTCATTTATTCTCAGTAATTAATGTAAATTGAAGTGTGTTTCCTTTAAAATTTTAAAATCGAATTTTATTTTCTAAGATAGTTTTTAAAGGAAACCTGCTATCTTTGATTATGCTAAATTTTATAGATGTCATTATACCCGTACCACTTCAAAAGTTGTTTACTTATAGCATTACAACTGCTGAATCTGAATTTTTACAACAGGGTATGCGCGTGTCTGTGCCTTTCGGAAAATCAAAAATTTATACAGGTATAGTCACTAAAATCCATAACGATCCACCAACAACCTATGAAGCAAAAGAAATTCATCAAATATTAGATGAAGATCCAATTGTTAACGAAAAACAGTTACAACTGTGGCAATGGATAGCCAATTATTACATGTGTACATTAGGTGAAGTGATGCGAGCAGCTTTACCAAATGCATTTATTTTAGAGAGCGAAACGGTTATTACCAAACACAGCAAAATTATAGATGAATCTATATTGAAAGATGATGAGTTTTTGGTTTATGAAGCATTGCAGCACCAATCATCATTAAAAATCCATGATATTTCCAATATTCTTGATAAAAAAAATGTACTTCCCGTTATCAAACGATTGATTGAAAAAGAAGCCATTTCAGTAGAAGAAGAAGTGTATGAAAAATACAAACCAAAATTAGTTAGATATGTAAAGCTGCACTCAAACTTTACATCGGAATCATCACTTCAAAAATTGTTAGACGATTTAAGTCGCGCACCCAAACAGCATCAAGTTATTTTAACCTTGTTTTCTATTTCGGCAACAACAAAAAAGCCTGTAAAAGTAGCCGATTTATCAAAGGAAAGCGATGCTTCCCCAGCCATCATAAAATCATTAATAGATAAAGGCATTCTTGAGGAATATTTTATTCAAACAGACCGAGTTCAATATTCGGGTGATGAAAGTGAAGATTCAAAAAACTTAAACGAATATCAAAGCATAGCATTAACCGAAATAAAGGAATCGTTTAAAGAGCAATCTGTGGTGTTGCTTCATGGTGTAACATCTTCAGGTAAAACTGAAGTATATGTAAAACTTATTGAAGACGTTTTAAACAAAGGACAACAAGTGTTGTATTTGTTGCCTGAAATAGCATTAACAGCACAATTAATCACCCGTTTACAAAATTATTTTGGCGAACAAGTGGCAGTGTTCCATTCTAAATATTCGTCGCATGAACGTGTGGAGGTTTGGAATAATGTGTTAAACAATTCCGCGAAAGCTCAAATAGTTTTAGGTGCACGTTCTTCTATATTTTTACCATTTAATAGTTTAGGTTTGATTATTGTAGATGAAGAGCACGAACAATCTTTCAAACAATTCGACCCAGCACCGCGTTACCATGCACGCGATACCGCTGTTGTTTTGGCACATATACACGAAGCGAAAATGCTATTAGGTTCGGCAACCCCCAGTTTGGAAAGTTTTTTTAATGCGAAACAAAATAAATACGGTTTTGTTGAAATTACCAAACGGTTTAATGATGTTTTAATGCCCGATATTGAGTTGGTTGATATTAAGGATAAGCTAAAAAAGAAGTTGATGAAAGGGCATTTTAGCGACCGACTTATAGAGGAAATGACTGAGGCTTTGCGCGACGGCCATCAAATTATACTATTTCAAAACCGACGCGGATTTTCGCCTATTGTAGAATGTCATACCTGTGGGCATTCACCGCAGTGCCCTAATTGCGATGTTAGTTTAACTTACCATCAATATCGCGACCAATTACGTTGCCATTATTGTGGGTTTGTTGAAGTGATGCCTAAAACCTGTAAAGCTTGCGGAAGTCCCGAATTGGATAATAAAGGATTTGGAACCGAACAAATAGAGGCCGAAGTTAAATTGTTATTTCCAGATTACAAAGTTGCAAGAATGGATTTAGATACCACACGTGGTAAATATGGTTATGAGAAAATAATTACCGCCCTAGAACAGCAAGAAATTGATATTTTGGTGGGAACACAAATGTTAACCAAAGGCTTGGACTTTAGGAACGTCAAGTTGGTGGGCATTATGAATGCAGATAACATGCTAAACTTCCCCGATTTTAGAGCGCACGAACGCAGTTTTCAACTCATGTTGCAAGTATCGGGAAGGGCAGGACGTACCGAAGAACGTGGAAAAGTGTTAATTCAAACCTATAATCCGCACCATAATATATTGCAGCAAGTATCTACCAATAATTATATAGATATGTATAACGAGCAAATGAACGATCGTTATAATTATAAATACCCACCTGTTTATAAACAGATCAAGATTACTTTAAAGCATAAAGATTTTAATAGAGTGGATACCGCTTCCATTTGGTATGCTAAATCTTTAAGGAATGTATTTGGTGATTATATTTTAGGACCCGAATCGCCACCAATAGCCAGAATTAGAAATCAATTCCATAAAAACATTTTGGTAAAGATTCCTAAAAAGCAGTCATTGTCAAAAACAAAAGAAGCTATCATTAAAATAAATAATAGCTTCTTAAGTGTAAAAGATTTTCGGTCGGTTAAAGTAATTTTAAATGTCGATAACTTCTAAATTTAGTTGGTTATAAATTTAAATATTATTTAAAGCATCAACCAATTGAGTCTTTTTATTTCTGCTTAAAGGAATTTCGTAAGCACCAACTTCAACATTTTTACTGTTAAATCTGTCTATTTTATCTAAATTCACGATATACGATTTGTGAATTCGTAAAAATTTACCTTCAGGCAATTCGGTTTCAAAAGATTTCATAGTAGATAGTACTACTAAGCTGTTTTCTTCTGTAACAAGTTTTACATAATCACCAAGGGCTTCAATCCACTTAATGTCTTTTATGTACACTTTACGTTTTTTTAAATTACTTTTAACAAAGATGTGTTCACCCTCTTCTTCGTTAAAATCTTGGGTTAATTTATGCTGCTCTAGGGCTTTTTCTACAGCTACGTTAAAACGTTCTCTCGTAATTGGTTTATGTAAATAGTCGGTAGCATCATAATTAAATGCTTTAAAAGCATATTCGGTTTTACCGGTTACAAAAATAATTTGAGGTTTGTTGTTTAAAACATCCAAAAGTTCAAATCCGTTTAGCACTGGCATTTCAATGTCTAAAAAGATTAAGTCTACTTGGTGCGTGTTTAAACCATTTTTGGTTTCTAAGGCACTACTGTACTCTGCAATTAAGTTTAGAGCGGGGTGGTTCTCTACTAACTTAACAATAGAGAGACGCTGTATTGCTGAATCGTCTACTACTACACAGTTTAAAGTCATAACATTTGTATTATTTCGGTTAAGATATCGACAATAGTACAAAAAATTCGGCTAAAAACCAAAAAACATCGTTAAACTGTTTAATTTAACATAATTTTAACATTTGTTTCCTAATGCAAATATAGTATAAAATATAGTATCAATATAGTTGTTTAATATGTTTTTATTAGCTATTTTTGCACCCATTTTTAACAATAAACACGATTTTTATGAATCATTATGAAACTGTTTTCATCTTAAATCCCGTTTTATCTGAAGACCAGATAAAGGAAACAGTAAAGAAATACGAAGATTTTCTTGTTTCTAACGGCGCTAAGATGGTATCAAAAGAAGATTGGGGGCTTAAAAAATTAGCTTATCCAATTCAAAACAAGAAAAGTGGTTTTTATCACTTATTCGAGTACACTGTTGCCGGTGAGGTAATTAATACTTTGGAAGTAGAGTTTAGACGTGACGAGCGTTTTATGCGTTATTTAACGGTAGCGTTAGATAAGCACGCTATTTCTTGGGCAGAGAGAAGAAGAGTTAAACTTAAACAAAAAGCTTAATTATGTCATCTATAGAACAACAATCTAAAGGAAAAAAAGACGGAGAAATTAGATATTTAACTCCTCTTAATATTGATACAAACAAGAAGAAAAAGTATTGTATGTTTCAAAAATCTGGAATCAAATATGTTGATTACAAAGATCCAGATTTTTTATTAAGATTTATAAACGAACAAGGTAAAATTTTACCAAGACGTTTAACAGGAACTTCATTAAAGTATCAAAGAAAAGTGGCTGTTGCTGTAAAAAGAGCACGTCATTTAGCTTTAATGCCTTATGTAGCAGATTTATTAAAATAAAATACCGATAACAATGGAACTTATATTAAAACAAGACGTTGAAAATTTAGGATTTAAAGACGATGTTGTAACAGTTAAGAACGGTTATGGTAGAAATTTTTTAATTCCTCAAGGACAAGCTATTATGGCGACGGTTTCAGCTAAAAAAGTATTAGCAGAAAACTTAAAGCAAAGAGCTTATAAAGAAAAGAAAATAGTTGATGAAGCTAACAAAATTGCTGAGGCTTTAAGAGCTTTAGAAATTAAAATAGCTGCAAAAGTAGGAACAGGCGATAAATTATTCGGTTCTGTAAATAATATTGATGTTGCTGCTGCTTTAGAAAAAGAAGGTCAGTCTATCGATAAAAAATTTATCACAGTTACTACAGTAAAACGCACAGGAAAATACACTGCTGCTATACGTTTGCATAGAGAAGTAACAGTAGATTTAGAATTTGAGGTTATAGCACAAGCTGCTGAGTAATTTCAAATAGATTTATATAAAAGCCTCAACCTAGTTGGGGCTTTTTTGTTGTTTTTTAGACCTCACAGGTTTTTAAAACCTGTGAGGTCTCTTAAGAACAAGATTTAACTTTAAATAATTATTCCCTCCAAGGAGATTAAGAAGGAACATGAAATATTCAAGACTTACAAAAGAGCAATTTGAAGAACTGCACCAAGAGTTTATAAATTTTTTGGCTACCCAATCTATTACTGCCGATGAGTGGGCTAATTTAAAAGCCAATAAACCTGAATTGGCAGAAATGGAATTAGATGTTTTTAGCGATTTAATTTGGGAAGGCGTTTTAAACAAAGCAAAATATTTAGAACATTTTTCGGCACAACACATGTATTTGTTCCGTTTAGGAAAAAATAAAATGAAAGCTATTGTGGTAAACGTAAAGAATAAAAGCGTAGATATTACCACCAAAGAAGGCTATAATTGGCTACGCGAAAATTTGATGGACGATACCGTTGAATTTTTTCAAGCAGATAAAGATTATACCGACGATAAAAACCTAGATAAGTTTAAAATGATTGAACAAGGTGCCGTAATAACCAAAGGCGATTTGTTTAAGTATTTTGATGAATTAATCAATTAGTCTTTTGTAAATTCGCGGCTAATACAAATTTGTTTAATTGTTTATGCGTTGAATTGTTTAGTCGTAACGACCAATTCGTAATTCGTAATTCGTAATTCGTAATTGAATATGGCTAAAAAACCAAGCATCCCAAAAGGAACCCGAGATTTTAATCCTGAACAAGTAGCAAAACGCAATTATATTTTTAATACCATTCGTGGTGCTTTTGAAACCTTCGGATTTCAACCTATTGAAACACCAAGTTTTGAAAACTCTGAAACCTTAATGGGAAAATATGGCGATGAAGGCGATCGATTGATTTTTAAAATTTTGAATTCTGGTAATTTTTTAACCAATTTTAATGATTCAATTAAATCAATACTTACTGATTCTATCTATAATTTACTTGGTTTTTTAAGCAAGGAATCATTAGATTGGAAAATATATAAAGATAGATTTTTAAAAAATATTCCAAATGAAATTAGAACAACAAAAAGAATACAATTATCAGAAGAGAAAATTGATTTTGAACAGTTGGCATTGGATTTATGGAATATAATTGAAGATAAAATTCTTAATACTGAGAGTAATACTGAGATATTTATTAAAGAAGGGGAAAATAGATTTAGTAAATATGTTTTACTTGTCTTAGGCGAATTTTATAATAGGGACGGGGAAAATTATTTATCCAAATATATCACCGAAAAAGCCCTACGTTACGACCTAACCGTACCATTTGCACGTTACGTAGTACAACACCAAAACGAGATAGAATTCCCATTCAAACGTTATCAAATTCAACCTGTTTGGCGTGCCGATAGACCACAAAAAGGGCGTTTTAGAGAATTTTACCAATGCGATGCCGATGTGGTTGGTAGTAAATCGCTTTGGCAAGAAGTGGAATTTATTCAATTATACGACACCGTTTTTTCAACTTTAAAACTGGAAGGTGTTACCATTAAAATCAATAACCGTAAAATACTTTCTGGTATAGCGGAAGTTATTGGAGCTTCCGATAAACTCATCGATTTTACAGTCGCTTTAGATAAGCTTGATAAAATAGGTGAGGATAAGGTAAAAGAAGAAATGCTTTCCAAAGGTATTTCAGAGGAAGGAATTTCTAAATTGCAACCCTTATTTACCTTATCAGGTTCGTTTGAATCACAAATAGAAAGTTTAAAAACCATTTTATCTGCTTCAGTAGAAGGGACAAAAGGCATTGAAGAATTGGCTTTTATAAATGAAGCTATTTCAGAATTAGGTTTGAAAACAGCTACTTTACAATTAGATGTTACGTTGGCACGTGGTTTAAACTACTACACAGGCGCTATTTTTGAAGTTGCTGCACCAAAAACCGTACAAATGGGTTCTATTGGTGGTGGCGGACGTTATGACGACCTTACTAGTATTTTTGGAAAACCAGATACCAGTGGTGTAGGCATCAGTTTTGGCTTGGACCGTATTTATTTGGTATTGGAAGAATTAGGTTTGTTCCCGGAAACGGTGACTAAAAACGTAGAGGTTTTGTTTATCAATTTTGGAGATAAAGAAGCCTTGTACTGTTTAAAAGCTATTAAGGAATTACGTTCCGCAGGTATTCATACTGAATTATACCCGGATGCCACTAAAATGAGAAAGCAAATGGATCATGCCAATAAAAGAAATATTCCGTTTGTGGTTTTAGTAGGCGAGGAGGAAGTTACTTCAAATACCTATACTCTTAAAAACATGGTTTCGGGCGAGCAGTTTAAACTATCGATTTCCGAACTTATAAAACATATAAAATAAAAGAGTCCTAATTATCTCATTAGGACTCAGTTATAAAGCTTGATAAAATGATGGTAGATTTGGAACTACAATTGACTAACTCAAAAAGCTTTAATTTATTAATACTTTTTTAGAAACTATTCCAGCATCTGTTTTAAGTTTTATAATGTATGTGCCTGAACTTATGTGTTTAGGTTTATACTCTAAATAATTTTTGTTTGTATTATCATTCGATTGAAAAACAGATTGACCTAAAACATTAAATATTTCGATAGATATAATATTTTTTAAATGAGGATTGTGAATGATTACACTCCTGTTTTCATTTGAAAAATAGACTTGAAGCGAACTGTTTTCAATATTATTAGTATTTAATGACGCTTGATCTTCATTAGCAAATGTAACTTCAAAACGGTTTAAGTATTTTCCGGGTGATAGATATACGTCATATTTGCTTTCCTTTAAATTATGATAAGTGTTTAACTGTTTATCATGTAAATAAATATTCAAATCGGTATCTATATTTTCTAAAGCCTCAATTTTAATAGAAGCTAAACCTTGTTTGCTAATTTTTATTCCTAAAGGAAGTATTTGTTCAACATCCAATTTATTTACGGCTTGTATAATGAAATTGTTGTTGTTGAATACCCAAAATAGATCTTCATTGTTGTTTTCTACAAGTGGCGCATCATAACCTAAATCAAAATTATTAGAGGCATTCTCATCTGCACCCACTAATAATTGACGGTGGTACCCTTTAGGTGAATCAAACTTTAGTCTAATTTTTTGTCTACTATCAACATTAGCTGTCGTTGAAGCCGTTTGTTTACTTTTTGTATTTGAATTTTTTACAAATAAAGAAGTACCAGAAGTTTCGGTAACAAAAGCACGCTGACTGTTTTTGAATATTATGTTGCCGCCATCAATGGAACTTGCTAAGTTGGGATCGTTGCTGGTTCCTACAAGTGCAGGGTCTAAAATGGCATTTACAAAAAAGCCTTGAGCTACTGGAATATAACGTCCGGGTACTTTTGTGCCTACAACACCAGTTGCTTTAATTCTTGCATCATTACTAACGGCAGGAGTGCCACCCATTAAGGTGTACGTAGCATAACCACCTTGATATTCTGCTAAAGCGTGTGTGTTGCTAGCAAAATGATCCCAGAAATAAAGTGCACCACTAATAACATTGTTAGTGTTATTTCCACCATCTTTTATATTATCTCTGATGAATTCGTCTGCATCTAAGGCTGAAGGGTATGGGTTTCCAACTAAGTACTCGTTTCCAGCTGAAATAGATAGTGTAATATCACCATTATTAGGTTTTCCGTTAAACACATAGTTTTGTGTTTGGGTTATATTACCACTGGTGTTTGCAACTCCTTTCATGGTAAATCCTTCTGCGGGTAATATGGTTCCATTTCGTCTCATATGTTGCCATGAGCTGTAACTGTCATAGGTTTTATTTGCGAATTTCCATATCCAATAGTCTGCAATGCTAATATTGGTTCCGGATGTATTGCCATTATAGCCAGAGGTTAAGAAAGTAATGTTATTTGGAGTCGCTGATACAGTACCATTTTTCAGAACATTATCTATCATTCTGTAACTATTGTTATTGGATGTGCTATTACGAATCCCTACTGGTGAAGACCAATAATTATATGTAAATAAATCTTTAGTGCCTTGTTGGTCTCTTTCAATATAACCGCTACTTGTTACGTCCAATTTGCTATCGGGCCCTTGAACTAATTGGGATTCGCCATCTAAATCTACAAAACCGTCAAGTTTTAAATACCAACTTACACTAAGTTCAGAGTCATCTTGTATACTAAATTCTATTGGGTTTGAACTAATTTTATCTAGAGCATCAACTATAAGGCCTACATGTTTTTGATTGGCGTTATAAGTAATAGCATCGTGTGAAATTTTTACAATGGACCAATCGTAAGTAACAGCATCATTACCATTTACACCTTCACCGGGGATATTTAATGCTGTAAGTAAGGAGGTTCCGCTTTGTTGCGTAACGAATGGGAGAGGTGCCGATTGTACATCTATAATTTTTGTATTGTATATTTTTGCGCCACTACCAGTATCTATGCTAGCAGTTGTGAAATCATCAAGAATATCGTCTTTATAAGCATCCATTCTAAAATACCTTTTCACGTTTGCCCAAGGCAATGCGGAAGCCACATCTGTTATAGGGTCATAATCGGTTACATCCAAAGGAATTATGGCACCTCTTGTGGTTCCAGAGTTGTTTGATAGCTCTTGATAAATCATTTTATGAATTTCATTAGCAGTTAAAGCTTTGTCAAATACACGTAATTCATCCATATACCCATGATAATGTTTATCACCTGCTGATGATCGTCCTATCATAAGATTAGATGCATCTGTAATACCTCCAGAAGCATTACTAGCTTCTTCAACACCATTAATATATAATTTAGTACTTCCGGATTTTGTGGTGGCTGCAATATGAGTCCATCTACCATCTACAATGGCTGTTGTAGAGGTTAGTGTAGTCCCTTCAACTACAACACTTACTGTGTTATCTGCATGGTTTACTCTTAAATAAAAGTCATTTTGACCAGCAACTATTCTATCTTGATTAAGGGTGTTAGCGCCATTGGATCTTATAAAAACCATTATGGAAGCATCTCCAGAAGGGATCACATTCGTATCTTCTCCATAATCATTACGACCATCAAAAAATAAATGGAGTTTTCTGTCTAAATCTCTAGGTGAGCCAAAACGGTTATCATCAGTATCAAATAAATCGACGATGCCATCGCCATCGGCATCATTGGTATCGTCTATAACACCATCATTATTGGCATCTAGACTTGCATAAAGTGTACCAGCAATATCCCAAGTTGAACCATTCGACATCGTATCTATATAATCAGGAATGCCATCGCCATCTGTATCCTTAACATAGTAAACAGTTCCTGTAACAGTTCCTTGGCTATCATTACCATAGGCATTTGTATAGTTATTAGCGCTGCTATGAAAATCGTAAATATCTAATATACCATCCCCAAAGTATTCCGGTGTACCATCACCATATACATCTTTTTCACGAAATGCTTCCGATTCTGGTCCGTCACCAACGCCATCGCCGTTAATATCGCCATCACCATTTTGGAAGTAAGCATTTCCAGTATTTCCAGTTCCCGATTCATCTACGTCAAAAATGCTATCATTATCACTATCTAAATCATGGTAGTTAGGTACACCATCACCGTCAGAGTCTAATACAACATTTCCTTCTGCTGCATCATGCATTCCATTACCATTAGCATCTACCCAAGCAACATCTATTTTTCCAGTACCGTTACTAAGATGACCTAACCCAATTTCAACAATATCAGGAATCCCGTCATTGTCATCGTCTAAATCAAAAATATCAGCAATGCCATCGTTATCAAAATCGCAAAGGGTTTGTCTAATTTCAATATCATCCAAAGCCAAGTCGTTACCCGTACCACCTGTTTCATTGTTGGTAAAGATTACTTGAAACTCGGTGACACTAAAAGTTAAATTTGCAGTAAACTGATGCCAGCTATTTGTAGGATCGCCATTAATGGATGGTGGGATGTTTCCAGTAGTAACTACTGCTGGTAGGCCTGTTGCAATATTTGTTAGCACATTACCTGCCATATCTTGGAATTCCACTTTTATATTTGGTCTTAATCGAGTTGCGATTCCTGGTGCCAATGTAGTATCTAGGTTAAGTACCCAAAAACTATAAGTAATAGGTACATTGGCAAGGGATCCTCTTATGTGTGCCGTATAGAAAATACCTGGATCATAAGAAGCATTAAACATAGCCATTCTACCATTTACATCGCCCGAAGTATGGTCTTCTCCAGTATACCAATAGGCATCTGCCCAAGAAGACACTTCGCCATTAGGCGTATCATTAACACCATCGCCATCGGCTGCTTTATAGTACAAAGTGTATTCACCATCGTTTAAGTCGATAGAATTTAAAGATGTACAGCTTCCTGTATTGGTGCCTACTGTACCATCTTCATAGCAATATGTCGTTAAGGCATCGTAAGTTGTGTTTATTGTTGTACGATTTCCAGTTCCAAAAGTTTCTTCTAAGAATTTATAATTTACAGAATATGAAATGGGTGAATTTCTACAATCTGCTTCTTCTTCTGAATCGATGATACCATCATTATCATCATCAATATCTATATTGTCAAAAATACCATCATTATCACTGTCATAGAACAGTTGAACTGCGGTACCTTGAATAACAAAATCGTAAACTGCTTCATTAGAGTCGTTATTATTTACTGTAACAGTACAGGTTTTAGTCCCTACGCTCACACCTGTAAAAGTAACCCCAAACGTGGTAGTACCCCCAGAAGTTACAGGAGAACTATAGGCTGTTGTTATTGAGAAATCGGTTGTGTTGGATAAGGTGATGCTAGAAACTGTTAAATTTGCTGTTCCAGCTGTATTATCTATCGTAAACATTCTTTCTAAAGTATTGCCCACATTAATGGATCCATAATTGGTGCCATCTACATTATCTGGTACGGTATCCCCATCTACAATCTCTGTAAGTACAGTGCCTCCCATAATTTTAATTTCTGGGGCTGGTGTAAACGATGTACCCGACAAAGTAAAGGTATAAGGGTTCTCGTTGCTGTCATTGTTATTAATGTTTATTACAGCTGTATGCGTACCGTTTGCCAAAGGGTTATAGTTAACGGTAAATGTTACATTAGATCCCCCAGCAATATTTGTGTTTTGGGCTGGTTGCGATGTAATGGAAAAATAACCTGAAGGGTTACTGGTAAATGTTATATTGACCCCTTGGCTAATTATTAATGTACTAGCCGCAGCAGCAGTGTTTTTTATAGTAAACGTATGTGGGGTGTTGCTGCCAGTACCAACAGTTCCCCAGCCTGTATTATCGGTGGTAGTGGGTGTCGCGTCTCCAGTGACTATGCTAACACCTAGACCTGTTACATCAATTTCTGGTGGTGGCAATGTTCCTGTACCTTGAATACTAAATGTCCAAGGATTTTCATCAGGGTCGTTACTATTTATAGTAATTGTAGCTGTTCTAAGTCCAACTGCAGAAGGGTTAAATGATATTGTAAAGGTAGCACTATTGCTTCTTGCTATTGTAGAAATGGAACTTGTAATAGTAAAATCTGAAGCATTTGTACCTGATTTAGTAATACTAGTGATGTTTAAAACATTATTGGATGGACTTCCGCCTGAATGTGTGTTTTGTATTTCGAAAGTTTTTACAACTGGGGTTCCAATAGCTGTACTGCCAAATTCCGTGCCTTCTCCAACAGAGGGACTTGTGTCTCCTCTTTGTATATCCATTAGTGGAGAACCTCCACGAACATTAATGTCTTGTGATTGCGAGTAGCCTCTGGAAACTAAAAGACATAAAAAGAGCAGTGTTGAAAAAGTGAGAGACAAATTTTTCATAATGGTTAATTTTTATTTTGGGACTAATTATTTTAACAATTTACGGTTGTAAAACTATGTATTTTATCCATGAAATGCAAATATATTCGATAAAATACATATGTTGAATTTTAAATAATTGAAAATCAATTATTTAAAAATTTTATTTATTTTGGGGATTTGATACTAATTATTATAAAACCAGAAAATGTGAAGTGATATTATGTAACTATTTGATTTGTATTACATAGTAAAAAAGGGCTACTAATAAAAGCAACCCTTTTGGTTATAATAGTTGCACCCAACGGGTTATGGTTTTTTATTTAAAATTTAATCAATCGTTTACGTATGCTTATTCCTGTTTTTATACTGGTTAGTTCTATTAAGTATGGAGCTTGTTCTAATTTACTTAAACCCGAAACATTAATAATTCCATTTATATTGTCGTATTTTTTACTGAATACCAGTCTTCCATTTAGGTCGAAAACTTTTATATCAAATTTACTATTGTTATAACTAAGTGGAAGTTTAATATTGATTGCATCATTAAATGGATTTGGAGTAATTAGTGTGTATTCTAAATTGAAATCATTAATTTCCAATACACCATCAAGTGTCGCTGGGTTACAATCGTCGTCAATACTGTTGCCTGGTATTTCAGTTGAACCTGGGTTGGTATTTGCATCATTATCATCACAATCAGTATTGTCAGTTACATATCCGGTTGGAGTTGTACAATCAAGTATGGTGTTATTTGGGTCTCCAAATCCGTCTTTATCTGTATCGGCAAAATATGTGTTTGGTGTACCGGACACTTCCCATTCACAAGTTGTGTTGTTGAAGTTTGTAGTTTCCCAACAATTTGTGGCAACAGGCTCGGTAGGTTGCGTACCTTCATTAATCCAAGCACATGTATCGGTATCGAATTGGTAATCGTCCCAACAGTTTGTGGCAACGGGCTCGGTAGGTTGTGTACCTTCATTAATCCAAGCACATGTATCGGTATCGAATTGGTAATCGTCCCAACAGTTTGTGGCAGCAGGCTCGGTAGGTTGTGTACCTTCATTAATCCAAGCACACGTATCGGTATCGAATTGGTAATCGTCCCAACAGTTTGTGGCAGCAGGCTCGGTAGGTTGTGTACCTTCATTAATCCAAGCACACGTATTGGTATCAAATTGGTAATCGTCCCAACAGTTTGTGGCAACAGGCTCGGTAGGTTGTGTACCTTCATTAATCCAAGCACACGTATCGGTATCAAATTGGTAATCGTCCCAACAGTTTGTGGCAACAGGCTCGGTAGGTTGTGTTCCATTATTATCCCAGCTGCATGTTCCAGCATTAAATACAAAGTTATCCCAACAATTTGTTTTTGCTGGTGCAGGTGCATCAGGGTATATGGTGTCATCGCTATCATCACAATCATCATTGGTCAAGCTATAACCAGTACCAGGATCAGAAGGAAATTGCGTACCTGTAGTATCGTTTATGTCGCCAAAACCATCTCCATCGGCATCCACATAATAAGTGGTTCCGGTGGTCCCAATATATGTAAATTTCATTATGACCCCCGGATTTGAAAGAGTAACGCTGGAGCTGCCGGAAGGCCCAGAAGTTGTTCCCTGTGAATCGGTAATGGCATAAAAGGTAATGCCGTCAGGATCCATGGCAAGATCCCTGTAGCGGTCGTTGGAAGAATGGAATTCCTCAAATTTATTATCAGTGGTTATGTCTACCAAAGCGTCGCCAGATGTATTTAATTTAGCTCTAAAAATAGTACCTTCTTTAAGGGTCGTGATCAGTAATGAGCTTCCCCAATTGGGAATGAGGCCACCTTCATATATATCGATACTTGAAGGCGCCACGGTAGGCCATGTCAGCCACCCACCTGAAGGGTCGTAATTCGTGGTACTGTCATAAGTTCCGATAGGAGGTTGAAAATTTGACAATAAAGAATTGTTTACAGGGTTGAATTCATTTACAGATGTAACACCGGAAGGGCAGTTATGGTCCGTAAACCCTCCAGAGCTACAACCGCCAGGGGTGCTTGACCAGTTGCAATAGCTATAGGCCAGATTATCATAGTAGCCGGCAATATGTGGCCATCCATAGTTTTTACCGGCAGTGACAATGTTCAGTTCATCATCTACTTTTGCACCATGTTCCGAGGCGTACAGTTTTCCATTGGAACCAAAGATGATGCCTTGCGTATTTCTGTGTCCATAAGTATAAACGTGACTTTTAACGCCGTTCAGTGATGGATTATCGGAAGGAACGGTACCGTCTAAGTTTAAACGTAAAACCTTTCCTTTATAAACGCTATAATCTGAAGGTGAGGACGGCAAACTTTGGGATTCTATAGGGTTACAGGCATTTCCAAATTGGTTGGCGCCTTGATCTCCAATGGTATAGTATAATTTTAGATCAGGGCCAATTATCAACCTTCCAGAGTTATGGTCGTTACTGGCATGGGGTATTTCTATAATTTTACCATTGGCGTCGAGCGAGGTATCTACGGCAAGGGTTTTGGTTGTGTTGTTATAGAGCAATCTGGCAATTCTCAACTTTCTGCCGCTGTCAGCACCATTAGAAGAAAACGTATATGCAACATAAACATAATTATTCGTAGCAGTGCCTGGATTGGCCATTAAATCTGGATGGATGGCCATACCCATCAAACCATCTTGTCCTCCTGTTTGATAAACGGAACCGGAAAGGTTTATCATATCCGCTTTAGTATTGCCGGTACCTACAGAGTTGACCCTAACTATTTTTTTGTTTGTACGCTCGGTGACCCATAAATAGCCATCGGTAAAATAGGTTATTTCGTAAGGGTTGTTCAATTGCGAGTTCGCGGTTATGTTCGTAACGGTCCAAAGGCCTGTGTCTCCGGTCGCTTTTGAGGACCCACGGATAACAAATGTATAAGTCCCTTCATCACTATCATCACTTTCAATAGTTACCGTAGAAGAATGTTTGCCAGAGGTTCCTGTATATCGAATACTGAATTGGGTATTTCCGCCAGGACTGACCGAAGCGCTATAGGGCGTTCCCACAATTTGAAAATCGGTGGTATTTGATAAGCTGATATCGGAAATGTTTAAAGGGCTAACTCCCGTATTGTATATATTGTAGACTTTAGTGGACGTATTGCCAATATTTACAGAACCGAAATTGGTATTGTTGAATGTACTGGGGTACAGGTCCCCATCGGCAATACTGGAACCGTTCCCGGTCACATTAATTTCTGGAGCAGGGGATACGGAAGTTCCCTGAACGGTAAATGTATAAGGGTTTTCATTGCTGTCGTTATTGTCAATGCTTATTATCGCAGCGTGTGTGCCATCTGTTAGCGGGTTATATTCTACTGAAAAGTTTAAGCTGTTTACGCCATTGATGCTATTTGAGGCGGGTTGCACTGCAATTGAAAATTCGCTATCACCGGTAATATTGACAATAGGTGATCCTGTTAAAGCTAATGTTGTGTTCCCAACAGTGTTTTGGATAATGAATTGCTGGTTAAAAGAGGTTCCCGTAGCGATGGTTCCAAAATTGGTTCCGTCCGTGGTACTGGGCGAACCATCGCCGCTTGCAATGGTATTGCCTTTGCCTGTTATGTTTATCTCGGGTGTTGGCAAAACTCCTGTTCCTTGAATGGTAAAGGTATAGGGACTATTTGTGCCCGTTGTAAACGTTATTGTCACATGGGCTGTTTTAACACCAGTTGAAGTTGGTGTAAATGTTATGGTATGATTTAACGGTGTGGCATTTCCTTTTAAATCACCAAGGCTGGCAGTGTTTGTTGCAAAATCTGAAGAACCACTAATAGCTATTTGGATACCTGTAAGTTGATCAGATGGATTTCCATTGGTTGCTGTGTTGTCTAGAACAAATATATTTTGCTTATTGGCACCAATTTGTACGTTCCCAAAATCAGTAAGATTATCTGTATTGGTTGTAGTAGGTAGGGTGCCACTATTAATAGGGTTTCCATTAGCAGTTACAGCCAGAGTACCTTGGGCAAATATAGGGGCAGTAAAAGATAACAATGAAAATACTACAATAATGTGTAATGAAATGTTCGAGAGAAATTTTGTTTTCATGTGAGAGATTAGGTTTAATTTGAACTTTTGGTTAGTTGTTCAATCAATTTACGCGGCTAAGATATAATAATAATTTAAAAAACATCCATGAAATGCAAAAAAAATCGATAAAGTGTATTATTTTGGTTGTTGTTATATAGATTTTCAATAGGTTGTAAATTCTGCTAATTATTGTGATAATCTTAGTTATGGACTATAATGTTCTCGAATTGGAATAAAAAAAAGAGTGAAGTATTTAACCTCACTCTTTTTTAAATTAATTTAAATTCTATTATGTTTTATCAATCTACCTTTATGATAATACGGTCCGTTTTAATAGGTTCGCCTTTTTCGTTTGAAATTCGAACAAGGTATAATCCTTCAGAAAGCCCATCTATATCAATTTTAGATAAATTAGTTTTCAAAATAATATGTCTTACCAGTTGTCCTGTAACAGTATATAATTTTAAATCAGAACTTGAATTGAAACCATCACGTGTTATAAACAAATTACTCGATGCAGGATTTGGATATATTTTTATTGGTTCTGCAATAGCACCATTTATTGCTTTTTTGTTCACTGCAATTTTAGAAAATACATTGGTTGAACAATAGGACACAGCACTTAAATTTATGCTCATATTGCTATTGGTGTTACCATTTAGTCCATCAGATAAACTTACAATAATACGTTTTACAACTCCAGCTTGCACAACATTTACACTACTAACATTTGTACCATCAAATACTCCGTATAATTGAGTGACATCATTTCCATCAATATATGAAACGGTTACAAGATCAATATATCTATCACTAGGTTTTCCATTAGTAACGGAACTTAAACCACTAATACCAAAGGAAATGTCTTCGCTAATTCCTGTTAAGTCTAAAATTGTGGTGTTAGATCCAGAACCAGAATGCGTTAATGGGTTTTCGTTAAAAGGGGTGATCAAATCTTCGCAAGTAGTATCACAACCATCAGGAATACCATCCCCGTCAGCATCAAGGTTATCATCAAACCCAGGACACTGGTCTACAGAATCGGCCACGCCATCATTATCAGAATCAATTAGTGGATCACAACCATCAGGTATGCTATCACCATCCACATCCACGTTATCATCAAATCCGGGACATTGATCTTCTGAGTCTGCCACACCATCATTGTCTGAATCAACTAAAGAATCACAGCCATCTGGGGTACCATCCGCATCCGCATCAATGGTGTCATCATATCCTTGACATATATCGCATCCATCAGCAACCCCATCAGCATCTGTATCTGCTGTGTCATCAAAGCCTGGGCATTGATCTTCAGCATCAGCCACACCATCATTGTCAGAATCAATTAAAGGGTCACAGCCATCAGGAATGCCATCAGCATCTATATCTATTGCATCATCAAAACCAGGACATTGGTCTTCAGAATCAATAACGCCATCACCATCAGAATCTTCATAATCTAAAGTTAAAGGGTCACAATCGTTATCAATACCGTCATATAGTACCTCGGTGTTTCCAGGATAAGCTAACGGTTGATTATCATCACAATCGATATCAGAATTCACACCATCACCATCGGCATCTACAGTATCCAATGTTAAAGGGTCACAATCATTATCAATACCATCATATAGTATTTCGGTATTTCCAGGATAAGCTAGCGGTTGATTATCATCACAATCGGTATCAGAATTCACACCATCACCATCGGCATCTACAGTATCCAATGTTAAAGGGTCACAATCGTTATCAATACCATCATATAATATTTCAGTGTTACCTGGATAAACTAATGGTTGATTATCATCACAATCATCATTGGTCAAGCTATAACCATTACCAGGATCAGAAGGAAATTGAGAGCCTGTAGTATCGTTTATGTCGCCAAAACCATCTCCATCGGCATCTACATAATAAGTGGTTCCGGTAGCCCCAACATATGTAAATTTCATTATGACCCCCGGATTTGAAAGAGTAACGCTGGAGCTGCCCGAAGGCCCAGAAGTTGTTCCCTGTGAATCGGTAATGGCATAAAAGGTAAGTCCGTCAGGATCCATGGCAAGATCCCTGTATCTGTCGTTTGAAGAATGGAATTCCTCAAATTTATTATCAGTGGTTATATCCATTAGAGCGTCGCCAGATGCATTTAATTTAGCCCTGAATATGGTGCCTTCCTTAAGGGTCGTGATCAGTAATGAGCTTCCCCAATTGGGAATGAGGCCACCTTCATATATATCGATACTTGAAGGCGCCACGGTAGGCCATGTCAGCCACCCACCGGAAGGGTCGTAATTCGTGGTACTGTCATAAGTTCCGATAGGAGGTTGAAAATTTGACAATAAAGAATTATTTACAGGGTTGAATTCATTTACAGATGTCACGCCTGAAGGGCAGTTATGGTCCGTAAACCCTCCAGAGCTACAACCTCCAGGAGTGCTTGACCAGTTGCAATAGCTATAGGCCAGATTATCATAGTAGCCAGCAATATGTGGCCATCCATAGTTTTTACCGGCAGTGATAATGTTCAGTTCATCATCTACTTTAGCGCCATGTTCCGAGGCGTACAGTTTTCCATTGGAACCAAAGATGATGCCTTGCGTATTTCTGTGTCCATAAGTATAAACGTGGCTTTTAACGCCGTTCAGAGATGGGTTGTCGGAAGGAACGGTACCGTCTAAATTTAAACGTAAGACCTTTCCTTTATAAACGCTATAATCTGAAGGTGAGGCCGGCAAACTTTGGGATTCTATAGGGTTACAGGCATTTCCAAATTGGTTGGCACCTTGATCTCCAATGGTATAGTATAATTTTAGATCAGGGCCAATTATCAACCTTCCAGAATTATGGTCGTTACTGGCATGGGGTATTTCTATAATTTTACCATTGGTGTCGAGCGAGGTATCTACGGCAAGGGTTTTAGTCGTGTTGCTATAGAGCAACCTGGCAATTCTTAACTTTCTGCCGCTGTCAGCACCATTAGAAGAAAACGTATATGCAACATAAACATAATTATTCGTAGCAGTGCCTGGATTGGCCATTAAATCTGGATGGATGGCCATACCCATCAAACCATCTTGTCCTCCCGTTTGATAAACGGAACCGGAAAGGTTTATCATGTCCGTTTTGGTATTGCCGGTACCTACAGAATTGACCCTGACTATTTTTTTGCTAGTACGTTCGGTGACCCATAAATAGCCATCGGTAAAATAGGTTATCTCGTAAGGGTTGTTCAATTGCGAGTTCGCGGTTATGTTCGTAACGGTCCAAAGCCCAGTATCTCCGGTCGCTTTTGAGGACCCACGGATAACAAATGTATAGGTACCTTCATCACTATCATCACTTTCAATAGTTACCGTAGAAGAATGTTTGCCGGAAGTTCCTGTATATCGAATACTGAATTGGGTATTTCCGCCAGGACTGACCGAAGCGCTATAGGGTGTTCCCACAATTTGAAAATCGGTGGTATTGGATAAGCTGATATCGGAAATGCTTAAAGGGCTAACTCCCGTATTGTGTATGTTGTAGACTTTAGTGGACGTATTGCCAATATTTACAGAGCCGAAATTGGTATTGTTGAATGTACTGGGGTACAGGTCCCCATCGGCAATACTGGAACCATTCCCGGTCACATTAATTTCAGGAGCAGGGGATACGGAAGTTCCCTGAACGGTAAATGTATAAGGGTTTTCATTGCTGTCGTTATTGTCAATGCTTATTATCGCAGCGTGTGTGCCATCTGTTAGCGGGTTATATTCTACTGAAAAGTTTAAGCTGTTTACGCCATTGATGCTATTTGAGGCGGGTTGCACTGCAATTGAAAATTCGCTATCACCGGTAATATTGACAATAGGTGATCCTGTTAAAGCTAATGTTGTGTTCCCAACAGTGTTTTGGATAATGAATTGCTGGTTAAAAGAGGTTCCCGTAGCGATGGTTCCAAAATTGGTTCCGTCCGTGGTACTGGGCGAACCATCACCGCTTGCAATGGAATTGCCTTTACCTGTTATGTTTATCTCGGGTGTTGGCAAAACTCCTGTTCCTTGGATGGTATAAATATAAGGGTTTTCATCAGGGTCGTTGCTTGATATAGTTACTCTAGCTGTTCTTAACCCAGCTGCACTTGGCCTAAAGGTTATTGTAAAGGTGCTACTATTATTTCTTGAAATAGTTGTAATGGAACTGTTTATCAAAAATTCACCAGCATTTGTTCCAGAAACTGAAATACTATTAATCGTTAATTCGTTCTTGTTAGGGTTGCCATTTGGGTACGTATTCTGAATTTCAAAAGTTTTTACAACATTTACACCTAAAGAAGAACTTCCAAAGTCAGTATTATCGGAAAGGCTAGGGTTCGTATCATTGTTTAAAATTGTAATGGCATTCCCTCTAATATTGATATCCTGATCTTGAGAGTAACCATTTGAAAATGATAGAAATAAAGAAAAAATAAATAAATAGAAATTGATTTTTAATGTAAATGGTAGTATTATTTTCATTGTTGGTTGGTTTTTTTATAAAGTAACTACTTTTTTATTTTTTATCAACGAATTAATACTACTTAGATATTGACATTTTATTAACAGAATGATGAAAATTTAAAATTCTGAGGAATACAAAAAAACTAACTCCCTGCTTTATTTAAAGCATCGAGAACTATTATTAAGAATATGGTTTAATTACTAAAGATGTTGTCTGGTGACAAATTTCATTATTGTAGTGGTTGTACAATAAAAGTGATTGATACCGCTTGAACAGGGGATTCGTTCTTAGAGTCTTTAATAAGTCAGTTTAAAAATAGAGTTAAGTTCCAAGTAGCTTTAAATTTTGCTTGTGCAGTTGGTGCATAGGTGACATAAAGTGAGCGCACAAATCCTGTAATATTAAGACAAGATATTGTTGCTTTTATAAAGCCATATTGAAGTATTGAAAGCAGAAAACTAAAGGTCTTTTTTAATAAAATTATTTAGGTATCTGTTGGCTTAAACAATGCAACGTACCAAATCCCCAAATAAAATCGGTTGCAGCAATTCCAATAATTTCCCTATCGGGGAAGCAATCAGCAATTATATTTAGTGCAATACGGTCCTTAGCGTCATTAAAAGTAGGTACTAAAACAGTTTTGTTCAATATTAAAAAGTTGGCATAACTTGCAGGAATCCTAATACCATCAAAATCTAAGCGTTTAGGCATTGGTAAGATAACAATTTTTGGTTGTTTGCCATTCTCTAAAACAGAAGCTTGCAAACGCTTTAAATTATCTTGAAGTGGTTTGTAATTGGCATCTTTTGGATTATCTTCCACAACAGTAATGATGGTATCGTCATTTGCAAAACGAGCCAAATCATCTATATGTCCGTGCGTATCATCTCCTTCTATGCCATTTCCAAGCCAAATAACATTGGTAACTCCTAAATATTCTTTAAAAACAGCTTCGTAATCTTGTTTGGTAAAACCTTCATTTCTAACCTGTACCGTTGGGTGCAGTAAACATTCTTCAGAAGTTAACAACGTTCCTTTTCCGTTAACGTCAATAGCACCGCCTTCTAAAATCACAGGTTTGCCATTATGAGTAGCTTGTTCTAAAGGAATATTTAAAAATTCAGCTACTTTTGAAGGTACATGTTTATCTAATTTATAGTTAGTATATTTTGCCCAACCATTAAAATTGAAGTTGATGGCTTTTCTTGAAATACCATTTTTTACGACAATAGGCCCAGAATCACGCATCCAACTGCGATTGGTTTTATGAATGATAAAAGACACATTTTTTAACTGAACATGTGCCTTTTCAAGCATGCCGGTTACTTTGTTTTTTAGTTTTTCATCGGCAACTAAAAGTATCACTTCTTCAACCGAAGCAACTTTTTTTATAAACTCAACAAATGCCCATTGTACCGCTTCGTATTTCCCTGGCCAATCGTTACCGTTATGTGGAAAACATAATAAAATACCTTGTTGTTTTTCCCATTCGGCAGGAAATATCCAGTCATTTTTCATTTTTAAAATTATTGGAATTTGGAATTTATTTTTTGGATTTAAATTTAATCGATAGCTCTTTTAGTGATTTCTCCATATTTATCAATACGTCTGTCGCGTAAAAAGGGCCAGTTTTGGCGAACGTTTTCTTGTAAACTTAAATCGACTTCAGCTATTAAAATTTCTTCTTTATCAATCGAAGCTTGTGCTAAAATTTCACCTTGAGGACCCACAATAAACGATGAGCCCCAAAATTCAATACCATTTGTATCTGGTAAGTATTTTTCCAATCCAATTCTATTGGCAGCGGCTACGTAAATACCGTTTGCAACAGCATGCCCACGCATCACATTCATCCAAGCACCTTGTTGGTTTTCGCCATATTGTGCTTTTTCTTGTGGATGCCAACCAATAGCGGTAGGGTAGAAAAGCACTTCGGCTCCTTGTAAAGCGGTTAAACGCGCCGCTTCTGGATACCATTGATCCCAACAAATTAAAGTCCCAATATTTCCTTTTTTAGTTGGAAATGATTTAAACCCAATATCTCCCGGAGTAAAATAAAATTTTTCGTAAAAATGCGGATCGTCTGGAATGTGCATTTTTCTATACAAACCAGCTTCTGTGCCATCGGTATCAATAATGTAAGCACTATTGTGGTAAACACCAGCCATTCTTTTTTCGAAAAATGGCACTATAATAACCACGCCTAATTCTTTAGCCAATTCGCTAAAAGCAATAAATGATGTGCTGTATAGAGGTTCGGCAAGTGAAAAATTATCAACATCTTCACTTTGGCAAAAATAATGACTGCTATATAATTCTGGTAACGAGATAACTTCGGCACCTTGTTTAGCGGCGTCTTTTACCCATTGGATGCATTTCTTAAGATTATTTTCGGGTTTGTCGTTCAGGTTTAATTGAATAACGGCTATTTTGTATGTGTTTTTAGGCATTACTTACTATTGAAAATTTAATGCAAATATAATTAAATTTTATATCGTAGTTTTTAATGATTCATGTAAGTTTTTTTTTATTTTTAAAAATCGAATTGTATCAAATATAAAATGAAACAACTAATTGTAGTTCTACTTTTACTATCTACTATTAAAATTTTTTCTCAAACTGAATTAAATAAACATGAATGGTTTGATTATTTTGGAAAACCTTCACCAACTAATGAACTTTCCCTATATTTTAGAGAAAATATAAATTTAGAATTGCTGAAAGCAATAAAATTTAAAGACACAATTGAAGATAATAAGCGAATAATTTTGTCATTTCAATTTACAAAAAACCTTAAAATTATAAGCGTTAAAGCAAACTCTCAATATGGGGAATTAAATAATGAAATAGAAAAGGCTTTTAGAAATTATGACTTGAAAAAAATAAAATTCCCCGATAATCGAGGACTATATAATTATAAGCTTCAAATTATTTCAAGTTTTAATAATAGTGCCATAATAAACTGCAGCACATTCCTGATTTATGATAAAGAACCTGTTTATGATGGCTGCGATCTCATAAACAATCATTCTAATCTTTCAACATGTAATTATAGAATATTAGAATCCTTTATTGCGGATAATATGAATCCAGAAATTATTCAAGACTTTAAAAGTTCAGGTCAACTAATTTTACAACCAAAATTCACTATAGATGTTAAAGGTGAAATTACAGCAAACAACAGTAATGCGCCAACTAAAGTTTTAAAAGAAGAATTAGACAGGGTTTTAAAATTATTGCCAAAACCAATAGCGCCAGCTACCCGTAATGGAAAACCTATTTCTAGAGAAGTGAAATCGTCTATAGTACTATTTGTTGAACCAAAAGATAGTTTGAGTGAAACATTAAAATCAGAACCATTAGTTATTGAATATCCTAAAACTACTGATTTAAGTATTTATTTTAAGAATAATTTGAAAACCGAGGATTTTAAATCGTTAAGTCAAAAATCAGTAAGAATTTATTTTGAATTAGATAAGAAAGGGAGGTACATAAATGTTTGGAATAATATAAAAGACAGGGAACTTAACCTAAAGCTTTGTAGTATTTTAAAAAGATATCCGGTAGCCAATTATAACATTACAAACAAAGATTTATTGAATATTTATTCCTACACTCTTTTAGAGAAATTAGAAGACAAAAACATATATAGATTTACGTCAGAGCTGTGTCCTGAAACTTTTAGGTTTCCTATAGTTAAAGGTTGTGAAAAATCAAAGAGTTCCAAGGACTTAAGCAAGTGTAACGGTGATTCCTTTTTCTTCTTTGTAAAAAGAAATTTTAATACGAATTTGAGAAATAAAACAAAATTATCAAATAGTATTTGGATTAAATCTAGTTTCAAGATAGATTCTCTAGGTAAAATAGTTGATTTAAAGGTTAGTTCTCCTAATCCTTATTTTGCAAATGAGATTGAAAAACTATTAAATGATTTACCATATAAAATTGAACCCGCTCTTAAAAATGGTGAACCTTCGGATTGCTATTTTAATTTCCCTATTCGTTTTAAAATTAATAGAGATTTTGATGCTTATAATTTTGTAACTAAATAAGTTTACTTATCCTTCTTATAAAGCGGAATTCTGTATGAAAGCGTATAACTATAACCTGCACCTATGCCAGTACTATCATAGGTTTTATTAAATCCTGGGATATAAACATTCTCAAAATTATTGGGTTCGGTTTCGCTTGCCAAAACTTTAAGTTGCACGTTTAAACAAAGATATAGGTTGGTTAATAGCTGGGTTTTTATACCTAAAATAAGTTCTCCCCAAAAGGCAGTTAAACCATTAAACTCTTGCAAGTCTGATGATGAAAATTGTGGTGACCAATACGGATCGGTATTATAAATTGTGTAGCTATTAAGTTTTTGGTTAAATGTACTGGCACCAACACGAAAACCTGCGTAAATCATGTTATCCATATCTAACCAATTTTGATATAAATTATAGTCTATTCCGGCTTTAATGTAACTTCCGCTAGTGGTAACATTTAAATAATCGGTGGTGGTGTTTTTTTCTTCAATTCCTAATTCTCCAGCAATGTATAAGCGTTTTTTTAATCGGAAATCGCCAGAAACTTCAAAACCTGTATAATCATCATCTACAAAAGAACGGACTAGTTTGCCAATGTCACCACCGATTCGGAGTCCGTATTTTTCTTTAATTTTTATGGAATCTTTAACGGTATTTGCAATGCTATCGTTTTGAGCGTTTAAAGACACAGAAAACAAAACCATATAGGCTAAGCTACTAATGAAATATATTATAATGTGTTTCTGTTTCATCTTCTACAGATTGGTTGTCGTTTAAAGGTTGTCTAGATTTTATCCAATTATCGCTATCAGGTTCTATGGTAAAAGTTACATTTCTATAAATGGTTTTATAGCCACAGGCACGCGATACATACACTTCTTCTCTGGAATAATTAATGGTGACAATATCGGTATTGCCATCATAATAATCATCACTTGTATCATCTGGGGTGCCGTTATTATTTACAAAAGCGTCCTTTATAAATGCATATTGTGTAGTGTTGGCATCGGTTTTTAATGGTAGAACTATTTGCGTTGCCGATACAATACCGTTTGTTAATGTAAAATCGTTACCAATACCTCCAATTAGCAATTTGGTAACCGCTTTTTTGTTGTCGGGGTTATCAACATCATAAGTATCAATGATTAGGCTAGGGGTCGTTGGGGTACTTGCTGAACAAATGTCATCGGGTTCGCAACCTATTGTAATGCCTATTCCAACGAAGGTTAATAATAATAAAAGTAAACTTGTTCTTTTCATTAATCTCTTTATTGTTTGTTGTTAAGTTGTATGTTGTTAAGTTGAAAGCCAGTTAAAAACGACTCCACGACAAACAACTTAACGCTTTTCTAATAGCACCACGTTTTCAACATGAAATGTTTGCGGAAACATATCAACAGCCTGCGTTTTTGTTACTTTATACATAGTGTCCATTAGCTCTAAATCTCTAGCTTGGGTAGCGCTATTACAACTTACATACACTACTTTTTTAGGGGCAATATTTAATATTTGTTGCACCACATCTTTATGCATGCCGTCTCGAGGTGGGTCGGTAATAATAACATCTGGTTGCCCGTGCGCAGCTATAAATGCGTTATTAAAAACATGTTTCATATCGCCTACAAAGAATTCAACGTTATTAATGTTATTTAATTGTGCATTTTCTTTAGCAGCAGTAATAGCATCAGGAACAGCTTCTACACCAATTACTTTTTTGGCTTGTTTTGCCACAAATTGCGCAATGGTGCCTGTGCCCGTATATAAATCGTAAACCAGCTCGTCTCCTGTTAAACCAGCAAAGTTTCTTGTTATTTTATAGAGTTCAAACGCTTGGTCGGAATTTGTTTGATAAAACGATTTGGCATTTATTTTGAATTTCAAACCTTCCATTTCTTCAAAAATGTGGTCTTCACCTTTATAACAAATCACTTCTTGATCGTAAATGGTATCGTTTGCTTTTTCGTTGATGATGTATTGTAATGAGGTTATCTGCGGAAATGTTTCAGCAAGAAAATCCAATAACATAACGCGCTTGGATTTATCTTCTTTGTAGAATTGAATGACCACCATCACATCGCCGGTTGTAGACGTACGAATCATCATGGTTCTTAATAAGCCTGTTTGATTGCGTGTGTTGAAAAATTCAAAATTATTATCAAGCGCAAATTGCTTCACCGCATTTCTAATAGCGTTTGAAGGATCTGCTTGTAAATGGCATTTTTTAATGTCCAAAATTTTGTCCCACATACCAGGAATATGGAAACCTAAAGCATTTCTATCACCCAAATCGGCATCCGATTGAACTTCTTCCAACGTTAACCAACGACTATCACTAAATGAAAATTCCATTTTATTTCGGTAGAAATATTGATTGGCTGAGCCTAAAATAGGCGTAATCTCTGGCAATTCAATATGACCAATACGGGTTAAATTATTGGTGACTTCTTTTTGTTTATAATATAGTTGATGTTCATAGCCCATATCTTGCCACTTGCAACCTCCACAAACGCCAAAATGTTCGCATGCAGGAGTCGTTCTTTTATCGGATAATTTATGAAATACGGTGGCTTTCGCTTCGTAATAGGCTTTACGGGCTTTAAATGTTTGCACATCTACCACATCACCGGGTACGGTATTGGATAGAAATATAACCTTTCCATCGGGTGCTTTGGCAATGGTTTTTCCTTTAGCACCTGCATCTAAAACTTCAACGTTTGTAAACGCTTGTTTTTTCGTTCTTTTTGACATGCTGCAAAAGTAATGAAAGGATTTACGATTTACGATTTTTGATTAACGATTTTTAATTTATTTAGCATTTTTATATGGATATTAAAGTGAATGGTTTTCGATATTTTTTATCATAATTCACTTTCAAAACTTTGTGACTTTGCAACTTTGTAACTACAAAGAATATTCACTAACTTGCGCCTCTATCTGGGGATGATTTCTCTCCCACGCTGCTTTTTCGAACACTTTCGGAAGAATAAAGGTACAGTAGGAATGGTTATTTTATCAATTTAAATTTTTATTTAAAATGGCTATTTTAGAACAATTAACTTCGCAACAAGCGATAGATTTAGAAAAACGTTACGGATCAAACACATACCATCCTTTACCCGTAGTTTTAAGTAAAGGCGAAGGTGTCTTTGTTTGGGATGTAAACGAAAAAAAGTATTACGATTTTTTATCAGCATATTCAGCTGTAAACCAAGGGCATTGTCATCCAAAAATTGTAAATGCATTAATTAAACAAGCACAAACATTAACCTTAACATCTAGAGCATTTCATAATAATGTGCTTGGGAAATACGAGAAATTTGCCTGTGAATATTTTGGTTATGATAAATTATTGCCAATGAATTCTGGTGCAGAAGCCGTAGAAGCTGCTATTAAGCTTTGTAGAAAATGGGGCTATGAAGTTAAGGGTATTGAGGAGAATGAAGCTAAAATTATTGTTTGCAACAAAAATTTTCATGGACGTACTACGACCATTGTTTCATTTTCAAGTGATGAAACTGCCAACAAGAATTTTGGCCCCTATTCCAATGGTTTTATTAATATCGATTTTGATGATTTAGAAGCTCTTGAAACCGTATTAAAAAGCAACAAAAATATTGCAGGTTTTTTGGTAGAACCTATACAAGGTGAAGCAGGGGTATATGTACCGAGTGAAGGGTATTTGAGACAAGCAAAAGCCTTATGTGAACAGCATAATGTTTTGTTTATTGCAGATGAAATACAAACGGGAATAGCAAGAACAGGTAAACTGTTAGCCGTAGATCATGAAAATGTTAAACCCGATATTTTAATTTTAGGTAAGGCTTTGAGTGGCGGTGTTTATCCGGTAAGTGCAGCTTTGGCAAATAATAATATTATGGGTGTGTTAACTCCGGGAACACATGGTAGTACTTTTGGAGGTAATCCCATGGCTGCGGCAGTTGCAATAGCGGCACTTGAAGTAATTAGGGATGAAAATCTTGCAGAAAATGCTGAAACCTTAGGGAATTTGTTTAGAAGTGAATTAAATAAGTATATTGAAACAAGCAGTATTGTAAATTTAGTAAGGGGTAAAGGTTTGTTAAACGCTATAGTTATCAACGATACTGAAGATGGCGATACCGCTTGGAATATTTGTTTGGCATTACGTGATAATGGGTTATTAGCAAAACCAACCCATGGTAATATCATTCGTTTTGCACCACCATTGGTCATGACAAAAGAACAACTGTTGGATTGTGTATCTATTATAACAAAAACACTCAAACAGTTTGAAAAGTAAACTTGTAAAGTTGAAACAATAAAAAAGCGACCATTTGGTCGCTTTTTTATTGTTTGTATATAAGGTTTATTGTCCCATAAATTCACGCATTCTTTCTTGCATTAATTCTTGATCTTGCATAGCTTCCCATCCAAAAACAGATATAATCCAAACTACAAAAATTAAATATAAAACACTTAGTACAATACCAATAATAGCAAGTATTTTTCCTGTTTTTACATTCGAATATCCGGTATAAATTTCTGGGTTTGCTATATAAAGTTGCGTTGCTTTAGAAGCTAATATAATAGCTGTAATACCTAATGCTAAACCAATAATACCATAACAACAACAGGTAACTATTGATAAGATTCCGAATACTAAAATGAGCGTTGAATTTGGTAGTTTTTGTTGTTCCATAAAATTTTTGTTAGATTAGAAATGTTTTTATTATAAAATTGGCAATAATTACTATGGCATTTAAAACAGCCAAAATAAAAATTATTGCATTAGCATTTTTAAAATTTTTGAAAAAATTTAAAGTTATAATTGCAAAAAGTAATAATAATGTATAAATAGCCGGATACATATAAAAAGCCTCAACAAATTCACCATGAAGTATAAGACTAATGGACCGTTGAAAACCACAACCCATACATTCAAAACCAAAAAACTTTTTGTTTAAACAAGGTAACATGTAATCGTCTAAAGAAGACATACTATAATTTTTAGTTTTTTCAAATTTATTAAAATTATAGAGTGTTGTTGGTTTTTGTTACCGTTATTTTTTACCGCCAACAATAATTTTTTTACTAAAAACCTGGTCGTTTTCTAATAGTATATTTACAATATATACACCATCGCTTAAACTTTTTGTAGAGTAAGATTGTGTGGTTTCTTTAGAACGTGTTTTTTTATTAAGAACAAGTTTGCCTGTAACATCATATAGCTCAAAACCATCTACAATTAAGGCTTTTGGATTGTTTATGGTTAGTTTAGAACTGTTATTGTTATGATATACCTTAATGGTTTTAAATTCTTCAAAATCAGTGCTTAATGTGTTTTTGGTAAAAGTAATTTCAAAACGGTCATTATAAGTGCCTTTTGGAAGCTTTATATTAAAAGTTCCATTTACAATGTCAGTATATGAATTGGTAAGTTTATCAAAAACATAAACTTCAAGACTTTCGGGTGTTTCTTTTAATGTGTTTATAGAAATGCTAAAATCCGAATTTGCTTTGTTGGTTTTTAATCCAAAAGGTATTTTAACATCTTGGGCATAATTAATGGATTTGACAACTAATTGTTTGTCGCTAGAAACTAAATAGGCGTCAGTGTTCAATTCATTGATATTTCTAGCATCAAAAAATTTATTGTACACATTGTTATTAGGGGTACTTTTTCTAAATGCTATTACATTTTCCTTATAAAATGTATTGTCAATATGTGTATGAAGTTTTATTTCGGGAATGATAGTTGGTTGTTTAACAATGGCATTATAATCTACACCATTGTTGGATTGAGGAATGATTTTTTCTTTTGAAGTATTGTTCTTCAAGTTTTTGTTTTTAGCAAAAATTGAGCCGTCACCAGAAGGTGTAGAATCCTCCGGAAGATATACGCGCATTGAATTTTCAAAAATGGCATCACCACCATTAACATTGCTGGCAATTATAAACCCTTGTCCAATAGCAGCAAAGCGTCTTTGGTTATTGCCACTAAAATCGGCTGTGTTTCCTGTTGTGGTATCATTGGTGCTTCCATCTCCATTATAATTTTCAAAAGGAGCACTAGTATATGTTCCATTATCTAATAAATCTAAAGGATCTCCAGGCGCATAAATACCATAGCCTCCTTCATAATCAGCTAAATAATGGGAGTTTTTTTGTTTTTGTTCCCAGAAAAATATTTCACCACTTAAATCTGCAACATTGTTGGGATGGATAAGAAATAGTTTTAAATCTAAAGCAGAAGGATATGGATTGCCAGTTAAGGTTTCGGCATAATTAAGAGTACCGGAATTTGGTTGGTTATCAACACCATCAAAGGAGCAACTAACCGTAATGGTGCCATTATTTGGTCTGCCTCTAAAATCTAAAACATTATTAATATTGGGGCTACCTTTTAGTGTAAATCCGTAGCCTGTGCCAACATCTCCTGTATTTGAAATTCTATTCCAATTATAGTAACCTTCACCGTCTTTTAATGTATACATCCAATAACTGGATAATTCTGTAGCAGTTCCGTTATATGCTGTCGTGTATAAATAGGGAGTTGAATTTACATTGGCTAAATCTGTAGCATCTACGGGGTCGTATATATTGGAGCCGTTAAAGGCGACGTTCTTTTTTGTAGTGCCATCAACACTAACACCAACAGGAGAACACCAATAGTTGTATTCATAAATATTTGTTGTTTGGTTTTGATATATCGAGAGATTGCCAGCATCAGAATTCTTTACATCTGAAATTTGATAGAGTTGGGCATCTCCTCTAAAATATAAGTTTGAGGTTGGGGTTTCTAACCTAATGTCGTTAGTAACGGTTACTACAACATCTTTGGCATATAGATATGTGTTATTGCCTATATACAAATCTTGGGAAAAACTAATATCAACAAAAGACAAAAATATTACCAACCCTGCAAGTGGTTTAGATAACTTTTTAAGTTTTGAATAAATTAAGAGTGAAATAAAAGATTTGTACTTCATGGGGCAATAAGTAATTAATTCAATCAAATATAATAATTTCAGAATAAAAAACTTACGTATTTATATTTTAATCGTTATAAATAGACTTTAATCGAGTAAAATAGAAGCTTTAATCTAATGTGTAGGTTCTTAATTTTATAATAAATTATTGTAATTTAGGGTTCTAAATTTACATGTTAATAATGAAATATTTTAACTATATAATAATAGTACTTGGTGCTATTGTTGCTATTTATGCTAAAACAGGAACAGAGCAAAACCAATATGTTTTAATTGGAGGTATCGTGATTCTTATGGTTGGGATTTATAGAATTTCTAAAACCATTCCAAGTAAAAGTGAGGATGAAGATTTGAATAATGATAAAAATTAATAATGATGATTTTTGAAGTAGGTGACAAAGTTTTGGTTTTGGATGAAGCGATGCAAGGTGTTGTGAAAAGAATAGTGGGTAATACTATTTCAATTGAAACTACGGATGGTTTTTTGCTTGATTTTGAAAGTGAAGAATTGGTAAAACAGACTTCAAAAAACGTTATTAATAAAGACATGCTTTCGTATGCGGGCATAAATTCGGCTAAAAAAGAGAAGGAACAATCAGCCAAAAGAAAGCAGCCAAAAACCAAACCTAAAGAGCGTTTTGAGCCTACTATGGAAGTCGATTTACACATCAACCAATTGGTAAAATCATCAAGGGGAATGAGTAATCACGACATGCTAACACTGCAACTGGATACCGCGAAACGCCAATTGGATTTTGCTATTTCAAAACGCATTCAAAAAATAGTTTTTATTCATGGCGTAGGCGAAGGTGTGCTAAAAGTTGAGTTAGAATACCTTTTTGGGCGCTACAATAACGTGAAATTCTACGATGCCAACTACCAAAAATACGGTGTTGGAGCTACCGAGGTTTACATTTACCAAAATGTTCCCAATAATTAGTTGAAATTGGGTGTTTCTTTTCTAGAAGTTGATAAAGCACTATTTGCTAAAACACCAAAATCAAAAACATCTAGGGATATTATTTGTAAATCGAAATTAGAGACGGTAAGTGTTACCAAATAGGTTTTGTAAATAGTATGTTCCCTGTATGCTGTTGCTGGTACCGTGGTTGCTACTTCAATATTTAAATAATCGGCAATACCGTTTAAACTTGTATCGTTTGATGGGTTTTGATCTTGAGATTCATTTTCTTCATCACGGGTTTTTACGCCATCACCATCGTCATCATCGTCTAAATAATTTGGTATGCCGTCTCCATCGGTATCCAAGGCATCGCTTAAATTACCGTCTCCATTCGGGTCTGGTTTTTCATTTTTGGTAAGTACATTGTCACCATCGTCGTCTTCATCTAAATAATTAGGAATTCCATCGCCATCAGTGTCATCGTCGGTTAAATCGCCATTACCATTAACATCTTCTAAAGCAGCAGGAATGCCATCGTTGTCATCTTCAGTCAATACTGTTTTTATATGTACATTTCCACTGGTGCTTTCTAAATCTTTAATGATTTTTATTTCAGAAAGAGGGATGTCGTTACAAAACAAATTATTAGGTAGCGTAGCATTACTGTATGTTATATAATTAAATGTGTTTGTAGTACTTAAGCTAAAATCGGCTTCGTATACACCGGTTTCGTCAACATCAAGTAATTCTTCAAGTGTTAAATTGGCTATAATTATCGATAAAGATTCCGATGGATCGCTTTTTGTTTTGTAGAAAACCAAATCGTTTGTTCCGCATACTTGAAATGTTTCATCAAAATCAAATTCAATATCTAAGACATCTCCGTCATCACAAGTATAAAAACTAAAAAAACAAATACAAGAAACAAATAATAACTTACGCATTAGGTTTGGGTTTTAGGCAAAAATAAACGAATTGTTAATTATAACGTAGCATATTAATAATAATTTTATTCTAAGTATTTTTGCAGTCTAAAAAAGACATATGCAACAGGTTTATTTTGATAATGCTGCTACTACGCAAATAAGAGATGAGGTTATAGCTTCTATGGTAGAAGTAATGAAAACTAACTATGGAAATGCTTCATCATCACATAGTTTTGGCAGATCATCAAAAGTATTGATTGAAAAATCAAGAAAAGCCGTTGCAAGCTATTTGAATGTTTCAGCTAGTGAAATTATTTTTACATCTGGGGGCACCGAGGCTGATAATTTAATCTTATTAAGTGCCGTTAGGGATTTAAAAGTAACGCACATTATTACTTCTAAAATTGAGCATCATGCGGTTTTACATACTGTAGACCAGTTGGTTAAAGATTATAAAATTTCGGTTAGTTATGTCGATTTAAAGCCAAATGGAAAAATTGATTATTTGCATTTAGAAACTTTATTAAAAAGTGAAAGCAAAACACTAGTAAGCTTAATGCACATTAATAATGAAATTGGTAATGTATTAAATTTAGAACGTGTTGCCAGCTTATGCAAAGCTAATAACGCTTTGTTTCATAGTGATACGGTACAATCGGTAGGGCATTATAAACTGGACTTGCAAGCTACACAAGTTGATTTTATAACTGGCGCAGCACATAAGTTTCATGGGCCAAAAGGAGTTGGTTTTGCATTTATTAGAAAAAATTCGGGCTTGAAACCCTTGATTTTTGGAGGCGAGCAGGAGCGTGGTTTACGTGCAGGTACAGAAAGTGTTCATAATATTGTAGGTATGGAAATAGCTTTAAAAAGTGCTTACGAAAACCTTGAAAAAGAAGCTGCCTATATAAAAGGGCTAAAGCAATATTTTATACATAACATTGAAACCAACATACCCAATGCCACCTTTAATGGAAAGTCTGGTGATATGGAAAAAAGCACCTACACCTTAGTAAATGTATGTTTGCCCATACCGCCAAAAAAAGCAGCCATGTTATTGTTTCAATTGGATTTAAAAGGTATAGCCTGCTCAAAAGGAAGTGCTTGCCAAAGTGGAAGCAACCAAAACTCCCATGTATTAACCGAAATTTTAAATGCTGAAGATTTGCAAAAACCATCCATTCGGTTTTCATTTAGTATTTATAATACGAAAGAAGAAATAGATTATTTGGTTGAAGTTTTAAAGGATTTTTCTATTTAAATCCAATTGAAACAAAAAACAAGCATTTTTTATTTTGTGCTTTTAATCCTTTGAAAATTGTTTTTCATCGGTATTTTTGATAAATTGCATTAAATATTTTTAGTCTCTCACAAAAAACAAACTCCCTAAATCATTACTATGAGTAGATTTTTAAGAATTTCTATAGGCATTTCCATTTTATTTTTTTTACAACAAAGTATTTATTCACAAGTAGGTATAGGAACAACAGTACCTGATCCTTCTTCAGTATTGGATGTATCATCAACGACTCAAGGTTTGTTAATTCCTAGAATGACTACGGCACAGCGTAATTTAATAGCAACTCCGGCAGTGGGTTTGTTGATTTTTGATACTGATGAAAGTACTTTCTGTTTTTACGATGGTGCAAGTTGGGTGAAACTTAGTGCAGGAAATACGGCTAATGATTACACAGGATGGGCTGATTATGTTGACGGGACTTATACTTCTGCTAGTCCATTTGTTGTTAGTACTACCAAACTTACTTTACCAAATGATGCAGATGTTGTTAGGGATAGTCAAAAACCAATAGATGTAACGACGTTTTATGATTCAACTAGTTCTACTATTACAGGAAGAGATGGTGATGGCATTAATATTGTAATTGAATTTAAAGCAAGACCTAACACTACTTCAGAGTCTAGACTGACTTTAACAATAGATATTGGTGCGCCCGTAGGTGAGATTTACAAAAGAGATTTTGTGTTAAATAAAGGTAATGATGTTGAGCATTATTATTTAAGTTCTTTTAATGCCTATACCCTAGGTACTTGGCAAGCAAACGGTGGTATTGTTAAAGTTGTATCGACGGCTTCTATTGATATTTACGACATACGATATGTTATAACAAGAACTCATAAAGCACGATAAAACAAATACCTTAAAACTTCATAGTAGTTCTCACGTTAAAAACCCTAGGTGTTAAATAATTTGGAATGGCATATTGGCGTTTTGTGTACACATCGCGCACCCAAGTATTTGTAATGGAGTTTTGTACATCAAATATGTTATAAATTTCAAACCCAAAAGAGAGCTCTTTGAATGGTTTTTTCCAACCGCTTTTAAATTGCTTTTTAGCATCCACTAAAACCAATTGTAAACCTAAATCGGCACGTTTGTAATCGGGTAAACGGTTTTGGTATTCGTATGGGTCGGCATAACTTGGAGAACCTCCCGGTAAACCGGTGTTGTAAACTAGGTTTAAATACAGTTTCATATTAGGCACATTGGGTACATAATCTTGAAACAAAGCGGCAAACTTTAAACGTTGGTCTGTAGGGCGTGCAATATAGCCTTTGCCATCAATATTTTCTTCCGTTTTTAAATAGCCAAAACTAAACCACGATTCAGTTCCAGGTACAAACTCTCCATTCAACCGCATATCTAAACCATACGCATACGCTTTCGCATTATTGTTGGCTGCATACCGAATGCGTACATTCTCCAAAGTATATGGGTTTACATCCGAAAGGTTTTTGTAATAAGCCTCAGAAGTCAGTTTAAAAGGGCGATCCCACATTTTAAAACTATAATCGTTTCCTAAAACAAAGTGAAATGATTTTTGTGCTTTTACATTGGGCTGCACCACACCATCGGCATCACGAAGTTCTCTGTAAAAAGGCGGTTGGTAGTAAATACCCGCCGCTATTCTAAAAAGCATATCTTTTTCCCAATAAGGTTTGATAGCGAATTGTGCACGCGGACTAAATACGGTTTGATTTGTTGATGAAATACCATCACCACTTACTGTCCAATTATGAACACGAACGCCTGCATTGTACCAAACATCGTTACTACCTAAAGTAGCACGCTTGCTCCATTGTGCGTAGGCTTGCAGTCGGTTTATTTGTGTGTAATTGGTAGCTCTTACATTTGTAAATGGTTCTAGCGGACCGCTATAAGGTACATATGGTTGCTCGTTTGCGGGAATTGTTTTTGGAGGCCTTATTGAAAATCCTGCAGAATCTATAACTTCCCATTCTACCAAACGGTCGCGAATATCTTCGTTGGTGTATTTAACCGACCATTCAAAACGATTATCATTAATACTGAAATCACCTTTATGCTCCATATTGGTAATTAAGGCATCTAAATCGTTTCTTCCGTGGTTTAATTGACTGCCAACACCTCTACTAAATTCAACTTCGCCTAAATTTTCATCACCTATATTTGAATTGACTTCTCCCAATCTGTATTGTGCCAAAATATCAAAATACTCTTCTTCTGTAGTATAGTACCTTGATGCTATAAGTTTTAAAGTTAAATCATCGTTAGCAAAATAAGTTCCTTTAAAAGCGCCAAAATAGGTTTGGTAGCGGTCTTTTTCCTGGCCTTCATAAAATACCAAAAGCGCTATTGGGTCTGCAAGGGTACCAAAATTGGTTTGTCGTGTTTGGGGTTCGTAATTATATTTGTTTATGGAAGCATTTCCTAAAAAACTTAAATGAAATTTGCTTGTGAATTTATAAGTGAAATAAGCTTGAGCATCGGCAAACGAAGGCTTGAAATTGGTTTCGGTTTCTTTGGCATCTACTAATAAACTATTGTCCCTATAGCGAAGCCCCATAATACCAGAGAATTTAGAATCTTTGCTAATGTTTTCAATGGAAAAACTTCCGCCTAATAAGCTTAAATCGGCATTAACTTCAAATTGATACGGGTTTTTATAAGTGATATCTAAAACGGAAGAAAGCTTATCTCCATATTTAGCTTGAAAACCACCTGCCGAAAAATCGACGTTCTGTACCATATCGGTATTCACAAAACTCAATCCTTCTTGTTGTCCAGAACGTACTAAAAACGGTCTGTACACTTCAATATCGTTTACATACACTAAGTTTTCATCATAATTACCACCACGCACCGAGTATTGTGTACTAAGTTCGTTGTTGTTGCTAACTCCAGGAAGCGTTAATAATAAGTTTTCAACACCGGCATTAGCACCAGGAATTTTACGAATGGTTTCGGGTTTTAGGGTAATAATGCCTTCTACATCGCGTTGGCGTTTATTGGTGACTATTACGGCAGCTATTTGTTCTATGGAAGTGCTCATAACCGGATTAAATTCATAATCCTCGCCATTTTTTAAATTGAATGAGCTAACTATTTTTTTATAGGAAAGATGTGAAAATTCAATAGAAACATCTTGGTTTGCAGGAATTTCTAAGATATAAAAACCATTGGAATTTGTAACCGTTCCTTTGGTATTCGTTTTAATATTTACGTTTGCAATAGGTGTGTTGGTTTCGTCTAAAATGACCCCTTTTATAGTAGCTGTTTGCGAATAACCAATAACTATTACCGATAAAAAAAAGATGATAAAAACGTGAAATTTTGTTTTCAAATGGTTGCTGTTAAGTTTTATTTTCTAAAAAATGTTGCTTCAAAAGTAGTACTATTTCCAACATTATCGGTTACAATTAGCTTAAAATCGTTCTTGGTATCTGTAACAATCCCATCGTTAAAATCGTAAGTAAGTGTGTCGGTTTTATAGTCGTATTCCATTAAAATCCATTTATCATTTATCGTGCCCCGGTAATTTGAAATTCCAGAAAGGGCATCATCTATTTTAACTTTTAAAAACCTATAATTGCTTAACCATTGGCCGTCTTTAAAATTTATAGGAGATATGGTTGGTTTTACCGTATCGGTTGCAAGTGCATAAGTGCCCAATGTTTTAGTGCTAGTGGATAATATGTTACCTTCTCTTTTTGTAAAAGAGTATACAGGGTATTTTTTATAGCCTACCAATCGTGCAATGAACAATTTGTCTTTGTCGGCGTCTTTGTAATTGCTGATATCGTAATTGATGGTGAAATTTTTTCTGGTAGGAACCACGTCTTTATGTAGTGTAAGCGTATCACCATTCACATCAAAATCAATATAAAAATTCTCGTAAAAGGTATCTGGGTAAAAATCGACCGATACGTTGCCCGATTTTAAATTGGTAGCTTGATTTGCGGTAATATAATAAGGTGTAATTTTTTCTGTTTTGGCATTTGAAACATTGGATTTGTTTCCTTTTATATTAATGGTAACAAACGATTCGTTATTTTTAAAATCGGAAACCCGAATTTTATAAACCGAAGCAGTACTATCTTTAATAGTTAAAGAACCATCATTTATTATAGGTTTTAAGATGCTTAACGGGTTGTTTTTTTTGAATAATTTTTGAATGCGTTGTCTGCTATTACTGTAATGTTCATAGTCTATAAACTGATTGATGCACGACGATTCATCAAAAGAAAACACACTAAAATCTACTTCAAAATAAGGGTTGCCATTTAAAAATGTTTGAATGTTGTAAACACCGTTTGAGTTTGCCGCTAAGTTTTGTCTGTCGGTAGTTTCAATACCAAAACCAATATTGCCATAGGCTTCGATACTTTCGGTTGTATAATCGCCACTTTTTAATGGAATCAATCTTAATTTTTGTTTAGAATTCGATTTGTTTACGGTTGAATTTTCATCTAAAGCATAAGCATAAATACCGCCAACTACGGGTTTTGTAGAATCTATTATATCAATTCCAAAAAGCATGGGGTTCATGGGGCGTTCCTCTTTATCGCGAATTTCAAAATGCAAATGCGGACCACCTGAACCACCCGTGTTTCCACTATAAGCAACTAAACTTCCTTTGGTAACCGGTAAGGTTTCGGCACTTGGGAACAATTCTATTTCATACGATTCCTTTTCGTACTGTTGTTTCTTAATATAAGCTTCTATTTCGGGCGAAAATTTCTGTAAATGCCCATAAACGGTTGTGTAGCCATTGGGGTGGGTTATGTATAAAGCTTTCCCGTAGCCAAAATGCGCCAGTTTTATTCTGCTTACAAAACCATCGGCACAAGCTAGTACATGCAAACCTTCGCGCTGTTGCGTTTTAATATCCAAACCAGAATGGAAATGGTTGGAGCGTAATTCGCCAAAAGTTCCAGATAGAACAAGAGGGATTTCTAATGGTGAACCGAAATAATCTTGCGGATAATTGTTTTGGGCATTAATAATTAAGGTAGAAGCTAGAAAAAGGGACAGAATTAATCTCATATAAAAGTAGTTGTCGCTAAAATATTAATTAGTTATCAATGTGCAAAAGAATAAAACAAAAATCAAGCCGTAGTGCCGATTTTGGGTAATAACGAGAAATTTAAAATTTTATTAAAAAACAATTGTAATTTATAAGTAGGTATGTTAACTTTGTGAGATAAGTATTGAAATTTGCAAATGAGTAATATTGAAGATATTGTAGATTCTTTAGAAAACAAAATTAGCAAGGTATTACACAAACTAGAGCTTTTGAAGCTTGCTAACTTGAAATTGAATGAGGAATTAGAGGTTTCAAAGCAAGAAATTCAAAACCAAAAGTTGCACATAGCAGGTTGGGAAGAAAAGTATGAAGCCCTTAAAATGGCAAATTCAATACTGGGTAGTGACGAAAATAAAAGAGAAACTAAGCTTAAAATAAACGCCTTAATTAGAGATATTGATCATTGTATTGCTCAATTATCAGATTAAGCAACATGAAATTCAATGTCAGAAAAGCTTAAAATAAAGCTGTCTATAGCTAATCGAGTATACCCTTTAACTATTGATGCAAGTCAAGAAGAAGGCTTACGAAAAGCAGCTAAAAACATTGATGAAATGATTAAGCAATTTGAGCAAAGTTATTCTGTTCGAGATAAACAAGATGTATTGGCTATGTGTGCCTTACAATTTGCTTCTCAAGTAGAGCAGAAATCTATAGATAAAGAGAGTGTAAGTGAGCATGTAGAAGAAAAACTAAATGCATTAAACAGTTTGTTACAATCTCATATAGTCTCTTGAACGTTCTTTAAAATAAACTAAAAAGTTACTGCCTACATTAGTTATTTATTTTTGATAAACTCAACGTTAATTCTTTAAAAAGGGTGAGTTTAAGTTGTAAAAGCATGCTGCCTCGAGCAGATCCTTGATCAGCTTGTTAGCCCTAAACTTGTTTTTAAGGAGTTTATACAAAATCTCAAACTGGTGTAGGCTTTTTTATATATTTAATTCAACTAAACACAATAATGGATAACTCAATTATATTGATTGCAGGAGGGGTAATTTTAGGGCTTATATTAGGTTTTATTATAGCGAAAGTCTTAGAAAAAAACAATGCTTCAAAACTTGTAAAAGAAGCTAAAAAAAGTGCTACTTTAATACTTAAGGAAGCTAATAGTGAAGGTGAGTCAATTAAAAAAGACAAGATTCTTCAAGCAAAAGAAAAATTTTTAGAGCTTAAAGCAGAGCATGAAAAAGTCATTTTATCACGCGATAAAAAAATGGCTGAAACCGAAAAGCGTATTAGGGATAAAGAATCTCAAATATCTAGTGAACTTGCCAAGAATAAAAAATTAAGCGAGAGTCTTGAAGCAAAAGAAAATGATTACAATCATAAATTAGATGTGCTTGAAAAAAAGCAAGAGGAGATTGATAGATTGCACAAAAGCCAAGTGCAGCAACTAGAAGTTATTTCTAGTCTTTCTGCCGAAGAAGCGAAATCGCAATTAGTAGAATCTTTAAAAGGTCAAGCTAAGAATGATGCGATGGCGTTTATTCAAAGTTCTATGGAGGAAGCTAAATTAACGGCTGAACAAGACGCAAAGAAAATCATTATTAATACCATTCAACGTATTGGAACGGAAGAAGCAGTAGATAACTGTGTATCTGTTTTCAATATAGAATCTGATGATGTTAAAGGACGCATTATTGGCCGTGAAGGTAGAAATATTCGTGCCATTGAAGCAGCAACAGGTGTAGAAATTATAGTTGATGATACACCAGAAGCAATTATACTTTCTTGTTTCGATTCTGTAAGACGTGAAATAGCACGTTTATCGTTACACAAATTAGTGACCGATGGTAGAATTCACCCAGCTAGAATTGAAGAAGTTGTTGAGAAAACAAAGAAACAAATTGAGCAGGAAATTATAGAAGTAGGTAAGCGTACTGTTATAGATTTAGGAATCCATAATTTACATCCAGAGCTTATTAAAATGGTAGGTAGAATGAAATACCGTTCTTCTTACGGACAAAACTTATTACAACATTCACGTGAAGTTGCCAAACTTTGTGGTGTCATGGCTGCCGAATTAGGTTTAAATCCAAAATTAGCTAAACGAGCGGGATTATTACATGATATAGGTAAAGTGCCAGATGCTGAAGCTGATATGGAAACACCGCATGCTATTTTGGGTATGCAATGGGCAGAAAAATATGGTGAGATTCCAGAAGTATGTAATGCTATTGGAGCGCACCATGATGAAGTAGAAATGAAGTTTTTAATTTCACCAATTATTCAGGTTTGTGATGCTATTTCTGGTGCACGCCCAGGAGCGCGTCGTCAAGTGTTGGATAGTTACATTCAACGTTTAAAAGACTTGGAAGATATTGCATTTGGATTTAACGGTGTTAAAAAGGCCTATGCTATTCAAGCAGGTAGAGAATTGCGTGTCATTGTTGAAAGTGAAAAGGTAGATGACCAGAAAGCAGCCGATTTATCATTCAGTATTTCTCAAAAAGTGCAAACCGATATGACGTATCCAGGTCAAGTGAAAGTGACGGTTATTAGAGAAACCAGAGCTGTTAACATTGCAAAATAACATTTCTGCGAAAGCATGGAATGTCAATATAAAAAATCCAGTGTAAACTGGATTTTTTAGTTTTGCCTAAAGCCTAAAGCCTAAAGTAAAACTACCTTCTCGGATGATACTTCTCCACAACTTTTGTTAAATGGCTTTTATCTAAATGCACATAAATTTCGGTAGTGGTAATGCTTTCATGACCCAGCATAAGTTGAATAGATCTCAAGTCGGCATTATTTTGTAAAAGATGCGTAGCAAATGAATGTCTGAATGTATGAGGTGAAATACTTTTTTTAAGCCCTATTTTATCGGCCAATTGTTTAATAATGGTAAAGACCATAGCTCTGGTAAGTTGTTTTCCTCTACGGTTTAAAAACAAGGTGTCCTCAAATCCAGCCTTAATAGAAACATGATTCCGAATTTCAGTTCTATAAATATTGATGTATTTTTGGGTAATATCTATGATGGGTACAAAACGTTGTTTGTCGCCTTTACCGGTTACTTTTATAAAGCCTTCATCAAAAAATAAATCTGAAATTTTAAGGTTTATGAGTTCGCTTACCCGTAAACCACAGCCATATAAAGTTTCTAACATGGCCCTGTTGCGTTCGCCTTCGGGTTTGCTTAAATCGATGGCGTTAATAAGTTTGTCAATTTCTCCTTCCGAAAGTGTGTCGGGTAATTTTCTGCCAATTTTAGGTGATTCAATCAATTCAAGCGGGTTGATGCTGATATAATCTTCAAACACCAAATAACTAAAAAAACTTCGCAATCCAGATATTAAACGCGATTGGGAACGGGTGTTAACTGTTTTTGCTGTTTCATAAATAAATTGTTGGATGGTTTCGGTTTTGATTGAAATGGGCGATTCGTTAATGGTATTCGTTTCCAAATAACCAATCAGCTTTTTCACATCAAGACTATAATTGTCAATGGAATTTTTAGACAAACCACGTTCTATCTTTAAATATAATTGATAATCTTTTAGTGCGTTTTGCCATTTCATCTGTTCGTGTGTTCTCTAATATTTATAGTTAACTCGTTATATAAGTGTAAAAATAACGTAAATTTTTAGTTTTTGTTGGGTAAAAGGTATACGTAGTTATACGTATTTTACTTATAAATTGTTAATAACATTTTTTTTAAAAATTTGATTATTAGCATTTTATGTATTTATGTTAATAAAGTTGTTGACAATGCTTGTATTATTTTAAAATTATAAACAAAAAAGCATTTAATTTGTGTATTAACCAATTAAAACAATTTAAATTATGAAAAAATTATTTTTAAGTGCTGTAATTGCAGTATTCGTAATGTGTAATGTTAATGCACAAGATGTTAACTTTGGGCTAAAAGCTGGTGCTGATTTTGCTTCTTTGAAGTTCAAGGTTGATGGCGATAATGCTTCAACTTCAGAAACGGGATTTTATGTTGGTGTTTTTGCTGAGATAGGAATTTCTGAATCGTTCATTTTTCAACCAGAAATACTATATGTATCAGTTGAAGATCTTGACCAAATAGCTATTCCGCTTATGGCTAAATTTCCAGTTTCGGAAGAATTTAATGTATTGGCAGGTCCTGCTTTAGGTATTTTACTTGATACTGAAGAAGGTGTGAACTCATTTAATTTTGGTCTAGAAGCAGGTATTTCATATGACATATCTGAAAATTTCTTAATTGAAGCAAGATATAATTTAGGTCTTGCTAATTTGATTGAAGATGCTCCTGATGATGTCTCTTTAAAGCTTAGTGGATTTTTTGTTGGTATAGGGTACAAATTCTAATTTAAATAAAAATATAGTTAAAAACCGAAGCTAACACCTTCGGTTTTTTATTTGCAAAACATTCACTATCAGGTTTAAATGGGGTGTTTTACCGATTATGATGTATTAAAGACAGAAAAAATCGCTATTATAAGTAAAATTTTTCTTGTTTAATTTGAATCTTCGTTTTATGTTTGCCGGATAATTATAAACCAATTAAACTAAATTTATTATGAAAAAATTATTATTAAGTGCTGCCATTGCAGTTTTAGGATTATCACAAATAAATGCTCAAGAAGCAGCTACAGGAGGTCAAACTTCTAAAGGAAAATGGTTAATAGAAGCTAATACAGGTTTTTCTGCAGGTGGTGGGGAAATAGGGCTTTTACAACACACGTCAAATACAGGTTTTGGATTAGTGTCTGTTGATGGAATGACTATTTGGTCTTTAGGAGCTGAGGCTGGTTATTTTGTAATGGATGACTTAGCTATTAAAGCAGGTTTAGGTTATACGGATTACGATGGTGATTCAGTATTTTCGTATAAGCTTGGTGCTAAATATTATATCATGAGTAAAGTACCTGTTCAAATTGATTTTAATGGTGCTAGTATAAAAGATTTTGATGAAAACCCATTATGGTTAGGATTGCAAGGAGGCTATGCTATCTTTTTAGGTGAAAATGTAAGTATAGAACCAGGTTTGAGATATAGTCATTCTTTAAACGAAGACTTTACAGATGAGAGTATTTTTGAAGTACGTATTGGTTTTGCTTTACATTTTTAATTTAAAAAGTATTTTTTATAAAACCGAAGCTAATACCTTCGGTTTTTTTATGTCCAAATTTTAATATATTTACGTCATGAAAAAACTAATCATCATCAACGGGCCAAATTTGAATTTATTGGGTAAACGAGAACCGGCCATTTACGGTAGTTTAACGTTTACCGAGTTTTTAGAAGCGATTAAAGATAAATATCCAAAAGCTCACATAGATTATTTTCAATCTAATATTGAAGGTGTTCTAATTGATAAATTACACGAAGTTGGTTTTAGTTTTGATGGTATTATTTTAAACGCCGGAGCATACACCCACACCTCTATTGGTATAGGTGATGCTATAAAAGGCATTGAAACTCCTGTTGTAGAAGTTCATATTTCAAATACATTTGGAAGGGAAGAGTTTAGGCATCAATCGTATATTTCACCAAATGCCAAAGGCGTTATTCTTGGCTTTGGTTTGCAGAGTTACGAGTTGGCTATTCAAAGCTTTCTTTAAAAGGCTATCCCTAATGTAATTCCCCATATAAACCCTGTAGTTGTTTGATTGTTAACTGTAGCTAATCCACCCCCAATATAGGGATCAAGTGTGATTAAGTCCTCAATCAAAAATTGGTATCCAACAATGCCGTCAATTTCAAAACCAAAAGCATTTTCTTTTGATCTTGTAAAAACACTTCTTTCCTTGGACTCCGCATAAATAACTAAAACTCTTGGTCCTATATGGAAGCCACTGGGTGATGTTTTTGAAAGATAGTATCTCGATTGAATACTTAAACCAAAAATATTTATTCCGGATTCTGAACCATATCCCGCACCAACCTCCATAGAATTATTTTTTTTAATATTAAATTCATAAGATAATTGATAAAAGTTGTATTCAGAAATGCTACCAATGTCGGTTTTAATAACACTTTTTTTTTCTTGTGAAATACTTTTAAAAGCAATTAATAAAAAGCTAAGAACAATAAAATTCTTCACGAATATATTCATAAGAAAAACATTCTACAAATGAATAACTTCATCATAAGCAGCTGCAACAGCTTCCATAACTGCTTCACTCATGGTAGGGTGAGGGTGTACTGCTTTTAATACTTCGTGTCCTGTAGTTTCAAGTTTTCTGCCTAAAACAGCTTCGGCTATCATGTCGGTAACACCGGCACCAATCATGTGGCAACCTAACCATTCGCCATATTTAGCATCAAAAATAACTTTTACAAAACCATCTTTGTTACCACCAGCACTCGCTTTTCCAGAGGCAGAGAATGGGAATTTACCAACTTTAATATCGATTCCTTTTTCTTTTGCTTGTTTTTCAGTTAAACCAACACTTGCAATTTCTGGAGTACAGTAAGTACAACCTGGTATGTTTCCGTAATCTAAGGATTCCACATGCATTCCTGCAATTTTTTCAACACATAAAATACCTTCAGCCGAAGCAACGTGTGCTAATGCTTGCCCTGGAGTTACATCGCCAATGGCATAGTATCCAGGCATATTTGTTTGGTAAAATTTATCAACTAATATTTTATCGCGGTCTACAACAATACCTACATCTTCCAAACCAATGTTTTCAATGTTAGTTTTAATTCCAACGGCACTTAAAATAATATCAGCTTCTAAAACTTGTTCACCGTCTTTGGTTTTTACAGTAGCTTTAACGCCATTTCCAGAAGTATCAACTTTAGTAACTTCAGCCGACGTCATGATATTGATACCGCTTTTCTTAAACGATTTTTCTAATTGTTTTGATACATCTTCATCTTCAACAGGTACCACATTTGGTAAAAATTCTACAATAGTAACTTCAGTTCCCATAGAGTTGTAGAAGTAAGCAAACTCAACACCAATAGCTCCAGAACCAACAACAATCATTTTTTTAGGTTGTTTGTCTAAACTCATGGCTTCTCTGTATCCAATAACTTTTTTACCGTCTTGTGGTAAACTTGGTAATTCGCGAGAGCGTGCACCAGTAGCAATAATAATGTGGTCGGCACTGTATTCGGTTCCGTCAACATCTACTTTTTTGCCCGGTTTAATTTTTCCGTAGCCATTAATAACATCAATTTTATTTTTCTTCATCAAGAATTGAACACCTTTGCTCATACCATCGGCTACACCACGGCTACGACCAACTACGGCGTTAAAATCTTTATCATATTCTTTAACAGATAAACCATAATCGCCTGCATGCTTAAGATATTCAAATACTTGGGCAGATTTTAATAAGGCTTTTGTAGGGATGCATCCCCAATTTAAACATACACCACCAAGATTTTCTTTTTCTACAATAGCAGTTTTAAAACCTAACTGTGATGCTCTAATGGCTGTAACATAACCACCTGGACCACTTCCAAGAACAATAATATCGTATTTACTCATGAGATTTTTTTAATCGGTTAATATCAGGCTACGAATTTACGAAACCTAATTTGAATAAAGAATTTAGAAGTCTATAAATTTATATCTTTTATTACCTTTGTTTTTAAGAATAGGAATATGAATATACCTTTAACAAGTGATCCTCGAGTTATAATTATTGGAGGTGGTTTTGCAGGCGTTTCGTTGGCAAAAAAGTTATCAAAGCAAGAAGTACAAGTGGTTTTGTTAGATAAAAATAATTATCACACATTTCAACCACTTCTATATCAGGTGTCTACAGGTGGTTTGGAGCCGGATTCCATTGCGTATCCTATTCGAAAAATACTTAAAGATTTCCCCAATTTCCACTTCAGGTTGGCAAATGTTGAAGAAATTAATACGGTTGAAAATAAAGTACTCACTGATATTGGCAAACTTAAATTCGATTATTTGGTGATTGCTTCAGGTGCCGAAACCAATTATTTTGGTAATTCTGAAATTGAAAAGCACAGTATGGCCATGAAAACCATACCGGAATCTTTAAATTTAAGAAGCCTTATTTTAGAAAATTTTGAAGAAGCGTTATTAACTTCCGATTTGAACGAGCGTAACTCCTTAATGAATTTTGTAATAGTTGGCGGTGGCCCAACAGGTGTAGAGCTTGCGGGTGCTTTGGCTGAAATTAAAAAAGGCATTTTACCAAAAGATTACCCCGATTTGGATACACGTTTGGCTCAAATTCATATCATCCAATCCAGCGATTGTATTTTGAAAGGGATGAGTGATAAGGCATCTGAAAAAGCCGAAGATTTTCTGGAAAAATTGGGAGTGAATGTTTGGAAAAATGTGCGCGTTATCAATTACGATGGTAAAACAGTGACTACCAATACCGATTTAACTTTTGAAACAGCCACTTTAGTTTGGGCAGCAGGTGTAAAAGGAGCTGCTATTAAAGGTATGGATGCTGGCGAATTTGTGACTAAGGGCGAACGACTTTTGGTAAACGAATTCAATCAAGTTAAAGGTTTTAACAATGTTTTTGCGATAGGTGATATTGCTTGTATGGCTACCGAAGAATTCCCAAACGGATTGCCCATGATGGCACAACCCGCTATTCAACAGGGGAAACAATTGGGTGAAAACATGGTTCGATTGATAGAGGAAAAACCAATGCAACCTTTTGTTTATAAAGATAAAGGAGTCATGGCCACTATTGGGCGCAATAAGGCAGTGGTAGACTTACCTAAATTCAAATTTCAGGGTGTTTTTGCGTGGTATGTTTGGATGTTTGTACACCTGTTTTTCCTAATTGGTTTTAGAAACCGCATGGTGGTTTTTATAAATTGGGTGTATAATTATATCCGTTTTGATAGAGAAGCCCGTTTGATTATAAGACCTTTTAAGAAGAAACTAAAAAGTTAAAACAATTAAATCAGCTTAGTAACTTTGCGACTTTGAATCTTAGAAACTTTTTTACAAATTATCCGTAAAGTGTCGTCTTTCTTTTGCTTTGCTAAATTTTTCTTCGTTATATTTTGATGAATTTCCTTTAGGTATAGAAAGCGATTGCCATTGATTACCTTTTAAAAGTTTTCCTAAAAAAACAATTTGCCCAATGTGGTATGGATAATGTGCCAATTGTCTGTTTAAGGCTTCGGTAACGGTATGCCCTTGGTTTCTTATATAAATGATGCGCTCTAAATCTTCACTTTTTAAAGATTTTAAAGCAGAAAATAAACAAGCCCAACCACTTTCCCAAGAGGCTATTAAATCTTCAAAAGAAGTATAAGTGTCTTTAAATTCCGCATCACGATGTCTCCATGTTTTTTCGCCATCTTCGGTTAAAAAATGAGTCCACCGGCTTAACATATTGCCAACAATATGCTTTACTATAATGGAGATAGAGTTCGAGTCTTCATTACTTTGCCATTGAATTTCTTCAAAAGTTAATTGATTGAAAGTTTTATCACCTAAACTTTTATAGTATTCAAATTGTTTGATAACACTTACTAAATAGTTTTCCATAGTATTCAAGTTTCAAGAACTAAGTTACACAAAACTAGTTGCTAAAGCTGTTTTTTTGATAGAATTAAGTTAGAATTTGGGATTTGCTTTTTGGGATTTTTAGAGTTTATTATTCTGGAATAAACTTTAATGCCACACCATTTATACAATGTCTTTTACCCGTAGTGTTTTTGGGTCCGTCATTAAAAACATGTCCTAAATGGCCGCCGCAGGTAGCACAATGTTCTTCATCACGCGAGTATCCCAAATCGTTGTCTTTACCAAAAGCCACATTGCCTTTTATTTCTCTATCAAAACTAGGCCAACCCGTACCAGAATCAAACTTATGCTCACTTTTAAACAAAGGCGTTTCACAAGCGGCACAAACGTAAGTGCCTTTTTTGTAGTTTTTGTTTAAAGGACTGGAAAAAGGGCGTTCGGTTCCTGCTTTTCTAAGTACATAATATTCCATATCCGATAACTGAGCTTTCCATTCGGCATCCGTTTTAGTAATCTTATAGGTTTGCTTTGTTTCTTTTTGAGCGTTTCCTTTACAACTAAAAACTATTAATGAAAGGCATAAAATTATTAATTGCTTCATAATCTTTTTTTAGTAGGTCGAAATTAATTAGAAAACATAACATTGCTATAGAAATGTTAGTTATAGAAAATAAATATAAAATAGTGTAAAAAACTAAAGGCACAATTTTTGTATTTTTATATCGAAATAAAAAACAATAAAGATGAAACTGAAAAATGCATTTATAATATTAGGTACGGCGGGATTGATTTCAGCGTGTGCTACAAACCCGTTTACAGGAAAGAAAACCATGGCAATAGTGCCAAATTCTCAGTTGTTCCCAACAGCTTTTGCTCAATATGATCAGTTTTTAGCTGAAAATAAGGTTATTAAAGGAACATCCGATGCAGCTATGGTAACAAGGGTAGGACAAAAAATTGCAGTGGCGGCTGAACGTTGGTTAAATGCAAATGGTTATACTGGATATTTAAATGATTATAAATGGGAGTATAATTTAGTAGACGATAAAGCAGTTAATGCTTGGTGTATGCCTGGAGGAAAAATTGTAGTTTACACGGGTATTTTGCCAATTGCAAAAGGAGAAACAGGTTTAGCAGCCATAATGGGGCATGAAGTTGCTCATGCTCTGGCAAATCATGGACAACAGCGTATGAGCGCTGCTTATGTGCAACAAGGTGTTGCCATTGCCGGAAACGTAGCTATTAAGGATGAGGAATCTAGAAATGCTTTTAACCAGTATTATGGTATTGGTTCACAAGTAGGGGTTATGTTGCCTTTTAGTAGAGCGCATGAAACCGAAGCTGATAAAATTGGATTGTATATTATGGCAATAGCAGGTTACAATCCGGACGAAGCGGCAGAACTTTGGAAACGTATGAGTACACAAAGTAATGGACAAGCGCCACCTGAGTTGTTAAGTACACACCCTTCTAACGATTCAAGAATTGCAAATCTTACGGCATTAGCACCTAAAGCCAAAGCGGAAGCAGCTAAATTTGGGGTGACTTCATTTAAGTAATAATATGGTAAGATAGAATTCAAAAATATTTGTTTACTTTGAAGCTGCTCATATAAAGGGCAGCTTTTTTTATTATGGAACAACTTGAAAAAGGAAGTAAAAAACTTTTAAATGCGTGGGCGTTTTACGATTGGGCTAATTCGGTTTATACTTTAACTATTGCATCATCTATATTCCCCATATTTTATTCCGCATTATTTTTAAGTGAAATAAAAATGGTACATGCTTTTGGAATGGATTTTAAAAGCACTGCATTAATAACCTTTGTTACTGCATTTACTTTTTTGGTTGTAGCTGTTACATCACCTATACTTTCTGGTATTGCCGATTATGTAGGTAATAAAAAGAACTTTTTAAAATTCTTTTGTTACGTTGGAAGTGTAGGATGTATTGGGTTGTATTGGTTTGATATAACTCCCGAAAGAATTCATTTGAGTTTGGTTTTTTATTTTATGGGATTGATAGGCTACTGGGGAAGTTTGGTTTTTTATAATTCCTATTTGCCAGACATTGCTTTTCCAGAACAACAAGACAAAGTGAGTGCTAAAGGCTTTTCACTTGGTTATATAGGAAGCGTTATTTTACTTATCGTAAATTTAGCAATGGTGATGAGTCAAGATGATGGTGCCTCTAAAATGCAGATGATGCGTTATTCATTTATAACCGTAGGACTGTGGTGGGCGTTATTTAGTCAATATTCATTTTATTTTTTACCTAAAGGAACTTCTTCGGGTCATAAAGTTACTACAGCCATTGTTTTTAACGGGTTGAAAGAATTACGATTGGTTTGGTTACAATTAAAACAAAATTTAAGGTTGAAACGTTATTTGTATGCTTTTTTTGTATTTAGTATGGCGGTTCAAACCATTATGTTGGTAGCGGTTTATTTTGGAGAAGAAGAAATAGCTTGGGGTGGTGATGGTGAAAAAACCACAGGACTTATAGTTAGCATATTAATTATACAGTTGGTAGCGGTTATTGGAGCGATTTTAACATCCAGAGCTTCTGAAAAATTTGGAAACATAAAAACATTGATTTTTGTTAATTTCATCTGGATGAGTTTATGTTTTTATGCTTACTTCATGGAAACTCCTGTTCAGTTTTACATCGCAGCGTCTTTGGTAGGATTGGTTATGGGAGGTATTCAAGCATTGGCAAGATCTACTTATTCTAAGTTTTTACCAGAAACCGAAGATACCACATCATATTTTAGCTTTTATGATGTAGCTGAAAAAATAGGGATTGTAATTGGTATGGTTATTTTTGCGTCAATCGACCAAATAACGGGTAGTATGCGAAATGGCATTCTGTTTTTGTTTTTATTCTTTTTGGCAGGTATTGTTTTGTTATTTAGAGTGCCTAAAACGTATGAAAATTAATATTAAATATTTATGTTTGTAAAAATTAATTTATTATTTATGAAATTATATAGAATCGTATTATCTGCTTTTGTTTTATTATTTACAGTTTTAATCACATCTTGTAATATCGAACCTTATGAAGGGGAAATTCCTGAGGCCACAAGCAATAAAAACCAAGGTGTTTTTAAAGTTGATTTTGATGGACTAACCTATGAAGCCGATAACGTACAAGCTACTTTATTAAATGATGTTTTAAATATTTCAGGTTTTAGAGGGAATTCTGGAGAAGTTTTAACTTTAACGGTATTTAATCCTTCATTAGGGAGACATGCCTTAGGAGTTACCAATAATTCATTAGAAACAAATGCAGCTGCATATAGTGAAGCTAATAATACGGGATCTGGTAGCTGGGTTGCTTTCTCTCAAGCAAACATACCGCAAGGAGAGATAAATATAACAGGCATAAATGAAACTGATAAAACTATTTCTGGCACATTTTATTTTACAGGAACTAATGCGTCAATATCTAAAGCAAAAGAATTTACTAAAGGTGTTTTTACAAATGTTTCTTTTGAAGCAAGTTTAGGAGGAGGAAATACTAATAATAATACCTTTTTTGCCAAAGTTGACGGTGTTGAATTTAAGGAAAATCTTATTGCAGGTATATTTCAAACCCTTAATGGCGTTTCTACTATTGGAATTTCTGCAACTAAAGACAACCTTCAAACTATTGGATTTAATTTAGATGGGAACATATTACCAGGAGAGTATACATTTAATACTTTTGGTACACCTTCGGCTTTGTATAATAGGTCGATGAGTGATATTAATACAGGTAAAGGAACGTTAAAAATATCTAGCCACGATAAAGCTAAAAAACGTATAGTAGCTACCTTTCAGTTTACTGCGAGCCCTTTTTTAAGTACGGGAACAAGTTATGAAATTACAGAGGGTAGTTTTGATGTAACCTATTTTTAAAAAAACGAGTTCCATAAAATATCACAATGATTTTAATTGTTATAGGCGTGATTATTTTCACATCTATTTATTAAATTAAGGTAGTATGCGAAATGGTATTCTGTTTTTATTTTCTTAGCAGGAATTATATTATTTAGAGTTCCTAAGAAAAATATAGAAGCTTAAATCCTAATTATTAAATGAATTAGGATTTAAGCTTTCTGTTTAATCTAAATTAATTTCAATTCTCTTTTTCTCATATTTTTAGCTGCTTTAACCAAGTTTTTTAAAGCCTCTTTTGTTTCTGGCCAATCTCTGGTTTTTAAACCACAATCGGGGTTTACCCAAATATGTTGCGTTGGTAAAACATTTTTAGCTTTCATTAACAAGGTCTCAATTTCTTCTAATGATGGTACTCTAGGAGAATGAATATCATAAACACCAGGGCCGATTTCATTAGGATATTTGAAGTTTACGAAGGCATTTAATAATTCCATTTCAGATCGGGAGGTTTCAATAGTGATGACGTCGGCATCCATATCGGCGATATTTGAAATAATATCATTAAATTCAGAATAGCACATATGTGTATGAATTTGTGTTTCATCATTTACACCACTTGCCGAAATTCTAAATGCCTTAACTGCCCAATTTAAATAGTGCTGCCAATCTTCTTTTCTTAGAGGTAAACCTTCTCGAATAGCAGGTTCGTCTATTTGAATAATTTTTAAACCATTTTTTTCAAGATCAACAACTTCATCTCTAATGGCCAAAGCTATTTGGTTGCAAGTAGTTGCTCTGGGCTGATCGTTTCTAACAAATGACCACTGCAATATCGTTACCGGTCCCGTTAACATGCCTTTTACAGGAATATTGGTTAAGCTTTGTGCATAACCAGACCATTTGATTGTCATGGGTTTTTCACGAGACACATCGCCAAATAAAATAGGTGGTTTTACGCATCGGCTACCGTAGCTTTGTACCCAACCATAGTCGCTAAAAGCAAATCCGTTTAGTTTTTCTCCAAAATATTCAACCATATCATTGCGTTCAAATTCGCCATGAACAAGCACATCTAAGCCTATTTCTTCTTGAAAACGAATAGAGTCTTCTATTTCTTTAGCTATTAAAGCATCATAGTCGTTTTGTGATAGAAGGCCTTTTTTATATTTTAATCGCCAGCTTCTAACTTCTTTGGTTTGAGGAAAAGATCCAATAGTTGTCGTTGGGTACAATGGTAATTTCAGTGCTACTTTTTGTTTCGCTTGCCTAAGTGAAAAATTGTTTTCTCTATGGCTATCGGCTTCTTTTAAGTTAGATATGCGCTCTTTTACTTTTTGGTTATGAATGAGTTTGGAGTTTTTCCGATTTAGGTTTGCTAGTTTGTTCTCTTCAAAAAGCGAAAGATAGCTTTCGTTATCAGGAGAAGATAGTGCTTTAAGTGTAGCTATTTCCTCTAACTTCTGTTTAGCAAAGGCAAGCCATTGCTTTATTTCGTTTGGTAAATTGATTTCTAAATCTAAATCGTAAGGTGTATGCAACAGCGAACACGATGCTGAAATCCATAAGTTATCAGGATTGATTTTTTCAGTAGCTTTTTTAATGACTTTTAAAGATGCTTCAAAATCGTTTTTCCAAATGTTTCTGCCATCTATAAGTCCTAATGCTAGTTTTGTTAAAGGATTGTAATGTTTGGATTCTAGAATATCGTCTAACTGCGAAGGGCATCTTATCAAATCTAAATGCAATGTGTCAACAGGAAGTTGAAGTACCGTATTTAAATTTTCACCGTAACAGTCAAAATAATTGGCTAGATATATTTTTAATTTTGGGAATTTATTATGAATTGTCTTGTAAGTAGTAGTTATAGCTTCTCGCTCTTTTTCCGAAAGATTAAGTGCTAAACAAGGTTCGTCAAATTGGATGTATTCAACACCTAAATTTGTTAGTTCTGTTATAATTTTATAATAAACAGGAAGTAGTTTGTCTAATAAATCAAGTCGATGAAACCCTGTTTCTTTTTCTTTTCCTAACAATAAAAACGTTACAGGGCCAATTAAAACGGGTTTCGTTTTGATACCTAAAGCCAATGCTTCTTTATATTCTTCAACAACTTTTTTAGAGAAGAATTCAAAGTGTTGATTTTTTTCAAATTCAGGCACTATATAGTGGTAGTTGGTGTCAAACCATTTGGTCATTTCCATAGCGGTAACATCTTTAGTATCTTTTTGATGCCCGCGTGCCATAGCGAAGTATAACTCTAGAGAATTGGTTTTGTCAAAATCCTTGTAACGTTTGGGGATGCATCCAAAAGTTAGGCAAGCATCTAGAACTTGGTCGTAAAAAGAAAAATCGTTGGAAGGAATTAAATCAATTCCAAATTCCTGTTGTTGTATCCAATTTTGTTTTTTTAATTCCGAAGCTGTTTTTAATAACTCTTCTTTATCAATTTTTCCAGACCAGAATGCTTCATTAGCTCTTTTAAGTTCGCGTTGGCTTCCAATTCTTGGATACCCTAAAATGGTAGTTTTCATAATGTATTATAGGTTTATTATCTGTCCAAAATTATATATAAAGAATAAAGTATTGTAAAAATGGAATTTATTTAGAAGTATTAACTAATTTTGAATATTATTTTAGTTGTTTAATCTTTTAAATTATGGAAATGATACGCTCAATAGATAATAATTCTGTGACGTCTATAGATGAAATAGATATACGCCTTTTGAAATTATTACAATCTAGATCTAACTTTACAACCAAAGAGTTGGCTGCTAAGGTAAATTTATCAACTACTCCTGTTTTTGAACGGGTAAAAAAATTAGAGAAAGGTGGCTATATTAAAAACTATGTAGCTGTTTTAGATGCTGAAAAATTGAATAGAGGATTGATGGTTTTTTGCAACATTAGGTTGAAAGAACATACTAGGGAGATAGGTAACCAATTTGTAAAAGATATTCTTTCTTTAGAAGAAGTAACCGAATGTTATAACATTTCTGGAGATTATGATTTTTTTCTAAAAATATTGGTAAGTGATATGAAGTCCTATCAAAACTTTGTTTTAAACCATTTGGGAAGTTTACAGAACATAGGAAGTGCACATAGTACATTTGTTATGGGAGAAATTAAAAATTCGTATTCGATCCCTATTTAATATTTTGAGAAAAATAGAGACATAAAAAAACTCGAAAATTATTTTCGAGTTTTTTTAATATTAAAGAACAATTTTTTAAGATTCCGCTGGCTTTTCGGCCTTTTCAATACTGATACTTAGTTCTTGAGTTTTCTCATCTAAATCAATATTAATGCTGTCACCTTCTGTAACATGTGAAGTGATAATTTCTTCAGCTAAAGCATCTTCAACATATTTTTGAATGGCTCGCTTTAAAGGTCTTGCACCGTATTGCTTATCAAATCCTTTGTCGGCGATATAATCTTTTGCTTTGTCACTAAGTTTTAAATTATAGCCTAAATCTTTAATTCTTAGAAGCAGTTTGCCTAGTTCAATATCAATAATTTTGTTGATATCTTCTTTTTCTAAAGGATTGAATACCACCACATCATCAATTCTATTTAAAAACTCTGGTGCGAATGATTTTTTTAGTGCATTTTCAATAACGCTTTTTGCATTGGCATCTTCTTGTGCTTTTTGCGAAGCGGTTCCAAAACCAATTCCTGTACCAAAATCTTTAAGTTTACGCGCTCCAATGTTTGAAGTCATAATGATGATGGTATTTCTAAAATCAATTTTTCTACCTAAACTATCTGTTAAATAGCCATCGTCAAGCACTTGAAGTAGCATATTAAATACGTCTGGATGCGCTTTTTCAATTTCATCTAAAAGAATAACCGCATAAGGTTTACGTCTTACTTTTTCGGTTAATTGACCACCTTCTTCGTAGCCAACGTATCCTGGAGGTGCACCAATTAATCTAGAAATAGCGAATTTTTCCATGTATTCACTCATGTCTATTCTAACAAGGGAATCTTCGCTATCAAACAATTCGCGAGACAATACTTTGGCCAATTGTGTTTTACCAACACCTGTTTGACCTAAAAAGATAAACGAACCAATGGGTTTGTTCGGGTCTTTAAGTCCGGCGCGGTTACGTTGAATGGCTTTTACTACCTTGGCAACGGCGTCGTCTTGACCAATAACTTTACCTTTAATAAGGTTAGGTAATTCTGCCAATTTATTGATTTCAGTCTGAGCAATTCTGTTTACAGGAATACCGGTCATCATCGAAACCACGTCGGCTACATTATCTTCGGTAACAATTTCACGGTGTTGTTTGGTGTCTTCTTCCCATTTTTCCTGTGCAATGGCTAATTCTTTTTCAATGCGTTTTTCATCATCTCTTAGTTTTGCCGCTTCTTCATATTTTTGCTTCTTAACAACCGAATTTTTGGTTTCTTTTACCGTTTCTAGTTGTTTTTCAAGTTCAATAATTTGCTTTGGCACTTCAATATTAGTGATGTGTACACGTGAACCAGCTTCATCCAAAGCATCAATAGCTTTGTCTGGTAAAAACCGCTCGGTCATATACCTGCTTGTTAATTTCACGCAAGCTTCAATAGCTTCGGGTGTGTAATCAACATTATGGTGTTCTTCGTATTTAGCTTTTATATTGTTAAGAATTTCAATAGTTTCTGAAACCGTTGTTGGTTCTACAATGACCTTTTGAAAACGACGCTCTAAAGCACCATCTTTTTCAATATACTGGCGGTATTCATCTAAAGTGGTAGCACCAATACATTGTATTTCACCACGTGCCAATGCAGGTTTAAACATGTTTGAAGCATCTAAACTCCCCGTTGCGCCACCAGCACCAACAATGGTATGGATTTCGTCTATAAATAAAATAACATCATCATTCTTTTCAAGCTCGTTCATAACGGCTTTCATGCGCTCTTCAAACTGCCCACGGTATTTAGTTCCAGCAACTAAACTTGCTAAATCTAAAGTTACAACACGTTTCCCAAAAAGTATTCTTGATACTTTTCGTTTTACAATACGAAGTGCTAAACCTTCCGCAATGGCCGATTTACCAACACCAGGTTCGCCAATTAAAAGCGGGTTGTTTTTCTTTCTTCTACTTAAAATTTGAGAAACACGCTCAATTTCTTTTTCTCTACCAACTACAGGGTCTAACTTGCCTTCTTCTGCCAAAGCAGTTAAATCGCGTCCAAAATTATCTAAAACCGGGGTTTTGGATTTCTTGTTGGTTTTGCCTGTTGGTGAATTGAAAATATCTTTTGAAGCATCATCTTCCGTATGGGAATCATCATCTTGAAAAGATTCTGCTTTTGGTTCTATATAATCGCTGTCGTTTGTTATCATAAATTTGAATTGTTCTTTAACATTGTCGTAGTCAACTTTAAGCTTATTTAAAAGCTTGGTAGTGGGGTCGTTTTCATTTCTTAAAATACACAGCAGTAAATGTGCCGTATTTATAGAGGTACTTTGAAACAGTTTAGCCTCTAGAAATGTTGTTTTTAAAGCACGTTCTGCTTGTCTTGTAAGATGCAAGTTTTTTTTTTGGTTTGCAGCTGCTGACATATTTGGGTTTGCCGGACTTAGTATCTCAACCTTTCTTCTTAAGTGGTTCAAATCTACATCTAGGGCATTTAAAATATTTATAGCCTTGCCATCGCCATCGCGTAAAAGTCCAAGCATTAAGTGTTCTGTCCCGATAAAATCGTGACCTAAACGCAATGCTTCCTCTTTGCTATAAGCAATTACATCTTTTACTCTTGGGGAAAAATTATCATCCATAGTTAGTTCCTTTCTGCATTAAAAATACTAAAACATTTTACTAACGGCAAAAACTATACCTTAAAATGTGTGAAATCGCCATTAACAAGAAGTTTTTTGAAAAAAAACACCAATGAGAATAAAGCGATACCATATGTCTTTTAAAAAAACAATTCATATTTACATATGAAAGTTGCTAATTGACGAAAAAATCTTTATAAAATCAAAATTTTGCATAGCATATTTATTAACGAAAAAAGCATGTATAATTGTTAATAAAAAACACGAAAAAATGGCACATTATACCTTTTCATAAGTATCGAAATACGTATATTAGCATGTTTTGAAAAACTCATAAAACTTAATTAAATTATTTATGGCAGAAGGAGAAAAATTGATCCCTATTAATATTGAAGATGAGATGAAAACGGCTTACATTGATTATTCAATGTCAGTCATTGTGTCACGTGCTTTACCAGATGTAAGAGATGGATTGAAACCAGTTCACAGACGTGTGCTTTTTGGTATGCACGAATTGGGAGTTAGAGCAACAGGTGCCCACAAAAAATCGGCAAGAATAGTTGGAGAGGTTTTAGGTAAATACCACCCACATGGCGATACATCGGTTTACGATGCCATGGTACGTATGGCTCAAGAATGGAGTTTAAGATATATGTTAATTGATGGCCAAGGAAACTTTGGCTCTATAGATGGCGATAGTCCTGCGGCAATGCGTTATACCGAGGCGCGTATGCGTAAAATATCGGAAGATATGTTGGCGGATATAGACAAAGAAACCGTTGACCATAAACTGAATTTTGACGATACTTTACAAGAACCAACCGTTTTACCGACCCGTATTCCTGGGCTTTTGGTTAATGGTGCTTCTGGTATAGCAGTAGGTATGGCAACCAACATGCCGCCTCATAATTTAACCGAGGTTGTAAATGGAACAATTGCCTATATTGAAAATAACGATATAGAAATAGAAGAGTTAATTAAACACGTTAAAGCACCAGATTTCCCAACAGGAGGTACTATTTATGGATATGATGGTGTAAAAGAAGCATTCCAAACCGGTAGAGGTCGTATTGTAATACGCGGAAAAGCCAATATAGAAGAAGTTCAAGGGCGTGAGTGTATTATTGTGACCGAAATACCTTACCAAATCAATAAAGCAGAAATGATTAAAAAAACTGCTGATTTGGTAAATGAAAAGAAACTGGAGGGTATTGCTACCATTCGTGATGAATCCGATAGAAACGGAATGCGTATTGTTTACGTATTAAAACGCGATGCCATACCAAACATCGTTCTTAATAAACTATACAAATACACAGCGTTACAATCATCTTTCAGTGTAAATAATATTGCACTTGTAAATGGGCGTCCGCAACTTTTAAATTTAAAGGAGTTAATTCATTATTTTGTTGAGCATAGGCATGATGTTGTTGTAAGACGTACAACTTATGAATTGCGTAAAGCTGAAGAACGTGCCCATATATTAGAAGGATTGATTATTGCATCTGATAATATTGATGAAGTTATTGCTATTATTAGAGCATCGGCAAATGCTGATGAAGCTAGAGAAAACTTAATAAAACGTTTCGAACTTTCAGAAATTCAAGCTAGAGCTATTGTAGAGATGCGTTTGCGTCAACTTACAGGCTTAGAGCAGGATAAACTGCGTTCAGAATACGAAGACATCATGAAACTTATTATCGACTTAAAAGACATCTTAGATAAAAAAGAGCGTCGTATGGAAATCATTAAAGATGAGTTGACTGTTGTAAGGGAAAAATATGGTGATGAGCGTCGTTCAACCATTGAATATGCTGGTGGTGATTTAAGTATTGAAGATATGATTGCCGACGAGAAAGTGGTTATTACCATTTCTCATGCGGGGTATATCAAGCGTACATCATTATCGGAATACAAAACCCAAAATAGAGGAGGGGTTGGTCAAAAAGCTTCGACCACAAGAAACGAAGATTTCTTAGAACATTTATTTGTGGGTACCAACCACCAATACATGTTGTTCTTCACCCAAAAAGGAAAATGTTTCTGGATGCGTGTTTACGAAATACCAGAGGGCAGCAAAACATCTAAAGGGCGCGCTATTCAAAACTTGATAAATATCGAACAAGATGATGCCGTCAAAGCATTTATTTGTACACAAGACCTTAAAGATGAGGACTATATTAACAGTCATTATGTTATTATGGCAACCAAGCAAGGTCAGGTTAAAAAGACTTCTTTAGAGCAATATTCACGTCCAAGAACTAATGGTATTAACGCCATTACTATCAAAGAAGATGATATTTTATTAGAAGCACGTTTAACAACTGGAAACAGCCAAGTAATGTTAGCACTTAAATCTGGTAAAGCCATCCGTTTTGAAGAAGCCAAAACACGCCCAATGGGACGTAGTGCATCTGGTGTTAGGGGTATAACTCTAGCCGATAAAAATGATGAAGTAATTGGTATGGTTACTATTGAAAACCCTCAAGAAGAATCTGTGTTAGTAGTTTCTGAAAATGGTTATGGAAAACGCACCTATATTGATGATCCGGAAGACGGAGAGCCAGTATATAGAATTACCAATCGTGGTGGAAAAGGTGTAAAAACTATTTCTATTACAGAAAAAACAGGTAAATTAGTAGCTATAAAAAGTGTTACAGATAGTGATGATTTAATGATTATCAATAAGTCTGGCATCGCCATTAGGTTAGCGGTGAAAGATTTAAGGGTTATGGGTAGAGCCACTCAAGGCGTTAAATTAATTAACCTTAAAAATAATGATTCCATAGCTGCTGTAGCAAAGGTAATGCACGATGAAGATGAAGTTGAAGCAACTGAAGAAGGTGTTGAAAACACTGGAACTCCAGACGATGGCACAACTATTGATACTGATTTAGACGAAAATAACATAGAAAATTAAATTAAATATTAATACAATGAAAAAACAGATTATCATAGCCTTAGCGTTTTCAGTTAGTGCATTTTCATTTGCGCAAAAAAAAGAGCTGAAAGCAGTAGAAAAAGCTATAAAAGGGAATAACTATGCAGAAGCTAAAGCAGCTTTAAAGCAGGCAGAAGCTTTAATGTCTTCAATGGACGACAAACTTAAATCGCAATATTATTATTTAAATGCAGAAGCATTATATGCAAATGGTGCAGGTTCTATAGGAGATATTGATGCTGCTTTAAAAAGTTTAGATAATGTAAAGGAAGGATATACTTCAGAGGTTTCTGAGTTAAAGCAAACCATGGTTAATGGTATTTTAACAAAAGGAAACAAATCTTATGAAGGTAAAGATTTTTCAACAGCATCTAAATATTTTGAAAAAGCCTATAGATTAAGTACAAAAGACACGTTGTTTTTATATTATGCAGCAGCTACGGCTGTGAACGTTCAAGAATATGATAGAGCTTTGGGTTTGTATGAAGAACTTAAAAACTTAGGATATACAGGTATAGAAAAACAGTATTTTGCAACTAATGTAGAAACAGGAGAAGAAGATATTTTAGACAAAAACACCCGCGACCTTTACGTTAAAGCAAAAAGCCATAGCAATCCTGGAGAGCGAAAAACGGAGTCTAAAAAGCCAGAAATTGTAAAGAATATAGCGCTTATATATGTTAGCCAAGGAGATGATCAAAAAGCTATTGCAGCTATGAAGGATGCAAGAGCAGCAAGTCCTGATGATGTGAATCTAATTTTATCTGAAGCCAATATTCATTTTAAATTGGGTAACACAGCTGAATTTAAAGCTTTGTTGGAAAAAGCAACTCAAATGGAGCCAAATAACCCTGAATTACAATACAATTTAGGGGTTGTTGCAGGAGAGTCTGGACAACCAGAAGAAGCCCAAAAGTATTATGAAAAAACTATTGAATTAAATCCGCAATACACCAACGCTTATATAAATTTAGCAGCTTTAATTTTATCAAAAGAAGAAGGTATTATTAAAGAAATGAATGGTTTAGGAAGTTCTAAAAAAGACGATTTACGCTATGATGAGTTAAGAGATCAGCGTCAAAATTTATACAAAAAAGCTGTTCCTTATTTAACAAAAGTATTAGAGATTGATTCTAAAAATTTAAGTGCAGCTAAAACCCTAATGAATATTTACAGCATATTAGGTGAAACAGCTAAACACAATGAAATGAAAGAAAAAGTTGCGACTTTAGAATAAAATAAAAGCACCAACAAAAAAAGCCGCAAATTGCGGCTTTTTTTGTTTTTAAGATCAGGGTCAACCTTAAACTTTAAATTTTTTAAATCACTTTTTTAATAACCCGTAATTTATGGGTGTGTATTTTTTTGTCTACATTATAAATGCCCGAATGGTCCAGTCTGTCAATTCTAACTTTTCCATGTGCATGAATAATATAGTTATCGCTCATAATAATACCAACGTGGGTAATAATACCTTCGTTATTATCAAAAAATGCTAAATCCCCTGGTTCACTTTCCTCAATAAAACTTAAAGCTTCACCTTGGGTAGCCTGTTGCGATGCGTCTCGTAATAATCTATAGCCATTAAGTTTGTAAACCATTTGGGTAAACCCAGAACAATCAATGCCAAAAGGAGTTTTTCCTCCCCATAAATAAGGAGAGTTTAAATATAAAAAGGCAGTTTTAATAAGGTTTTCTTTTGGGTTGGTTCCTTCTACGGCATTGCCATCGTGGTTGTGGTTTAAAATGGATAAACCATTAAGTGAGGAACCTAATAAAATAGGGTGCAATTGTTGGTCTATATCTTCTATAAATTCTACTAAATCTATAGATAGTTTAGGTGTTTTTTTATGTAGGTTTTGGTATTGTGCTTCGGTAATTTCAAAAAACTGTTTATTGTCTATCCAGCCTTCGTACTTATCAAAAGCGAGTCTTATTTTGCTCCAGTTTTTTCGCTGTTCCAAGATTTTAAAAATTTCGCCATATAATATTTGCGAAACCAATTCACTTTTATCGGAAGCATCTAATCTTAAGGGAACAATGCTTAAATTACAAATTCCGTACTGCATATATAATTATAAACTATTAATTATTGAAAATTATATATTGAAATGCAATAACACATTAAACTTTATATCCTTAACAAAAAAATTAGAGTAATAAACCATATTCAAATTATAAATATTCAATAAAAATAATCAATGTTTTAGCGTTCTATAATAATTGCAGAAGCGCCACCACCACCATTACAAATTGCTGCAGCCCCAATTTTAGCATTGTTTTGTTGTAACACATTTAATAGTGTGATGATGATTCTAACACCCGAACACCCAAGAGGATGACCTAGGGAAACGGCACCGCCATTTACGTTCACATTAGAATCGTTAAGCCCAAGAATTTTCATATTAGCTAATCCAACTACCGAAAAAGCTTCATTAAATTCAAAAAAATCAACATCATCTATTTTAATATCTGCTTTATGCAAAGCTTTAGGTAGTGCTTTTGCAGGAGCTGTGGTAAACCATTCAGGTTCGTGTGCAGCATCGGCATAACTTTTAATAGTGGCAAGCGGTTTTAAACCGAGCTCTAAGGCTTTTTCTTTGCTCATTAAAACTATTGCCCCAGCACCATCGTTTATGGTAGAAGCGTTAGCAGCAGTTACGGTACCGTCTTTTGTGAAAGCAGGACGTAATTGTGGAATTTTATCTAAAATAACATTGGTGAATTCTTCATCTTTGCTTACTATAATGGGTTCTCCACGGCGTTGAGGTACTTCAACGGGTACAACTTCATTGCTAAACTTACCAGCTTCCCAGGCCGCTGCAGAGCGTTTGTACGATTGGATAGCATAGGCATCTTGCTCTTCACGAGAAAAATTGTATTTAGTGGCGCAAGCATCGGCACAAACTCCCATGGCATTTTGGTCGTATGCATCTACCAAACCGTCTTTTTGCATGCCGTCAATTAAAGAAGTTGGTCCAAATTTTGTTCCAGTTCTGGCGTATAAATAATGCGGAATTAAACTCATGTTTTCCATACCACCGGCAACAACAATATTGGTATCGCCTAAAGCAATACTTTGTGCTGCTTGTATAACTGCTTTCATGCCAGAAGCACAAACTTTGTTTACAGTTGTACAAGGCACTGAATTTGGAATACCAGCATAAATAGCGGCTTGTCTTGCAGGTGCTTGTCCGGTTCCTGCTTGTACTACGTTGCCCATCAGCACTTCGTCTACCAGTTCCGGCTTCAGGTTAATTTTACTTAAAGCACCTTTTATTGCAATGGCTCCTAGTTGAGGTGCGGCAATCGATGAAAGCGCCCCCATAAAACTGCCAATAGGCGTTCTAGCTGCCGAAACAATAACTACTTCTTTGCTCATTAATTCGTTATTAATTTTGTTGTATGCGAAATTAATCAATTTTTGGCAGAAATAAGAGCGATTCAAATATTATAAAAAATGGTATTGGCTTATAATTTTATTACTTTTGGTTTTCCTTAACTTTTTAAATGGAAGACTTTATAAATAAACTTTACAGAAACCATTCCTTAATTTACAAGGGGTTGTTGTTTGTTTGTACCACTTTTTTAATTGTGTATTTATTTCCTAAAAGCGGAAAATTTAAGTACAATTTTGAAAAAGGAAAGCCTTGGCAATCTGAAAATTTATATGCACCCTTTAATTTTGCCATAAAAAAATCGGATGTCGAAATTGCTGAAGAAAAGCAAGCACATATAGATAATTCCATTTTATATTTTGATATAGACAATACCGTTGAAAAAAGCGTAAACGAGAAGTACAGCCAAGAATTTAAAAAGTTTTTTTCAGATTCTATTTCAAAAAAGACATTCAATAATTTATTTAAAGTAGGACAAGAAATTATAACTGAACTTTATGCTTTCGGGGTTTTAAATGAGAGTTATGATTTTGCCGAAAATAGAGCTATTGCTATACTTGATGAGCGTGTAAAAAAGCAAGATGGTTATTTTTCCGATTTAATAAAACAGGATGCTGTTACACCTGTAATAAGCAAAGTGTTGCAAAAGCATAATTTAATAGCATACAAAACGGATTTTGTTTCTTTGTTTTTTGAATTGATCACGCCAAATTTAACCTTTGACAAATCGTTTACAGAAAAAGCATTGCAAGAAGATTTAAATGAAATAGTCTACGCTAGAGGAAGTGTAGAAAAAGAAACTTTAATTATATCAAAAGGTGAAGTTATTGAAGGCGATAAATATCAAATTTTAAAGTCTTTACAATCGGAATACGAGTCGCAAGTTTGGAGTAAATCTAATTATAATTGGATTTTGTTTGCTTATACCTTGCTGGTTTCGCTAGCCTTGTTAATGTTGCTTTTATTCTTAAGAAAGTATAGAAAAGAAGAGGTTTTTGAAAACAACACCAAAGTCACTTTTATTTTTTTCAATATCTTTTTAATGATATTTATTACAACGTTGGTTGTTAACTATGATTCAAAATTTATATACGTTGTACCAATCTGTATTTTACCACTCATATTTAAAGCCTTTTTTGATGCTCGTTTGGGGTTGTTTGCACATGTTATTACGGTATTGTTGTTAGGCTTTATTGTACCTAATAGTTATGAGTATATGTTCCTTCAAATTATAGCGGGAATTGTTACTATTTTAACAGTTTCAGAATTGTATAAACGTGCCAATTTGTTTATTTCGGTTGGGCAAATAACACTTATCTACATCGTCGCTTATTTTGCGTTTTTTGTTATACATGAAGGAAGCGTAGAAAGCATACGGTGGGAAATGTTTATATGGTTTGTTTTAAGTGGACTTGCAACATTATTTGTGCAGCCTTTAATTTATGCTTATGAAAAGATTTTTGGATTGGTGTCCGATGTGTCTCTTTTAGAACTTTCCGACACCAATTCAAGGCTTCTTAAGGAATTATCCAATAAAGCACCGGGTACGTTTCATCATTCTTTAAATGTGGCAAATTTAGCTGAAGCATCGGCAAACGAAATAGGGGCAAATGCTATGTTGGTTAGGGTAGGAGCTTTGTACCATGATATTGGTAAAATGAAAAACCCAACCTATTTTACCGAAAACCAATCTACGGGAATCAATCCGCATGATGAATTATCATCTAAAGAAAGTGCCAGAATAATTACGGGGCATGTTATTGATGGTATTGAAATAGCTAAGAAATATAATTTACCAGATAGAGTTATAGATTTTATTAGAACACACCATGGAACAAGTGTGGTGTATTATTTTTATATGCAGGAGAAAAAGGATTTTGAAGATGTGGACAAGTTAGATTTTAGTTACCCAGGCCCTAAACCATTTAGTAAAGAAACCGCTATTTTAATGATGTGCGATAGTGTGGAGGCAGCTTCTAAAAGTTTAAAAGATCCTACGTCAACAAAAATTGATGTGTTTGTTGAAAATATTATAGATAAACAAATTGAAGGAGGTCAATTTTTAAATGCGAATATTACTTTTAAGGAAATTCAATCTATAAAAAAAGTGCTAAAGCACAAGCTAGCAAACATTTATCATTTAAGAATTGAATATCCAGAATAATAATAAAAAAAAATAAAAAAAATAGTTGCGTTCTTGTTAAGTATAGATTACATTTGCAACCGCAATTTTATTGCATAAGTTCATAATAAAAGTTTAGGAGAGGTGCCAGAGTGGTAATGGAGCAGATTGCTAATCTGTCGACGGGTAACTGTCGCCAGGGTTCGAGTCCCTGTCTCTCCGCAATTTTTCGGGGTGTAGCGTAGCCCGGTTATCGCGCCTGCTTTGGGAGCAGGAGGTCGCAGGTTCGAATCCTGCCACCCCGACTTTTTAGTATATCAGATAGTGTCAAAAACTTGGTAATCGAATGGTTATCAAGTTTTTGCATTTTAAAGGATCAGATTTAATTTGTTTTGGTAAAAAAAGTGACCTATTCGGTTACCATTATTAAAAAACAATGAAAAAGATAGCCGAATGACTTGATTTGACTTTTGTTTTTTATGTTTAATTTAAGAATGAAAGATTATGACTCGTTCAAACACCTTCAATATCCTGTTTTGGCTAAAACTGGCAAGTGCCAAAAACAGGAAAGCCCCGCTTTATGCCAGAATTAAGGTAAAAGGCAAACGTTCTGAACTTTTTCTAAAGCAAAGAATTTCCATTTTCGATTGGGACACCGCTAAAAGCAGGTTAAAAGTCGTAAGCGATGAAAATAAGTTGGTCAATGGTTATCTAGAATAGGTCTATGCAAAACTGTTCTATTGTTTTTAGTAATTGGAAAATAATAATTGGACTTACAGAGGATTATTAAAAGCCATCCTAAAATTTATTTTATTGGAACCAGATGGTATTATTATAAGCCCTAAGGTACCAAGCCCATCTGATGAAAGATTGTTAGACGTGTTTGATGGTTTAAACACATAAAATCGTTTACTTTGCTGATAAAATAAAGCATGTACGTTAACATTTCATTTTAGCCAAATCATAAATTTATCATAAAATTTAAAAAAACAGAGGGGTAATCTACTGTTTTAACGTCTTATGATACAGCATATAAAACCAATTTACATCGAGTTTTGTTGAAGACAAAACCATATTTAAAATTGAAGAAACAAAAAAAGTAATGAAGAGAATAACCCTTTTTTTAGTGCTTATAGCTTTTGGTATAGCTCAGGCACAAATTCTAGAGCCCGTAAAATGGTATACATCTGTAGAAAAAATATCAGATACCGAATATAAACTCATTTCTAAAGCAAAGATTGATTCGGGTTGGCATTTGTATTCGCAAATGGTACCAGAAGGTGGTCCTATTCCAACAACATTTACTTATGATGATAGTGAAGGAGGTTTTAAATTGCTAGGCAATACCAGTGAAGAAGAAGGACATATCGTTAACGACCCTGTTTTTGGAATGAAAATAAAATTCTTTGAAAAAACAGCAATATTTGAGCAAAAAATTGAAATTTCAGGAGAACAAAGCACCTTAAATGCCTTTGTGGAATTTATGGTTTGTGATGATACTAGATGCTTACCACCAAGTGAAATGGATTTGGTGTTTATCTTAAATCCGTCAGAAAACAATTCAGGGTTACCAATTGATTCTGGAAAAACATCATCTGTTGATAATACAAAAGTAAACGATTTATTATACGGCCTATCACCAGAAGATATTAGTAAATCATCAAGCAATTGTGAGGGTGAAATTGCTATAACTTCAAGTACTGAAGACGGAGGAAAATCGTTGTGGAGTATTTTTGGCTTAGGTTTTTTAGGAGGTTTACTCGCATTATTAACACCATGCGTTTTCCCAATGATTCCTTTAACAGTTAGCTTTTTTACAAAAAAAAGTGGTCAAAATAAAGCTTCTGGTATATCAAAAGCTTTATTATATGGCTTTTTTATTTTTGCTGTTTATATTGCTTTAAGTATTCCTTTTCATTTGTTAGATTCTGTAAATCCTGATATTTTAAATGAAATCTCAACCAATGTGTGGCTTAATGTTATATTCTTTTCCATATTTTTATTCTTTGCCTTTTCGTTCTTCGGATATTATGAATTAACATTGCCTTCCAGTTGGACAAACAAAACCACACAAGCGGAAAATGCTGGTGGTTTGATTGGTATTTTCTTTATGGCATTAACCTTAGCCATTGTTTCGTTTTCTTGTACAGGGCCTATTTTAGGCTCTCTATTAGCAGGTTCTTTGACCGCTGATGGCGGCGCATGGCAGCTTACAGCAGGTATGGCAGGTTTTGGTGCATCGTTAGGATTGCCGTTTGCATTATTTGCTATGTTTCCTAATATGATGAATGCGTTACCAAAATCGGGTGGTTGGTTAAATACCACAAAGGTAGTTTTAGGATTTTTAGAATTGGCGCTAGCATTTAAATTTCTATCCAATGCCGATTTAGTGCAACATTGGGGCATATTAAAAATAGAACCTTTTTTAATTATTTGGATTATTATTTTTGGTGGACTAGCTTTATATTTATTTGGAAAAATAAAGTTCCCCCACGATTCACCTATAAAAAAACTATCATTTTCAAGAATAGCTGGAGGGATACTAGTTACAGCATTTGCTATATATTTAGTTTCAGGTTTTCGAGTTAACGAAGAAACTAAAACATTTACACCACTAACACTTTTAAGTGGTTTGGCGCCACCTGTTGGTTATAGTTTTATTTATCCAAATGATTGTCCAAATAATTTGGAATGTTTTAAAGATTTGAAAACAGGTATTGAATATGCAAAAAAGGTAAACAAACCTATTATGCTGGATTTTACAGGTTATGCATGTGTGAATTGTAGAAAGATGGAAGAGCATGTCTGGTCTGTAAAAAACATTGATAATATAATTAGAAATGATTACGTGCTAATTTCACTATATGTTGATGATAAAAAAGAATTACCAGAAGATGAACAAATTTTGGTAAATCGTATTAACGGTGGAACAAGACAACTCGAAAACTATGGACACAAGTGGGCTAATTTTCAAACGCAGTTTTTTCAAACAAATTCGCAACCTTACTATGTGCTTTTGAATTCTGATGGCACACAAATTCTAAATACACCTGTAGGTTACACACCAGATGAGGATGATTACGCTAAGTTTTTAGAGTGTGGTTTAGAAGTTTCAAAAATGAATGACAATGAGTGAAGTTTTTAAGTCATCTAATCTATAAAATTATATTAAACCTTATTAGAGAAAATATTATTGGTTTAAATAAAAGGTTCCATTCACCTTACGGCAAAAAGGAAATTATTTACGCTGACTTGACAGCGACCGACCGTGTGTTTTGTATAGGAAGATAAAAGATAACCGAAAGACTTGATTCAACTTTTATTTTAAATTGTTTTGTTCTTCTTTTTTCCGTTTAGAATACACAACATAAACATTAGTTAAAATCACTAAAAAAATAATGGTCAAAGCGGTTTTTACAATATAGTTGTCTAAAAGGTCTAAAATACCAGACACAAAAATACCAACAGCTAAAATGCCACAAAGTATTAAAGATTGTCTGTCGTTTAGCATAATTTAAATTCCTGTGTAGTTGCTAGGAGTAATACGTTTTAATTCGTCTTTTATTGTGTTAGATACTTCTAAAGTATCAATAAAATTAGAAATAGAATCTTTATTTATTTTTTCATTCGTACGTGTTAAACCTTTTAAAGCTTCATATGGATTTGGATATGCTTCACGACGTAAAATGGTTTGAATCGCTTCAGCAACCACAGCCCAATTGTTTTCTAAATCTTCAGCAAACTTAGCTTCATTTAAAAGTAACTTGTCCAATCCTTTTAAAGTCGATTTAAAACCAATTAAAGTATGTCCAAAAGGCACGCCCACATTTCTTAAAACGGTGCTATCGGTTAAATCGCGTTGCAATCTAGATATAGGAAGTTTAGCCGATAAATGCTCAAAAACAGCATTGGCAATACCTAAATTGCCTTCACTATTTTCAAAATCAATCGGGTTAACTTTATGTGGCATCGCAGAACTTCCAACTTCACCCGCTTTAATTTTTTGTTTGAAATAATCCATAGATACATAGGTCCAAATATCACGGTTTAAATCAATGATGATTGTGTTAATACGTTTTAAAGTATCAAACAAAGCAGCCATATGGTCGTAATGTTCAATTTGCGTGGTTGGGAACGAGTGGTGCAAACCTAATTTTTCTTGCACAAATTTACTTCCAAAAGCTTTCCAATCAATATTTGGGTATGCTACATGGTGCGCGTTAAAATTTCCTGTAGCCCCACCAAATTTAGCGGCGCTAGGTATATCGTTAAGTAAATTAAATTGTTCTTGTAATCTTACCACAAATACTTCAATTTCTTTTCCAAGTCGGGTAGGAGAAGCTGGTTGTCCGTGCGTTCTTGCCAACATAGATATACTTACCCAGTCTTTAGATAAAGCTTTCAGTTTGTTTAAAACAACCGTATATTCCGGCACATAAATAGCATTCATAGCTTCTTTAATGCTTAAAGGAATCGCCGTATTATTAATGTCTTGAGACGTTAACCCAAAGTGAATAAATTCTTTAAACGGTGCTAAACCTAAAGCATCAAATTTTTCTTTTATAAAATATTCAACTGCTTTAACATCATGGTTTGTAACGCTTTCAATCTTTTTTATAGCCAGTGCATCCTCACTGCTAAAGTTTTTATAAATCGCTCTCAAATCATCAAAAACCGCAGTATTTACATCCTTAAGTTGTGGTAATGGAATTTCGCAAAGCGCAATAAAGTATTCTATTTCTACCAGAACACGGTATTTTATTAGGGCTTCTTCCGAGAAAAAAGGTGCTAATTCGTTTACTTTACTTCTATAGCGTCCATCAATTGGTGAGATGGCATTTAAAGATGATAATGGCATGTGTTGTTTGATTTTTTTGAAGTTGCAAAGATATGAAATTGATTAACGATTAACGATTAACGATTGATGATTTTTAAGATTTTAAAAATAGAACATTTTAATAAGAAAACTTAAAACTAAAAATTCAAGAATTATTTTTCATTTGCCTATAGCCAACTGGTTTAAGCTTCTTCAAAATACGTTTAGCTCTCACTTTATAGCCAGCACTTTGTGTAGAGAAATCTTGTTCCAAAATTTGGACTAGTTGCGGATGTACCCAAGAGTGGTTTTTTCCTAAAAGAAACAAAGCGTCCATGGCATGCGCTTTGGCTGCAATTTTTTGGTCGCTAATCAACCAATCAAAACAAGCTTCGATTATCAATTCAATATGTTTAGAGTTCAACACTTTTTTCAAAGTATTGGGTTGTTTAGAGTCGTATTCTTGCCCAATTAAACTGCAAACTTTGGCAATGGGTCGCACTGCAGAATCTAAATGCACTTTTTTAATGTTGGTACAAAAAGTATCTAAATACGGTACAATAGCATAAATATAGTGCTCGCAAACAAACTCAAAAACCCAAGCGGCACGACACGATATTTTGTCATTGACCCGAAACATAACATCTATCAATTTCGGAAATAAGCTCATGTCGTCTAAAACCATTTGGGCATATTTTTGTCGGTTTTCCCGCGAAGCATCTACAAAATTTAATTCATCATAAAATTCTTCTAAACTCATATTTAAATTTACTATTTTTAAACTTTTAATTAAAATCGATATGAAAATAGTAAAAAAGATCTTCTTATTCCTGCTTATTGCATTAGTTATTGCACAATTTTTTGGACCAGAAAAAAATGAAGGCGATTTAGCATCTATCGATGCTTTTTTAGCTGAAACCAATCCTCCAGAAGATGTAAAACTTATTTTAAAGGAAACCTGTTACGATTGCCACAGCGATGTAACCAGATACCCTTGGTACAACAACATAACGCCAGTAAATTATTGGTTGGCTGGCCATGTAAAAGACGGAAAAAAACATTTTAATGTTTCAAATTGGGAAGGTAATTCGGTAAAACGTAAAGACCATAAATTTGAAGAATTGATTGAAATGGTAGAAGAGAAAGAAATGCCATTGGAATCTTATACATGGACGCATAGTGAAGCTAAATTAACTGATGCACAAATAAAATCGGTAGTAGATTGGGCAAAATTAGTTAGAGCAAAATATGCTTTAATGCCAAAAGCGGAGTAAGAATATAAATTCCAAAATTTAAAATTCCAAATTCCAATACATTGCGATTGGTATTTGGAATTTGTTTTTTTAATATTGATGTTTTAATTTTTTATGAAGAAAGAAATATTAATCATAGGCTTTGTGTGGCCAGAACCCAAAAGTTCTGCTGCCGGTAGCCGCATGATGCAATTGATTTATTTTTTTCAATCAAAAGATTATCAAATTACATTTGCGAGTCCGTGCGCTAAAAGCGACCATGCTTTTAATTTGGAAAGTATTGGTGTTTCGCAAATTACCATTCATTTAAATCATTCCAGTTTTGATGGTTTTGTAAAGAATTTGAATCCGGACATCGTCATGTTCGACCGTTTTATGATGGAAGAGCAATTTGGATGGCGTGTAGCGGAACAATGTCCTGATGCTTTACGTATTTTAGATACCGAAGATTTGCATTGCCTACGCAAGGGCAGGCATCAAGCTTTTAAAGATGGAAATGCTTTTGATACGTCGTATTTGTTCAACGATGTTGCTAAACGCGAAATAGCCAGTATTTATAGATGCGATTTAAGTTTGATTATTTCTGAAGTTGAAATGGAAATTCTTAAAAATCAATTTAAAGTCCCTAATGATTTGTTGGTGTATTTACCATTTATGCTGGACGGAATTTCAAAAGAAAGCATTCAAAAGCTCCCAAAATTTGAAGACCGCCAACATTTTATAACCATCGGAAACTTTTTACACGAGCCTAATTATAATGCGATTCTGTATTTAAAAGACACCATTTGGCCATTGATGAGAAAGCAATTACCTAAAGCGGAATTGCATATTTACGGTGCATATGCTTCAGAAAAAGTAAATCAACTTCACAATCAAAAGGAAGGGTTTTTAATAAAAGGTTTTGTTGATGATGTTAATGAGGTGATGCAACAAGCCAAAGTGTGTTTAGCACCCATTCGTTTTGGAGCCGGTTTAAAAGGGAAATTAGTTGATGCGATGCAAAACGGAACGCCTTGTATAACCACTTCAATTGGAGCAGAAGGGATGTTCGGTCCTGAAATTTCGAGATTGTATGTTAATGGTTTTATTGAAGATGAACCAGGCGTTTTTGCAAACAAAGCAGTTCAATTATATGAGCATAAAAATCTGTGGTATGAAAAGCAGCAAAACGGATTTCAAATAATTAATAAACGTTTCAACAAAGTCGAAATGCAACAACAATTAGCTCTTGTTTTAGAGGAAACAGCGAAGCAACTTCATAACAAACGCCTAAACAACTTCACAGGGCAAATGCTACAACATCATACCATGCAAAGCACCAAGTTCATGAGTAAATGGATTGAAGAGAAGAATAGGAAAGATTAATTACTTGCTAAACTCAGCCATTCGAAACTAGATATTTGTATACCAAATGCACAATCATCTTGACAGCCATTCGGTATATAATAACAGTTCTTAATTATATTGGAATCATCAACAATAAATGTAATGCTATTTGAATCTGCATCTACGGATAAATAGTCGCTTAAGCAGGTATCATAAAGTGCATCAATTACAACAGGTTTTGCTCCCGAATCATGAGTGTTTAAAGTTTCGCTGTTTTCAGTGTAAGATTCTAAAACAACTCTATTTTCAAAGCCTACATAATTGTTATTTTCATCATAAATAGAATACGCTTCGTATATTCTTGTAGTAACAGTGCCATTAATCACTGTTATCGTGGTATGGCTACCAAACCCAAAAACAGATCTAGAACTTATAGTATACTTATAAGAATTTCCTTTAATATCTTTCAATGAATTCCAAGTGTTTAAGCTTGATTTGTACTCTGCAATACTTTTAGCTTTTGAAGTATCGTTTGTATCACAGCTTAAGTTTAAGCCAAAAAAAGAGGTAATAAAAATTAATAGAATCAGTTTCTGTTTCATGATTAGTTTTTATTACCTAGATGCGTAAAAAGGGAAAAGGTTGCGTAAGAATTTTAATTAAGCTTCAACTTCCTGTTTCTTAATTTTTCTATAAGTAAACGCGTTGAAAATATTACGTTTTGCAAAACGCGTTAATTTATCAGACTGACAAAGTTTAATGTACAACGCTTTGTTTACGCCAAAATATTCATAGGTATTGCCATCTAAAAAAGTAATTTCTAAAACCAAACCTTTGTGTTGCCAATCCATAATAGGGCTATTGATGGTTTCGTTGTACTCTTCTAAATTAGCTGCTTTGGTTTCAGGGGCAATGCTTACTAAAAAATGGTAGCCATCAATAATTTTTCTACTCATCAATTCGGCTTCAATAGCTTTTTCATCACCAGCTTGAAACTTATCAGGATGCCACTCTTTTACCAAATTTCTATAAGTGGTTTTTAGTTGTTTAAGTGTCATGTCGTTTTCAACATTAAACAATTTTTTGTACTCGTTAATACGTTTCATAAGGTGATTTTTCTAAATAAGGCGCGAAGATACTCTTTTTTAAGATACTAGATATCAGATAAAAGACAAAAGATAGTAAGTTTATAATGGGCATTATTTTATGGGCTTAAAATCTTAGGTCTAACATCTAAAATCTAACTTCTTTTTATAGATTTGCAACTTTAAAAATTTACTATGATTTCAGTTGATAATTTAGCGGTTGAATTTGGCGGAAGTGCCTTATTTAGTGAGGTGTCTTTCACTATAAATGAAAATGATAAAATTGCCCTAATGGGTAAAAATGGTGCCGGAAAATCTACCATGATGAAAATTATTGCCGGTGAACAAAAAGCAACTCGCGGGCATGTGCGTTTTCCAAAAGATGTGGTTATTGCCTATTTGCCACAACATTTATTAACTGAAGATAACTGTACAGTTTTTGAAGAAGCCTCTAAAGCTTTTGAACATGTTTTTGTGATGCGCGACGAAATGGCGCGTTTAAACAAGGAATTGGAAACCAGAACCGATTACGAATCGGATGAATACATGAATATTATTGAAAAGGTATCCGATTTGGGTGAAAAATATTATGCGCTTGAAGATGTAAACTACGATGCCGAGGTTGAAAAAGCCTTGGGCGGATTGGGTTTTAAACGCGAGGATTTTACACGATTAACCAGCGAGTTTAGTGGTGGTTACCGTATGCGTATTGAATTGGCTAAAATTTTATTACAAAAACCCAACTTAATTTTATTGGATGAGCCTACCAACCATATTGATATCGAATCGGTTATTTGGCTTGAAGATTTTTTATTGAACAAAGCCAAAGCGGTTATGGTTATTTCGCATGATAAAGCCTTTATTGATAATATTACCAATCGTACCATAGAAGTGACTATGGGTCGTATTTACGATTATAAAGCAAACTATTCACACTATTTACAATTGCGTGAAGATAGACGTGCACACCAAATAAAAGCCTACCAAGAACAACAAAAATTTATTGCCGATAATGTGGCGTTTATCGAGCGTTTTAAAGGAACCTATTCCAAAACCAACCAAGTAACGTCTCGCGAGCGTATGTTGGAAAAACTGGAAATAATTGAAATAGATGAAGTGGATACGTCGGCGTTAAAATTACGTTTCCCACCAGCACCTCGTTCGGGCGATTATCCTGTAACGGTGAAAGATTTATCAAAATCTTATGGCGATCATGTGGTGTTTAAAAATGCCAACATGTCTATTTCTCGTGGGGAAAAAGTATCCTTTGTGGGTAGAAATGGTGAAGGAAAATCTACCATGATTAAATCTATTTTAGGGGAAATAGATTTTGAAGGCAAATGTGCATTGGGGCATAACGTGAAGGTGGGTTATTTTGCGCAAAATCAAGCATCCTTATTAGATGAGAATTTAACTATTTTTCAAACGGTTGACGAAGTGGCAGAAGGTGATATACGTACCCAAATAAAAACTATTTTAGGAGGTTTTATGTTTAAGGGCGATGATATTGATAAAAAAGTAAGTGTGCTTTCTGGTGGTGAAAAAACCCGATTGGCTATGGTGAAGCTCCTTTTGGAACCCGTTAATTTGTTGATTCTGGATGAGCCAACAAACCATTTGGATTTAAAATCGAAAGATGTTTTAAAGGAAGCTTTAAAGAATTTTGATGGTACCTTGATTCTAGTTTCGCATGACCGTGATTTTCTTCAAGGTTTATCGCAAAAAGTATTTGAGTTTAAAGACCAACGCGTTATCGAGCATTTTGAAACCATTGATGATTTCTTAGTTAGAAACCGTATTGAAAACTTGAAACAGATTGATTTGAAGAAATAAACGTTTGATAATTAACGAAATATGTGAATTAAAAATAAATCCCTATTAAGTCTATATATTTAGTAGGAATTAAATATATTTGTCAAAACAATAAATGCATAATTTATGCAAAAGGGCAAATATATCAGTTTAGGAATTCTGTTCCTTATTTTAATACATTTTAGGGGGAATGCCCAAAAGAATGTAGATAATCAACAGCTTTTATGGGTTAGGTATAATCTTAAATTAAAGATTAATAACGCTTACCAAATACGTCAAGAGTTTGAAGAAAGAACTTATCGGTTTCCTTGGCGGCAACATCAAATGCTTTCAAAAACACATTTGGAGCGTTCTTTAGGAAATGGTTGGATTGCTGGTGTTGGATTAACTTATTCAGAGCAATCGCTTCCTAATAACCCCAATATCTCGGATACCTATAATGTTGCAGAAATACGACCTCAAGCAGAAATTTATAATAAGCAAATTTTAACAAATTCACTAAATTTAGAACACCGGTATTGGGCGGAGTTTAGGTTTTTTGAACAGCCCGATGGTTCATTTGAATTTTCAAATACTAGAATGCGTTACAAGTTAGAGTTGCAATATAATCCTGTAAAAAAAGCAACCGTAAAAGTCTTTGATGAAATCCTTATCAATGTTGGTAGTTCAATTACTAACAATGTGTTTGACCAAAATAGATATGGCGGCAGTATTCAGTATTTGCCTTCAGAAGATTTCGGATTTGAATTAGGTTATATCAACTGGTTTCAGCAAAGACCATCGGGTGTAGATTTCTATAATAGAAACATTGTTCGGTTAACTTTTCATCATAATATCAATCTTAAAAAGAATAAATCACATGTCTGAATTATTTAATGTTTTAACCATACCATTTCTTTTAGCTATGTTTTTGGCGGTAACCATGGGAGGTAGCGGAACCGCACCTTCATTTTCAGCGGCCTATGGTGCCAATGTTATAAAACGTAGTGTTATACCAGGTTTATTTGGTGTTATGGTATTGGTAGGTGCTTTAATTGCAGGCAAACAGGTATCTTTAACTTTGGGTGATGGCCTTTTAGACCATTCGTTTTTTACGCCTGTTAATACGTCTATAATATTATTATCAGTGGCTTTGTCGTTATTGATTTCTAATTTAATAGGTGTTCCACAATCTACCAGTCAATCAACAGTATTGGCTATTGCTGGCGCCGCCACTGCTTTAGATGGGTTAAACACTCATAAACTGTTTTTCGAAATTATTCCTTTTTGGATTTTGCTACCAATCATTTCATTTTTAATAATGTTTTTTCTTACTAAGTGGGTGTTTCCTGTTTTGAAAAGCAAAATCATTACATACAAATTTGGTGAAATAAATCAAAATGGTAAATGGCTAAAAGCACTTCTAATTTTATCCTCGTTATATGTAGCGTTTTCAATTGGCGCCAATAATGTAGCAAATGCTGCCGCACCCATTGCATCATTAACAGCAAATGAAATTGGGGCCGACAGTATTAAAAATTTTATGCCCATAATTATTTTATCGGTTTTAATTGTAGCACCTTGTTTTGCTATAGGAAGTTCACTTTTAGGACATAAAGTAACCGAAACAACAGGGAAAGAAATAATAGAAGTCACCCCGTTTTATGCTACTGTTATAGCCATATTAGTCGCTAGTCTCCTTATTTTTGCTTCGGTTACTAAAGGCATACCAACTTCGCTTGTGCAACTAAATGGCGCTGCTTTTATAGCTTTAAGCATTAGTAAAAAGGGCTTAAAAAGCACTTTTGAAAACAAAATAGTGAGACGTTTTTTTGTTGTTTGGAGTGTTGCACCTATTTTTTCTTATTTTCTAACGCTCATTTTGATTAGTATGTTTAAGTAATGGTTATGCCGAAACTAATACATGAAAATCCGTATCTAAAATTTAAAACAGTTTGATTTAAACAAATAAATAAATAAGTTTTTGAAAATCAAATATTTAAAGTATTTCTTTTAAATAGAACTATTGCCCTTTATTTAGGTTACATTCGCTTAAAATGAATGTCTATAGAATCTAAAGTAAGGCAGATTGAAAAATTGTTTGAACGTCTTGATGCTGAAATTTCTGAATTTCAAACTCAAACCAATTTAAACTGTGTTGCTGGTTGTGGCAAATGTTGTACAAAACCAGATATTGAAGCATCTCCGTTAGAATTTCTTCCATGGGCTTTCCATCTTTTTTTGAATGGTGAAGCGGAAAAAACACTTATCAAATTAAAGAACACTTCAAGTTCTATATGTCATATATATCAACCATTATCATTATTAAATAGTGGCAATGGGCGCTGTGGAAATTACCAATACCGCGGACTTATATGTCGTTTATTCGGGAATGCCGCAAATAGCGATAAATATGGGAAACTTAGATTGGCTACTTGTACCATTATTAAGGAAAACCAGAACATTGACTATAAAAAAACTGAAGAAGCCATAGGCAAAGGACTGTATGTGCCTATTTTTACAGATTATTATATGCAACTTAATCAGATTGATTTTTACCTTGGTAACACTATTTTACCTATCAACCATGCTTTAAAAATTGCCATTGAAGAAGTGTTGAATTATTATATATACAGACCATTACCCAATGGGTTTCAAAATGCTTCATAAATATATTTTATTATTATTTTTTGCAATACGTTTAATTAAAGAAGTAAATAGATTATCATATTAAATCATGGGAAAAGAACCTTTGCGACAAGATGAAACCTGCCTAAATTGTAATTATTCTGTCAAGGGGCGCTTTTGCCCAAATTGTGGACAAGAAAACACAGAAACTCGTCAAAGTTTTTATCGTATATTCAGTCATTTTTTTAAAGACTTCACCCATTACGATAGTGCGCTTTGGAGAACAATCTACAGTTTGCTATTCAAACCAGCGGCTTTATCTAAAGCCTATATGTCTGGCAAACGTTTATATTATCTAAACCCCATCCGACTTTATATTTTTATCAGTTTCATTACTTTTTTTATAATTTCGGTTTTTCCAAATGAAACCGAAGTTATTAAAACCAACACAAACCAAAAATCCACAAAACAAACCAGTATTCCTTCAATAGATTCATTGCATATTGACGCGAGAGGGATTGATGGATTAACAAAAATAGGTGTGATTTCTCAAGAGAGCAATGACACTATAAAAAAACTGCTTAAGGAAACTAATAAGATTAATTCTAAAGGCATTATAAATTTAGGTTTTGAAAATATTAATGAATTAGACTCCTTGCAAAAAAGTGGCGCAAAAAACATTGAGGTTAACTCGGTAAAAAACTACTTTCTTAAAAAATGGCTTACTGTAGAAGAGGAGCACACAGGAGAGGAAATATTCACTAAGTTTTCAGAGTCTTTTAGTTACAATTTTCCAAAAGTATTGTTTATTTACATGCCCATATTTGCTTTTATTTTATGGCTTTTTAATAACAAAAAGAAGTATTATTATTTTGATCATACTATATTCACGCTTCACTATTTCTCTTTTCTGATTATCATGTTATTGGTACTCTTTTTTATAGATAAATTAAAGCCATTATTAAGCATATCTCCTGTTTTGGGTTGGATCCATTTTAGTTTGAAAACATTAGGCATATTATTCATGTTTTATTATTTTTTTCCTGCTCACCGTCTTTTTTATGGCGATAAATTTTTCCTTTCTTTTGTAAAAAGTGCTTTGGTGTATTTAATTAATTTGTTTGTTTTTAGTGTGATATTGGTTTTGTTTAGTTTGTTTACTTTTTTGAATTTGAAGTAGATTCAATAACTTTTAGTAAAGTATCAATGCTGAAGGTGTGTTTTTAAGCTTGATTTTATAGAAAAAACCAACTACCTCCGTTTAAGCTTCGAATATAATTTATTGAAACGGAGTCATATTTGCTGAACGTCTAACGAATAAAAAATCAATCAATAAAGTCTTTAAATATCCTCCTCAATCAACTCCACGCTAACCACTTGTTTTATAGGGTAAACCGAAGGTCCAAATTGGTTAAATACCGCTACATCGGCAGCATCGTGCCCGTAGCCAATAGCTACATAACCACCTTTGGGTCCGTGTTGGGTAGCATCAAAGGTGTACCAACGTCCGCCAACGTAAGCTTCAAACCATGCATGCATATCCATAGGTTCTAAATGGTGCAAATAGCCCACCACCATACGGGCAGGAATACTCAAACTTCTACATAAGGCAATTCCCAAATGCGCTAAATCTCTACACACTCCAGATTGTCTGTGATTAACCTCGATGGCAGAAATAGGGTAGTCGCTACTCCCAGGAATGTAACTAATAGTATTTCGTAACCACATTTCAATGGCGGCTACTTGGTTGTAACCCGGTAATTGGTTAGCGGTTATTTCCATGGCTAAATCATTAAATCTATCGGACTCACAATAACGGCTTGGTAATAAATAATTTAAGAGGTTGTGTGGTAAATTTTGGATGTCTATAAACGGTGCATCAAATGCTGTGTCAACAAACTGAGATGTTTTAACATCGGCCGTTGTGTGTATAGAAAAGTATCCTGGTTGCGCCACCAATCTTTGGCATAAATTGCCATAATCATCCGTAAATTCTACTACCGGAACATCTGGCTTTATTTTAAATTCATCGCGGGCTACCCACTGATGTTCACCACTTCTAGGGCGCAACATGAGAATAAACGGCGTAGGAACTTCTATTTCAAATGATAAGTCACAACCAACTCTTAACCACATAAATCCAAATATTAAAATACTATTTCAAAATTAAGTGATTAAATGCAGATATTGGAAGTGTTTATGTTATTTGATTGTGTTTTAGTAAATTAAAATAGATAATAAAATGGAAAGGCTATTTATTGTGTTATTAATAATTTTAATATCTTTTTTATGCCAATGGTTGCATTTTCTGCAACAACTGTTAAATTAAATTTGCTCTCCATACTTGGTTTTGGGTCTATAAAATACGTTGGCGTATTTTCGGGAACATAATGTCTTAAACCAGCTGCGGGATATACTTGCATAGAGGTACCGATAATTAGTAGAACATCGGCAGTTTCACAAATTTCTATAGCTTTTTCAATCATAGGCACGTCTTCTCCAAACCATACGATATGGGGTCGTAATTGGTGTCCATTGGGGCAAGTATCACCCAAATGAATGTCGGTTTTACAATCAAATAAAGTAAAGGGGTCTACAATATTTCTCGATTTCAGCAATTCACCATGTAAATGAATTACGTTGCTGCTTCCTGCTCGCTCATGTAAATCATCCACATTTTGAGTAATGATGGAAACGGTAAAATCTTTTTCAAGTTTGGCCAAATCAACATGTGCGGAATTTGGTTCAACTTCAAATAATTGTTTACGGCGTTGATTGTAAAAATCCAATACCAATTTAGGATTTGCAGCAAAACCTTCGGGAGTGGCAACTTCCATAACATCATGACCTTCCCATAAGCCATCGGCATCACGAAAGGTTTTTATACCGCTTTCGGCACTCATGCCAGCGCCTGTAAGTACAACAAGGTGTTTTTTCATAGTATAAAAATAGTTATTATTTGTCATTCCTGCGAAAGCGGGAATCCACTCATTTTTACTAAATTCGAAATTTAATAGAATTATGGCCGACCTAAAACTCCTAGAACATTTAGAAACTTTTTTAACCGAAGCACGCAAAGAGAAATTTGAAAACGTATTGGCGCAACGCACTAAACATTTTACGGTTGCTACTGAAGATGTGTATCAATTACATAACACCAGTGCGGTAATAAGAAGTTGTGATGTGTTTGGTATACAGGAAGTTAATATTGTTGAAGAACGCAACTCCAAACGTATTGATAGGGAAATTGCCATGGGTGCACAAAAGTGGGTAGATATAAACCGCTTTCACACAGTCAAAGATTGTATTAGTCATTTAAGGAAAAATGGTTACCAAATAGTTGCCACAACACCACATGCCAATGATTGCGAATTGCACGCATTTGATGTTACCAAAAAATCTTGTTTTTTCTTTGGGAGGGAAATTGAAGGTCTATCGGAAGAGGTTTTAAAAGAAGCCGATTGCTATTTAAAAATACCGATGGTTGGTTTTACCGAAAGTTTGAATATTTCGGTTAGTGCTGCTATTATTTTACAACATGTTACCACAAAACTGAAACAAACTGCTATTGACTGGAAACTAACGGAAACTGAGCTTATTGAAAAACGTTTTGATTGGATAAAAAAAACGATTAAGAGTTATGATGATATTGTTTCGAGGTATTATGCAGAATAAAAAAAGAGGAAGCAAACGCTTCCTCTTTTTACTTAAATTTTATTTCCTCTACTTCGGTTTAATACCTTGTATTCCTCATAACATTCGCTTATGGCATCTAGTATTTGAAGATCGTTAGCGGTTTGTATAAATCCTTTGGAGTAATTGCATTGTCTAACAATTTCATCTAAATCAACCCGGTCTACTTGCAGTAAAGCCATAAGCATTTCCCTATCAAAACGAGAAGCCAAAAGGTTTCTGATTTCGTCGTCCTCCTTCATCTTTTTCAACTTACGCATTTCGTTTGGGTTTTTACCAAACATGCGATGCAGAAAATCGGCAGGATTGAATATAGAACCAATAATTTTTGTAATGGTTGATGATTTTCCTGCTTCATAGCCGCTAGGCAAACCAGAAATACTATAACGGTAATTGTTGTTAATCGTAGGCACTTGTTTGATGTCTACTTCTAAATACCCCGTTAATTTTAATTGATTTACAACCACTTCTTCCAGCGCCAATGCCAATTCGGTAAGTTCAATTTTAGAACTGCCAAATTTTAACCAGTCGTTGGTAACACGTACTTTTATAGATTTAAACCCTAAATAGGATAAGTGTAGCGTATCATTAGCTTTAGCAACAATTTGAAAACTTCCTTCGCTATTGGTTGCCGTTCCTTTAACCTGATTCAGATTTACAATATTTACATTTTCTAGCGGTTCGCCGTTTGATGAATTTACTACAACTCCCATAACATTATTTATTTCTTGAGCCATAGCCATGGACGAGATAAATAAACATATAAAAAGGAGTAGGTAATTCTTCATGCAACTCATAGGTTAAGGTAAAATATGGTTATAAAAGTACTAAACAAAACATGAATAATAAATTTATAGGTTTTATTTTGACTTAAAATTAACAAAAGGGTTTAACTAACGTCTAGAGCGTCTTGGTCTTGTAATACCAGAATCACTTGGTTTAGAGTCGCCACCTGAACGTCTTGCAGTCCTGTTTGGTGCCGAACCATTTGATTTGAAATCGCCACCAGAGCGTCTTGGTCTTGACTCATCGCCACCACGTCTGTCGCCTTTAGAACTAGAACGACGTTCGCTACCGCCACGTCTTTCGCTTCGGTTTCCACCATCACGTCTTCCGCCACCACCACGTCGGTCGTTGCGTCTTCCTCCGCCACCGCGGTTTTCAGAAACTTCAACATTAACAAATCGTCCGTTGTGTTTGTAATCAGTAAAGAACGCTAATATTTTATCTTTTAGTTCATTTTCAGTATTGAAGAAAGAGAAACTGTCTTTTACTTCTACTTTAAAAACATCGTCTCTACCAAGTTCTAAAACTTCTTTAAGGAAGTCTTTCAACTGCATCCAATCGAAACCATCTTTACTACCAACATTTATAAAGTAACGCGTAGAATCGGAGCTGCCACCAAAATCACGACCGCCATCTCTATCGCGAATATCGGCATCCGAAATATTTAGGTTTTTCGATTTTTGATAATAGTTGTAGAAACGTGTAAATTCAACCGAGAAGAATTTCTTGATTAATTCATCTTTTGAAGTGTCTTCAAACAATTCATTAATGCTTGCTAAATGCTTATCAATTTCATGGTTGATTTCTGTATTGTGAATTTTATTGGCAAGTGACATTAATTGCACTTCACAAATTTCAGAACCATCTGGAATATCTTTTTTCTCGAAGGCTTTATTAATAATGCGCTCGATGCTTTTTATTTTACGTACTTCACTTTTTGAAACAATAACCATGGAAACACCTGTTTTTCCGGCACGACCTGTACGACCAGAACGGTGTGTGTAGGTTTCAATTTCATCAGGAAGTTGGTAGTTTATTACGTGGGTAATATCGTCTACATCAATACCACGCGCAGCAACATCCGTCGCCACAAGCATTTGTATTTGGTTATTTCTAAACGATTTCATTACCAAATCACGTTGGTTTTGGCTTAAATCGCCATGTAAAGCGCCAGCACTATAGCCATCTTCAATTAATCGTTCGGCAACTTTTTGTGTGTCATTTTTAGTTCTACAGAAAACTACCGAAAAAATATCCGGATTCGCATCTGCCAAACGTTTTAAAGCATCGTAACGGTCTCTAGAATTTACTAAATAGTATTCGTGCGATACCTGACTGGTGCTTTCATTTTTATTTCCAACAGTAATTTCCTGTGGGTTTTCCATGAATTTCTTAGCAATAGTTGCAACCTCTCTTGGCATGGTTGCAGAAAATAACCAAGTGCATTTCTCTTCAGGCGTGTTTGATAAAATATCGGTAATATCTTCATAAAAACCCATGTTTAACATTTCGTCAGCTTCATCTAAAACAGCATATTCTATTTTAGAAATATCAACCAACTTTCTGCTGATCATATCTTTAATTCTACCGGGAGTCGCTACAATAATTTGCGCACCTTTTTTAATATCTCTCGCTTGGTCTGTAATGCTAGAACCACCGTAAACAGCCACCACGTTCAAACCTTTACAATATTTACCGTAAAGTTTCATTTCGTTGGTAATTTGCAAACAAAGTTCTCGGGTTGGCGATAAAATTAAGCCTTGTGTTGTTCTGCTATCCACATTAATTTTGTGAAGCATTGGGAAACCAAAAGCAGCAGTTTTTCCTGTTCCAGTTTGGGCCAAAGCCACTAAATCGGTTTCAGATTCTAATAAAATGGGAATTGCTTTGCTTTGTACTTCACTTGGTTTTGTAAAACCTAAATCGGTAATTGCGTGTAAAAGGTCGTCATTAAGACCTAAATCTTGGAATGTGCTCATTCTGTTGTATAAGTATTCGATTTGTTATGTGGTGTTACATAAGAAGCGAATCGACATACTTAAACCTAAACTTCTAGTAACACATCCTCACTCTGAGGAATTATTTTCAAGCGGCAAAGGTACACATTTATTTGTTATTTCAACTATGTTAAGATTTCCTAATGAATTACTGCTAAAATCTTACCTAAAATGGGATTTTGGTTATCTTTATTCCAAATTAAAGATAAGGTGGTGCGTTGTGGAATTTCATTAAGTTCTATAAATTTTAAGTTCTGGTTTGTTTCTGTTTGAAGTGATTTGGGCACAATGGAAACCCCAAAACCATTTTCAACCAGTTTGTAAATAGACCCTGCATGAATGGTATTGTGTGATACTAAAGGAGAAAATCCATGGTCGTCAAAAATTTCCATAACTTTTTCATAGTAAGAAGCGCTGTATTCGGGGTCGAATAAAATAAAATGATCTGCTTTGCATTGTAACAAGGTCTTAAAATTTGAAGCATCAACAGGATGGTTTTTAGGAAGCACCAAGCAAAAGGGTTCTTTTAAAATGGGTTCAAGTTCCAAGCCCCTTGGCACTTTGTCCAATCTTACAAAACCGATATCCATAGTTTTTGCAAGCAAGCCTTCTATTTGTTTGTTGTTGTCCATTTCCTTTAGACTAAACACTATATTCGGATGGTTTTTTGTGAACTTTAACAGCAACTCAGGTATTATTTTTTGCATGGCAGACCCAACGTAACCAAAGTTTAATAACCCTTCTTTGCCATCTTCCAATAATTTGGCGTGGTGTAAAATGTCATCTAAATTTTTAAGGTTTTTTGCAAGCGCTTCTTTTAAATACAACCCAGCGTGTGTTAATTTTACTTCGCGGTTGTGTCTGTCAAAAAGCTTAACTCCTAAGCTTTCTTCCATTTCCTTAATTTGTCGGCTTAACCCAGGTTGCGAAATAAAAAGCGATTCGGCCGCTTTTCTAAAATGTAAATGTTCGGCAACAGCCAAAAAATATTTTAAATGCCTTAATTCTATTTGATAACTCATAGTTATTAATTGATTAAAATAATAGTCTTATTTAGTATCAAATTTATCAATAAATTTGTATGGAAAGCATTTAATAATCAATTATTTATCAATAAAAAAGAATGTTTGTTTACGGAACAGATCGATTAACGGTAGAAAAGGTGATGGCCATTGCCAAGGGTTCACTTAAAGGTGTTCTGACTGATTATAGCATTTCAAAAATAAACGAATCCAGACGAAAGGTAGAGGTGATGGCTAATTCCAATAAGCCCATTTATGGCATTAATACGGGGTTTGGCCCTTTGTGTGATGTGAAAATTTCTCCAGATGAAACTAGTTTGCTTCAAAAAAACTTATTACTGACCCATGCGGTTGGTGTTGGGAATCCAATTTCGAAAGACTTATCAAAAATCATGATGATTTGCAAAGTGCATGCTTTATGTAAAGGATTTTCAGGTATTCGATTGGAAGTTGTTGAGCGTATTATTTTTTTTATTGAAAACAACTTGATACCGGTAGTTCCGGAACAAGGCTCGGTAGGGGCTTCTGGAGATCTAGCACCTTTATCCCATTTATTTTTGCCATTAATTGGTGAAGGTGAATTTTGGCTTGGTGAAGAAGTGGTTCCAGCGAAAACACTTTTAGAAAAGCACGATTTAAAACCTATTGAATTACAGGCTAAAGAAGGATTAGCCCTTATAAATGGCACACAGTTTATTTTGGCGCATGCCATAACAGGACTTTATAAAATGGCATATTTACTGGATTTAGCCGATGTTGCAGGCGCCATGAGTTTGGAAGGTTACCAAGGAAGTGAATCGCCTTTTAAAGAATTGTTGCACAGCATCCGCCCATTTAAAGGGAATTTAGAAGTGGCAAGACGCATGCGTATGTTGTTTAAGAATTCTAAAAATATAAAGTCGCATAAAAACTGTGCTCGGGTGCAAGACCCTTATTCCATGCGTTGTATTCCACAGGTGCATGGCGCTTCAAGAAATGCGTATTACCATTTAAAAGAACTCACCGATATTGAAATGAATTCGGTAACCGATAACCCCATTGTTTTAAGTGATACGGAAGCTATTTCAGGAGGTAATTTTCATGGACAACCACTGGCCATGGCTTTGGATTATGGTTCCATTGCTGCATCCGAGTTGGGAAATATTTCCGATAGACGATGCTATTTACTCATTGAAGGCAAATATGGATTGCCCCGTTTATTAACTGCAAGCGGTGGCTTAAATTCAGGGTTTATGATTCCGCAATATACCACGGCGGCTTTGGTAAGCGAGAATAAATCGTTGTGTTTTCCGCCATCGGCAGATAGTATTCCCACTTCATTAGGGCAAGAAGACCATGTGTCCATGGGAAGTATTTCTGGGCGTCAATTCAACCAAATATTAGGGAATATTGAAAAAATATTGGCTATCGAATTGATGTATGCTGCACAAGCCATGGAGTTTAGGCGTCCTAATACTTTTTCAGATATTATAGAGAAGAACTTTCGAATTATACGCAGCAAAGTCGCCAAATTGGAAGAAGATCGCTTGCTTAAAAACGATATAGATGCCTTGGTTGCTTTGGTTAAAAATCGTGCATTTATAGTAAATTAGAAGCATATGACATTTAAAGCAAACATATTACAAGGTATTCCAAATAAGTTGCCACCACCATATCGTTTTCCGGATCATGTAAATCGCGCTCCAAAACGAAAGGATGTTTTATCAAAGGAAGAAAAAAAGCTAGCTATAAAAAACGCGCTTAGATATTTTCCTAAAGATTGGCATGAGGTGTTGGCTGTAGAGTTTGCACAGGAACTTCAAGATTTCGGGCGTATTTACATGTATCGTTTTAAGCCAAGCTATAAAATGCATGCACGACCCATTTCAGACTATCCAGCAAAGTCTACGCAGGCAGCTGCCATCATGCTCATGATTCAAAATAATTTAGATCCAGCAGTAGCGCAACATCCCGAGGAATTGATAACTTACGGAGGAAACGGTGCTGTATTTCAAAATTGGGCGCAGTACTTGTTGACCATGCAATATTTAGCACATATGACTGAGGAACAAACCTTACATATGTATTCAGGGCATCCCATGGGATTGTTTCCTTCCTCAAAAAATGCTCCAAGAGTTGTGGTTACTAACGGCATGATGGTTCCCAATTATTCAAAACCAGACGATTGGGAAAAATTCAACGCCTTAGGGGTTACTCAATACGGACAAATGACTGCGGGCTCCTTCATGTATATTGGTCCGCAAGGTATTGTACATGGTACAACCATTACTGTAATGAACGCATTTCGCAAAATTTTAAAACGCGGAGAAAACCCAAATGGCAAGATATTTTTAACCGCTGGTTTGGGAGGCATGAGTGGTGCACAACCCAAAGCAGGAAACATTGCAGGTTGTATTACTATTGCTGCTGAAGTGAATGCAAAAGCAGCAACAAAACGCTACGAACAAGGTTGGGTAGATGTGTTGGTTGATAATTTAAACAATTTAGTAGCTTGTGTTAAAACAGCCCAAGAAAATAAAGATGTAGTTTCAATAGCTTTTATTGGAAACATTGTTGATGTTTGGGAACGTTTTGATGAGGAAAATATTTTCATTCATGTTGGTTCTGATCAAACCTCATTGCATATTCCTTGGACAGGCGGTTATTACCCTGTAGGTGTATCGTATGAAGAATCCAACCGACTAATTCGTGAAGAACCAGATGTTTTTAAAGAAAAAGTTCAGGAGTCTTTAAGAAGACATGCCGAAGTAATAAACAAACATGTGGTAAAAGGCACCTATTTTTTCGATTATGGAAATGCTTTTTTATTAGAAGCTTCAAGAGCTGGAGCCGATGTGATGGCTGATAACAATATCGATTTTAAATACCCATCCTATGTGCAAGATATTTTAGGGCCCATGTGTTTCGATTATGGTTTTGGACCTTTTCGTTGGGTATGTACCTCGGGAAAACCAGAAGATTTAGATAAAACAGATGAAATTGCCATGGAAGTGCTTCAAAAAATCATGAAAAATTCGCCTGAAGAGATTCAACTTCAGATGCAAGATAATATTACATGGATTAGAGATGCGAAGAAAAACAAGATGGTAGTAGGTTCACAAGCACGTATTTTATATGCCGATGCTGAAGGGCGTGCTAAAATAGCCCAAGCCTTCAACAATGCCATTGCAAAAGGTGATATTGGTTCTGTGGTTTTAGGTCGCGATCATCACGATGTTAGCGGCACCGATTCACCCTATCGTGAAACTTCCAATATTTATGATGGCAGTAAATTCACTGCAGACATGGCCATCCATAACGTTATAGGCGATAGCTTTAGGGGTGCCACTTGGGTATCCATCCACAATGGTGGTGGTGTAGGTTGGGGCGAAGTAATCAATGGCGGTTTTGGCATGTTGTTAGATGGTTCCAAAGCAGCCGAAGAACGCTTAAAAAGCATGCTGTTTTTTGATGTGAATAATGGTATTGCTCGCAGAAGTTGGGCAAGAAACGATGAAGCATTGTTTGCTATAAAGCGTGAAATGGAACGGACACCTCATTTAACCGTAACAATTCCTAACTTAGTGGACGACGATTTACTAGAAAACCTATTTTAATGCGAACCTTATTCAAAAATATTAAAGAACTGCTGCAAGTTAGAGACCAAAGCATCGCTTTTGTTTCTGGGGAAGCTATGGGCAAACTTCCCACTATAATAGATGCTTATTTGTTGGTTGAAAATGGCCTGATAAGTGGTTTTGGAACCATGGATGCGTGTCCTAATTTTGAAGTAGATACCATCATCGATGCCACGGGTAAGATGTTATTGCCAACATGGTGCGATTCGCATACCCACATCGTATTTGCCGGAAATAGGGAAAGCGAGTTTGTCGATAAAATAAAAGGACTGTCGTATCAAGAAATCGCCAACAAAGGCGGTGGTATTTTAAATTCAGCCAAAAAGCTCCAAGAAACTTCAGAAGATGACCTTTACGAACAAAGTAAAAAACGTTTGGAAGAAGTTATGGCTTTAGGTACGGGCGCTATAGAAATAAAATCGGGTTACGGCCTAACGCTGGAATCCGAACTAAAAATGCTACGTGTTATCAAACGCTTAAAGGAAAATTACCCATTGCCCATCAAAGCCACTTTTTTAGGTGCACATGCAGTCCCCAGCGAGTTTAAAAACAATAAAGAAGGCTATATCAAATTGCTTATAGAAGACATCTTGCCACAAGTAGCCCAAGCACAATTGGCAACCTATATCGATGTGTTTTGCGAAACAGGTTATTTCTCGGTAGAAGACACCGAACGCATTTTAAATGCAGGAAAACAATACGGACTCCAGCCCAAAATACATGTCAATCAATTTACATCCATAGGTGGTGTGCAGGTAGGCGTAAGGCACAACGCCCTTTCTCTAGACCATTTAGAAGAGATGCGTACCGAAGATATAGAAGCATTAAAAAATACCAAAACCATGCCCGTGGCATTACCGGGGTGTTCGTTCTTTTTAGGCATTCCGTATACCCCAGCACGAAACATGATAGACGACGGTTTGCCATTGGCATTGGCTACCGATTACAACCCCGGTTCGTCGCCATCAGGAAACATGAATTTTGTTCTGGCTACAGCCTGTATAAAAATGAAATTAACCCCCGAAGAAGCCATAAACGCAGCCACCATAAATGCAGCCTACGCTATGGGTTTGGAAAACGAAGTAGGTAGTATAACCGTAGGCAAAAAAGCCAATATCATACTTACCAAGCCAATAAACTCGTATGGTTTTATACCCTACGCCTTTGGTACCAACCACATTGAAACGGTATTTATAGATGGGGTAGCGCTCTAATTTTTTGGGTGTTTTAACACGTTTTACTCATTTATTATATTTTAAATTTTGGAATTCGTGAATATAAATATTTACGCTATATCTTTTTAAAACATCATAGCAAGGAGTAAGTTACGTGGCTATCTGTTTATTGTTTTCAAAGTTTTAAAAGGATACCGCTTCAATCGTTAACGCACACATCTGTCAAGGTCATTGTTGTAAAGTAGTAACGACTATGGCAATCTGTTTAATTTTAGTTTAATTATTTCATTTGTTAAGGCTGCTATTATTAATTCAAATATTGGATACTAAATCATTAAAAAACTATTTGCTAAGAAAAATATATATATATAGTTACAACTATTAATATGATGACTGCACCAATGGTTTTTGCATGTTTCCAAGGTGTAATATCTACATCGTTTGTAAGTTCTAAGCTAAAATCTGTTGCTCTTGGACTTAATTTTCCAATAATTAACATGATGATGATATTCATAACAAATAAAATGGCCATGACATGTAAAAAGTGCGGATAGTTTTCAGTACCAAACACATATGGTTTTAAAATGAATTGGCTTATCATATACAGAATGGCACCAAGAACAATGGCTATATTTGCGGCTTTTGCAGGTACTCGTTTTGTTAAGTAACCAACAACAATAATGGTTAAAATAGGGATACTATAACAACCGTTTACTTCCTGTAAGTATCCAAATAAACCATCTGGTGCATTGGCAATAAAAGGCGCCACAAACATAGATAATAGAGCTAAAAACACTCCAAAAAGTTTACCTGCTTTCACGGTTTCTTTTTCAGAGGCACTTTTATTAATAAATTCTTTGTAAATATCGATACCAAATAGTGTAACCGAACTATTAAGCGCACTATTAAACGAACTTAAAATAGCTCCAAAAAGTACCGCAGCAAAAAAGCCAACTAAAGAAGCAGGTAGCACTTGGGTTACAAGTTTAGGGTATGCTTCGTCTGGATTTGCAAGATTGCCTTGAAATAAATGAAACGCAATAATACCTGGAACAACAACAATAAGTGGACCTAGAATTTTAATAAAAGACGCTATTAATAACCCTTTTTGGCCTTCTTCTAAATTTTTAGCTCCTAATGCACGTTGTATAATAGCTTGATTGGTTCCCCAGTAAAATAATTGGACCAACATCATACCTGTAAAAATGGTTGCAAAAGGAATGGATGAACCTGAATCACCAATAGCATTGAACTTTTCTGGGTTCGAAGTCATCAATGTAGATATGCCTTCCGAAATACTCCCATTACCAATTTCGCGTAAGCCAAAAAAAGGTATTAAAAGACCACCAATTAATAAACCAACGGCATTGATTGTATCAGAAACAGCAACCGCTTTTAAACCACCAAAAATAGCATATATAGAGCCAATAATACCTATGGCAAAAACGGTTATCCATAAGGCTAAGTTTTTTGAAACACCTAACATTTCAGGAACGTTAAACATGGCATTAATAGCTAAGGCTCCTGAGTAAAGTACAATAGGTAATAATACAACTACATACCCAGATAAGAATAAGCCAGATGTTATGGCTTTTGTAGTTTTGTTGTAGCGTTGCTCTAAAAATGTTGGAATGGTAGCAATACCGCCACCCAAATAACGCGGTAATAAAAACAAAGCCGTTACAACCATAGCAATGGCTGCTAAAGTTTCCCAAGCCATAACCAAAATACCTTCTTTGTAGGCTGAACCGTTTAAACCAACTATTTGCTCGGTTGATAGGTTTGTTAAGAGTAGTGAACCCGCAATAACAACGCCGGTTAAGCTTCTACCTCCTAAAAAGTAGCCATCAGAAGTAGACTCGTCAGTTTTTCTAGTTTTAAAATACGAGATTACAGCAACTAGTATTGTAAAGCCTAAAAATGATAAAATTTGCATAATGTTTTAGTTTAGTTTGGTTCTAATATAAAATATAGTTTGAATTTTCTAAGTGGTTTTATAACTATATCACTCAAATAAAAACCTCCAACTAAAAGTTGAAGGTTTTATTACTGTTTAAATAGAATTACTTTATAATTACTTTTTTTACCGTTTTATTGTTATTAGAATCTTCAATACTTATTAAGTAAATGCCAGATGTAAATTTGCTTACATCTAACTGATTACTGTTGATTGTTGTAGTTTCTAATATTTTTTTACCGGTAATACTATATAATGCGACTTTTGAAATACCGTTTTTACCATTAATATTCAAAACATCATTTGCAGGGTTTGGGTAAATAGAAAAAGATGTAGTTTCAAAATCATTTACGCCTAATGCTGGATCAAATACAAAGGCAATATTATCTATAACTATGTTTCCTGATTCTGAAGGTCTGCCTTGATTAGGGTTATCAGCATCGGCAAATCTAATTCTAATCGAATCGGCATTTCCTGTCCAAACAGTTGCATTACTCAATTGTAATCCATAAGTAACAAAATTACCATCACTAGTGGTCATTGTTACAGGTGTTAATGTTTCAGTTGTTCCGCCTTTAATAACAATAGGAGTTATTTGATCGGTAGATGTAGTTTCGTTTTTTAAAGTTACATTTACTTTGTTATAAGTACCTGTTGGGATTGGGAAATCATATAAATTAAATCTTGAAAATTGATTTGCTGTAAGAGCTAAAGTTACCAAACCACCTGCGTGAGATGCTACCGACACTTGAGGGTCTGTAGACCAGCCTTCTAAATCACCATCGGTACTGAATTGAAAATTATAATCAAAACTAGGATCTACAACAAAATTTGCTGTACCTGTTTTGTCTGCATCCATTGTAACACTTGTTGAAGCCCCTCCAGAGATATCGCCACTCCAGCTATCAAATAACCAGTGTGTATTTGCCGTAGCTACAAGATTAACAGAACTAGCTGATGGATAGTATGGTGCTTCAGGGGTTTTTGTAACAGTTCCTCCGCCATTAGTATCTACAGTTAAAAGAAAATTACCTGAAGGCGTCAGCAAATTAACATAAGCATCATCAAAATAAAAGGTACCCCCTGAGGCATCATCACACCAAAGTCTAACATTCGTATTTACACCAGCAGTTAGTGAAATATCTGAAATGGTATAAGATTGCCAAGTGCCATCTAAAAGTAATGGGGCTCCAACTTTTCCAGCACCAGATTGAAATACTTGCCCATGAAAATTAGTTCCATTTGTTCCTTTTACGAAAAGTGTCAATTCATAAGTGTCAGCAGTTATTGAAAGTTGTACTGTAGCCGATTGCGCTCTTGAAGAAGCATTTGCGGCATTAAGTTGTAAAGAACCATTGGCTGTATTTCCATCGTCTGCTTTATGAACTACAGAAGCACCAGAACCGTTAGAACTCCATGTAGAAATATCAGAGTCAAACGTATTGTTCGTAATTACTACGCCACTTTGGGAAAACCCAAATACAGGTAAGATTGTTAACAGTAAAAATGTAAATTTTTTCATGATATTTAGTTTTATATGGTTTAAAAATTTATTAATATTTTTTTGTTTATTATAGTGTTGTCTTCTAAGTTTATTTTTAAAATGTAGATTCCTGGCTTTAAATTCGCCAAATTCAAATGTTGTAAATCAGATTTATAAGAACATACTTCTTTTCCTAGTTCGTTAAATAGTTTTATAGTTCTGATAGGCTTATCTGTTTTAAAAAAAGCAATATTCTTTGCTGGATTTGGATGAATTTTAAAAGACAATTCTGTGGGTTCGTTTTTATATAATCCTAGTAAATCTTCACCTAAAAGAGCGTCTTTTACATCTTCAACCCAAGTTCTGTCAGTTGCTTTATAAATGGTTTTGCCAGCTTTATCACCCGCATCCCAAGCTGTAAATGAAAAACCTAAATCAATGGCTTTTTGCGCTAAATACCGGTGAAACTCTACTCTTGAAGCATTTTCTGGACCGCCGTATGCACCATAGGTTTGTGTATAATAATTAAAACCTCCTTCGTTATCTGCACCAAACTCACCAAAAAACATAGGGATGTTGTTTGTTGTAGACCAATCTTTCACGGCTTGAAAGTTTGTGTCAATTTCAGCTTTGTCTTCAGGTGTTCCCCAATCAAAATCGTTGTGCTCTTGACTTGCAGATGCGGTAAAGGCTCTTGGCCAATAATAATGAAATGTTGCTATTAAATAGGGGTCGTTGTGTAAATAGTTGTTGTTATCGGGGTAGGAAGTCGCCAATTGAAGAGGTGCTTCATAAGAATTTTTCCCTCCACCGTTAACAATAACATTTCGTGTTGGATTGCTGATTCTAGTGATTTCTAAAATCTGCGTATTTATATTGTCCACTTCTGAAGCATTCATAGAAAAGTAGGCTTCATTCATGATTTCAAACAATAAATTTTCCGATTTGTTTTGAAATCTGTTTGAAATCGCGGTCCAAATAGCCTTGAAACGATCAACGGCTGCTTCACGGTCGGCACCAGTTTTGTATTCCGGATTTGGGTTGCCTTGCTTAAACTGTCTATAGCTTTCCCAAAACCAATGGTCGCCATGTACATCTATAATGGCAACTAAACCTTTGTTTATTGCCCAATCTGTTACTTCTTCAATTCTATCCAAATATGAAGTTTCAACTACATAATCATTAATACTGCCTATGTAATTGCCACCAACATCTTTATAGTTTACAGTTTCTAGCTTGGTGGTGTGTTCATCAAATCTAATAGGGATTCTAACGGTTTTGAAACCCACTGCGATAACATCATCAAAATAAGTTTCTTCAACTGCAGGTGCCCAATTGCCTTCAATTGGAGCACTCAAAACATTTCCTAAATTGATGCCTCTACCCATTCTTTCAACCATTTGATGTGGTGTAGCTTGAGACACCCCATTCTGATAAACGAATAAAATAAAAAGAAAATAGACAGGAAATGTTGAGTGTTTCATAATTGCTATTAATTAGGACTGATTTTACTCTTCTTCTTTTTTGCCTTCGCGTCTTGCCTTAACTTGTTCTTTAGTTAAAACCTCTTTATAGATTTTTTGAAAATATTTTTTGTTAATGACTTTGTTGGCGTCTTTGTCGGCACCATTTTTCTTAGCGTCTTTTAATTCTTTTAAACGCTCTAAGTGAATGTTGTAAATTTGGGTTTTTTGTTCTTCTGTTAGCCCTTGTGATTTGTCTCCTGCAACTAGTTCTGAATTTAATTGCTCGACTTTTTCTTTTACAGATTCTTTCATTTTATCAGATTGAGCGAAACCAGAGATTGATAACCCTACAAATAAGATACTTGCTACTATTAATTTTTTCATTGTAATTATATTTAGTTTAATAATTTAAATACAAGTTTGTATTTCGGTTTTGTAAAATTCTAAAATTTATAACTTAAAGGGGTTTGATAATTGTCTGATAAAGTTTGATTATCGTAAATTTGAATTTTTTGTGTGGCTTATAAGGTTGTTTTTATGGTAATTATAACCTTAAGAAAGAAAACCTTGTAAAATAAAATGATTATTTTTTCAAAGGAAATAATTGCTGAAGCCCTTCTAGATTTTGTTGTAGAATAATTTCAGGATCACCACCTTTTACATGGCCTAAAATCCCAAATGGACCAGAATATTTTAAATCCAATAATTGCTGAATCATGTCTTTTTCAAGATTGCCTTCTCCAAGCGTGATGATTTTTGGACCATCCTTTTTCATACCATTCAGGTTAACACACCACAAATAGGGTAGGAGTGTTTTTATATTTTTTGAATAATTTTCTAAATCCTCATGGGCATGATGAAAATTAAAAATAACACCTATGTTTTCATTGGGAAGTGCTTCTGTAATTTTCAATTGGTTTTCTGGTTTCCCGAACCAACCACCATGGTTGTATAAAGCTATTTTACATCCTAAAGATGAAGCTCTTTTTGATAAATAGCTAACCATAGCAACGGTTTGCTCTAGAGATTCTTCTTCAGTTAAATTTTCAAAATAGGTAGGTTCAAAACCAATCCAAATTTGTGTTTTAAGACCTACAGCTTCTAAATTCTCAAAAACAGCTTCACTTTCTGGTTTTAATGCATTGGGTTGGTCTTTTTTAAGATTCACATACAACCAAACCGCGTCAATTTTAATATTGTTCTCTTTTGCCAATTCCCATTCTTGTTGCATGGTTGGAATGTGTTTTGGCCTATTTCCGTAAGCATAACGGTTAAACCCCAAACGTTGCAACATGTCTATGCGTTCTTTCGGAGTTCGTTCTTTTACATCAAAACCAACAATAGACCATGGGATGAGATTGTCTTGTTTAAAAACGTAGGAATTCGATTTTTTTTCCACCTGCTTTAGTTTACAAGAATAGAAAAGTAAAAGACTAAAACCCAACAGTAAAATTTTAAATAATTTCATTTTTAAATTTAAAAACCTAGTGTTTAATAATTCTTTTGATTAGAATGCTATCTCTATTTTTGATTTTAACAATATATATTCCATTTAGTCCATTTAACTCTAAATTCATTTTAGAACTTGTAATTGCTGTATGTTGAACCAATCGACCTAAACTGTCAAAAACATCAATCTTTCCTGTTTTCAAATCTGGATTTTTAAAATTAAAGTTTAATCTAGAATTCGTCGGATTTGGATAAACAACAACTTCACTCTTATTAAAATCATTAATAGTTAAAGTTGAACCATCATTATATGAAATGATGAGTTGTGGGGCAGAATCACCTTCTTTACTGGATACGGTCATAAAACTACTGGCATTATTTAAAGCGAAACTAACTACTTTATCGCCTTGAATTTCTGAATTTACATAGGTGGTAACATCCATATCAAAATCACCGACTGCATCAAATTGGTAGGTTCCAATATTAGCACTTATAGCAGGTTGGTTATTCCATGTAATGGTACTTTCAAGCCAGGAATCATCTGCAACGCGATTTAAATCAACAGACCCTGTATTTGCCCCAGTGTTTCTAAGTCGAAGTACAGCAGACACCACATTGTCAATACTTGTTAAATCAAATTTTAAAAACGCTTGTCTTGTGGCATCTGTATTGGTGGTTTCCCTTAATTGCAAATTTGCGTTTGTTCCATAATTGTCATTTGCATAAGTTCCAATTCTTACATGAGCATCATGAACTGTAGAAAACGTTGTTGATACTATTGATGAAGAAGATAAATTTACACTGGTAATATTTGAGGCATTAGACTCATTGTAAGATCGATCTTTAGCCGTTACGTAATAGCTGTAATTTTGGTTTGAAACAGTATTATCTGTATAAGTATTTGTTCTTAAATCGGATGCAATCATGGTATAGGCACCTCCATTTTCAGAACGATAAATCGTGTAGGTATCGAATGCAGAATCTGTAGAAGAACCCCAATTCAATACGGCCTTCCCTGATTGATTTACGCCTACTAAATTAGTTAAGGCATCAGGAGCTGTATTGTCTATGGTTGTATAAAAATAGTCGTTTCTAAGAGTCATTGATCCTAGGTAAACTTCATATCCTGCTGAAATAGATTTTATCCAAAGATCATCTAAAGCTACTTTGTCATGCGCTAATTTTACTTCGTCTGAAGTGTCGGGTAAATCAATATATTGTATGTAATCCTTAGTACAATCAATAAATTTTTTTAAAGAGTGGTCAAAATACGGCATTTTAATATTGTCGTAAGGAATAAATTTAAGATGTACTTTATCAGATTTTGCACCAGAGTTTTCGGTGAAAAATTTATAACGTACAGCAAATTTATATAAAGTGCCCTCAATATAAATTTCGAAAAACTTCAAAGGTTTTAAATTGGTAACAGGGTCAATCCCTGTTTTTTCTCTAGCGAAATACCAATATTGATTACCGCTAGCATTTGCCTCGCTTTTATCAATAAAATCATCGTTTTCATACGAAACATTTTGTATTACTAAATCGTAATCTCTATAAGTAACATCGGGAGGATATGTTCCTGCGTTTGAAGCATTGTAACCTGGAATTGTAGCTGGGTTTTCCAAGTCAAAAATCACGTTAATAGTTGCCCACCACTTAGCTCCCGAACTGATATTTTCTTGAGATGTTTTCCAATTAAATCTAAGATTATCAGTTAAATCTTTAATTTGAATAGGCATACCGCATGCACTTTTGTTTCCAGCAGTATATACATTATTTGCCTTAAAACCACCCACAGTTCCGCTAGGGTAGCCATCAAATCCTGTAGTTCCGGGTTCATTTGTGTAGTCTATACTAAAGGCAGCTCCTAGCTCATCTACTTGAGACGGATCATAAGACATCGGTGAAGGCGTTGAATCGTTATATAGTGGATTTGATAACCCAAAGTTGTGATTAGGCTTAATTAAAGTGTTAAAACTTGTTACTGTGGTTTGCGCTGTAACAAAATTAATCGCAGTAAATAATGCAGTAATAAAAAAAGTATTTCTTTTCAAAATGATTTATTTAGTAATTGGTATCTACAAATTAACCTATTAAAAAAGAAAAGTATGGTATAATAACTATCAGAAAGGGTATAACCTGGTTTTGGTTTCCAGTAATATTTTGTTGGTAATCACTATGCAGAAGTTTTTTAAAATTTCAATAAACTCATTATCTAAAACTTTTAAACCGCCTCTAGGAGTGTGGTGAATGGTATTTTTTTTATGATGATATTGTTGCTTGTACTTACATATAAACCTCTAGTATCAATATAAGAAGGTCTATTTACACCTTCTTTTCTAAACCAAATATCTACATATTGGGCGCAGTAACGCTGTTTTCTGCATGCCATAAGTGTGAATTGTGTTCTACACTATAAATATAACTTGGATTGTAGCTTAGGTTTGATAACTGTTAGCTCAAAAATATAGTATAATATTAAACATAAAAGGATTGAAAATTGTCATAATAAGCCATGGTTAGACTTATAATGAACCATATCGGTTAGATAGAAGACTCTTCTATGTGTTTTTCCACGTATTTTTATATTATAACTAAATAAGCTATGAAACACATTTACTTTAAGAATCTTATTTTTCCGATTCTATGTTCATTATTTATATCCAATGCCATAGCGCAAATGGATTTAATGAATGCCATTCCTTCCAATTTAGCAACACATACAGCTATACAAAATGGATCTTGGTTTGACACAACAACATGGAACACTGGAACCATACCTGGTGAAGGGGCTATTGTTTATATTCCAAGCACTTTTACAATTGATTACGATGGTACTTCGGGTAACCATATTTTTGCTATTAGAGTGGATGGTAATTTTAACATTACCCAATCGAATTCAACCCAAACCACACGGTTAAAGTTCGATACTTTTTTCGCAACACACACTTCTTATGTTACCATTTTAGCAAATAATGCTTCTAACGGAAACATAATTATTAATATTGAGCCTTTTGATATTGAGGCGTATAAAGCGGGCACCAATATTTGGTCTATAAATGCCCAAAATCATTTTAGAGATGATGGTGTGGTTACACAAAAAACCAGAACGGGACAAGGTGATGATAGATACAATACTATTGAGGAAGCTAATAGTGGAAATTTTCAAATTATAGAATCTAACCCAACAACAATTAATGATGGTCCCGGTGTTTTAGGACGTTATAATTGGGATCCTAAACAACTAAGCTTAGGTATGGTTACCATGGGTCAATTAGAAATTATTGGTCAGGAAAAACTAAATATGGCAAAATTAGCAGCGGATGCTAATTCTGGACAAAATAAGATTGAATTAACTGAAATACCAACGGGATGGAAAGTAGGTGATCAAATCATTATTACTAGTGGAGGCAATGCATCTACATCAAATAATGGTGAAGATGAAGCTGTTATTCAAAGTATTTCGGGTACAACAATTGCTCTAAATTCTAATTTATCTAAAAACCATCATGGCAGACTTACTGAAGATTTACATTGCTATGTAGGTAACTTAACAAGAAATATTGTTTTTAAATCGCCCTTTACTTCTGTGGTTTCACAAAGAGGACACGTTATGGCGATGCATAATGATACCAATGTTCAGATAAAAAATGCTCAATTTTTAAGATTGGGGAGAACTGATAAATCAAAAATATTGGATGATTTTGTTTGGAACAATTGGTTAGATCCTGTTGTGTTCACCTCCAAAATATCTGCTTTAGGTCAAGAATGTGCTGAAATGCGTGCCATTCCTGTTGATGAAGTGACTAATCCAAGAGGGCGTTATTCTATTCACTTGCACAAACTAGGAACAGCATTTGGGGCTACTATGGCACAAGTAACCGGTAACGTGGTTTGGGATAATCCTGGTTGGGGCATTACACACCATGATTCCCATGCAAATGTATCTCAAAATGTGGTTTATAAAGTTATTGGAGGAGGTATAGTATCCGAAACAGGAAGCGAAACAGGAACATGGGATAATAACCTTATTGTTAACGTTGCAGCAGGACACAATACAGACCCATACACAGCGTCTTTATACCATGATGATTATTTGTTTTCAGGACAAGGACTGGCCATGAAAGGTCGTGCAGTACTTTGTAGAAATAATGTTATTGCCAATGCAATACAAGGTGTTGGTGTGATTAATATGAATAATTCTACTAACAATTTAGATAGATTGGACGCTCAAGCATTAGCAACAACAAGACCTGGTTATGAAGTGGATAATTTCCCATTAAGCCGAAATGGGTATAGTAAAGAAGGTGATGGCGTCATGCCTGTAGAAGCTGCTTTAATAATGGAAAACACAATAGTAATCGACTCGAATTTTGGTTTGCGCTCCATTGAACGTGATATGGGTGTAAACCATGAGTCTCGTTCTATTTTTGATGGATTTAAGGCGTGGGGCACTAAAACAGGAATTTCTATTACCTATCAAGCAGACTATTCATTTAAAGATGTTTATATTTCTGGTGATAACCCAAACAACGCAGTGGGTATTGATTTGTGGAAACATTCGCATAACCAGACCTTTGAAAACATTAAAATGGTAGACCTTGAATATGGTATAAGGGTAACTAAAACTGTTTTAAGTAACAATCAAGCTGCTAAAACCAGAAATAATGGCTTTACACCATGGATTTTTGTAGATTTAGAAACCGTTGGAGTTGGCGAACTCTATGAAATTTTAGTAGATAACCCGAGTGTAGATCCAAGTTTCATTTACACCGAGCATACAGACAATACCATTCATTTAAGTTCAAGTGATATCACTTCAAGACCAACAACCTTCACTATTTTAGACGATTCAACGTTAAAAGTCGATTATTCTGAAACCGGTGAAAATGCTTTGCGTTTTGAAGTTGATGGTGTTATTACTGACGATTTTGGAAGTTATGATATGGGAATTCAACAAGCATTAGCCCAAGGCGATTTGAGATATGGTTATCCAAAACGTATTTACCAGTTTGCTTCTCATGCTAAATTTCTAGAGTACCTTACTGAAAATGGCGTATATAAAGATGAAAATGATAATGACCAATTGTATTTTATCATCAAGGAATATTTACCTAACAGACGTACTTTTCAATATACCGAATTTCCTATACGTGTAAAGATTATGAACGCGCCTGCATCTGGTGTGTTTGCTAGTCCACAGGTAGAAAGTGCTATTGCACTTGCACCTAAAAACCAGATGATTAGCAGGTTGGCAACCGTGTCGCAAAGCAGTACAAGAACTGGAATAACCTATTCAGATGGTAATGCTGTAAGTGGCACTGCAACTATTGATTGCTCCGCTGAAAAAGCTATAGATGGTAACATTAATGGTCGTATAAACGCACAATATTACCAAAGAGGTTTATTGCCTGTTGGTAGTTTTTCCCAAACTCAATTTGAAAGTGAGTCTTATTATGATCTAGATTTTGGCGAAGAAAAAATCATAGATTATTTTGATATTTGGAGCACCGTAGAGCTCAATGGTACTGCTCTGGAAACTATCACAGACCAATTTAAAAACTTTTCGGTTTTTATTTCAGATACGCCATTCACCGGTACTACATTTGCGCAAACACAGGCTGAGGCAGATTACGAATATGTTAAAGACGGAGCACCAACACGAAAATTTTCTCAAAACAATTTAAATGCCGTTGGTCGTTATATGCGTATTCAATCTTATCATCCTTCTACTATAGAATTGCAACTTGCAGAAATAGAAGTGATTGGTCGTAAAAATGAAGGTACATTAAGTAATGATGAGCTTGCCGAAGAATCAATTAAAATATATCCAAACCCCACAAACGGTACTTTAAACTTAAATTTGAACAAAACATATACGCAAGTGAATATTGGCATTTATAATATTTTAGGACAAACCGTTTTATCTACTTATCACGATAAATTACAGGATACTGAACTTAAGTTAGCTGGTGAATCTGGAATATACTTTGTAGAAATTAAAGGTGAGAATAACCTAAATGTTGTGAAAAAAATTATTAAGAAATAAGTATTGGTCTTGACAATTAATGTCTTGTAGAGTTTAAAACTTTACAAGACATTAAACTATTTATAATTTAAATTTTCTGACTTGTTATTTCGCTTTCCTTATAACCAATACGTTGTGCCATAGTATAAACTGTTTTTCCTTTTTCTACTGAAAATGGCTTTGTGTAGAGTTTCCAACCACTATTAAAATCCAATGTTTCGTTTGGGTTGTCTGAAATGATATATGCGATAGACGCACCGTTTGTTTTGGTTGAAAGGGTTATCTTATCTCCTTTAGACGTTTCGACTGCGCTCAACGTGACAACATCTGTTGTTGGCTGTTCAAAATTTGGCCACATTTGATTGATAAGTTGTGCTTCAGGCATCATGCCGTAATCTATGTGCGTATCACGGAATTCCAATAAAGTCGCTCGCATACGTTTTCGAATTTTAGCAAATTCTGGATTGTTCGCCAAATTATGTAATCTATGTGGATCCTTTTTTATATCAAATAATTCGTCGGCTTCTTTGGTTTTGAACCAAGTAGATTGAACGTCATTTAATTTATTCTGATTACGAAGTTGAATCATTTCTTCCATCATGGGTACTTGCAAGCGGTATGAAACATCCTTGTACCACATTTTTTCTGGAAAATCATTAATCACATAAAGATATTGTTTATCGTAAACTGCACGAGAACGGTCAGTTATTTCATCAAAACGGTCTGATGTCCCAAAAACATAATCACGAGGCTTTGTATCTTTTTCACCCATAAAGGCTTTACCTTGTATATATTCTGGAATATCAACACCTGCAAGACTTAATACTGTAGGAGCTAAATCTACAAACGAAATTAAACGATCGGTATGCCCTTTTGTGCCTTTTAAATCTTTCACCATAAACGGAACATGTAATCCACTTTTATGGATGTCTCTTTTTTGTCTTGGTAATGGCCCACCATGATCACTGTAGAAAAAGATTATGGTATTATCATATAGTCCATCTTCTTTAAGTTGCCCAATAAGTTTTCCGACTTGTTTATCCAGTAATTCAATATTACTATAATTGCGAGCCACATCTGTACGGGACGTTTTTGTATCTTGAAAATAAGGTGGCAATGGCACACTGTCGGGATTGACTGTTAGAGGTAAATTACTATTTTTCCAAATTTTACTTTCGTGTGTTACATCAAAATTAAATACAGAAAAAAATGGCTGTCCTTTTGCTCGATTTCTCCAATGCGATTCATCACTATTTTGATCCCAAACCGTTACAGGAACTGCAAATTGATAGTCTGTTTTTTTATGGTTGGTTGTAAAATAACCTGCTTTACGCAAGTATTCCGGAAATGCTTTTACATACTCGGGAATAACGGCAGCATATTCAATAATGGGATTGCCTTCTATATCGACTATGTCAGTTTCTTTGTCATAGTTTCGGGTTCCCCAAGATTGAATGTCTTTTCCAGTACGCATGTGCATGGTTCCCAAACTTGTTGGATACATGCCGGTTACAATGGAGGAGCGACTTGGTGCACAAACACCCACAACCGAATAGGCGTTCTCATAAACCATACTTTCTTTGGCTAAAGCATCTAAATTGGGAGTTTTAGCTGTATGGTCTCCGTAAAAGGATAGGGTAGGACTGATGTCTTCACAAACAATCCAAAGGATGTTAGGCTGTTGTTTTTTGGTTGCAATTTCTTTCTTTCTAACCTGAGAATTGCAGGATAAACATAGGAATCCTAGCAAAACGATTAATAAATGCTTCATTATAATTCGATTTTTATAGTCCCTTGTTGTCTTGGTTTTAATTGAAACGTGCCTGTTACAAGCCTTCCTTCGTCTACTAATGAAAATTGATATTCACCAAAAAAACCGTTACCAGTTATAAGCCCTTCAGTAGTTGTTTCTAAGTTCAAATTTGTATTCCAATCGCCATCAACTAAAGAAAAATAGGCTTTACCCATAGCTCCAATATCGCCGTTAGGTTTATAGATATCTACTTTTTTCTTGGCATTTTCTGTATATCCCCAGAATAGAAATTCGCTAACATTTGGGTGTGAAAATGCAGCAATCATAAAATCCCGAGTGTACTGCTCTCTAATTTCAGGTTCTTGAATGTCCATGGTAAATTCTGAAATACTAATTTGTTTGCCAAGTGTAGCATAAAATGCTAAAATCTCAAGGACACGTTCTGGCGGTGTTAAATCGCTACCAATATGGCTTTGTATACCAATACCTTGTACCGAACCATCTGTGTTTTCATCGATACGTTTTATGAAATCGTAATACCATTGTTGCTTTTGGGTGTCCAATCCGCCTTTGCTTATAATACCGTATTCGTTGGTAAAACGTCTCGCTTTGGGTTCTAAAGCTTTTGCTAGCCTAAAACCTTCATATAGAATATCTTCCGATCCTGTAATGGTTTGCAAATCAGTATTGGTGTAGGCTTCGTTAACCACATCCCAATTTGAAATAGTTCCTTTTGTAGTGGTTAATACATCTGTAACATGCTGTTTTATCAGCGTTTTTACCATTTCAGGGTTGTTTTTATTGGCTTCAATTTCGGGTATTAAATATCTAAATCCTGGCCAAATTAAAACATGCCCTTTAACATTTATGTTATCTTTTTTTAATTGCGCAATGGCGTCAATTGTTTTTTGTTTTCCTTTTGGGGTGCTCCAACTTTTAATTTTTAAATCATTTTCAAAAACAGCCAGATTAAACGACTTTTTAAAGTTTTTATATTTGAAATTATCTTCAACCACATCGTCTGCATTTAGTGCCGCTCCAAACGGAAAATCATGTTTTACCAACTTAATGTTCATGGTTTTGTTTGCTAATGGCACACCATTTTTTACGAATTGAACCTCAAAATTCCCTTTTCTTATGGCTTCAATGCGTTTGTTGGCTTCAATACGCCATTTGGCATCGGCTTCCATACCTTTATATGTGATTTCGGTTTTTGGTAGCTCGCTTAATTTTGTGCCTTCAGGAAAACTTTCAAAATGAATATCTTTTAATAGAAATGACTGTTCCCTAAACCCAAATTGCATAACGATTCCCAAATCACTTTTCTTAACGTATCGGTTGGTTTCAAACGGGATGTAATAGGTTTGCCAGTTACTTGAAAAGGTTTGTGTAGATTCTATATTTCCTTGGTAATTGTCCAATTGTTTGAAAATAAATAAGGCTTTGGCTTCACCAGTTTCTAAACTTGAAGTAACCGTTTTTGCTTTGAACGACAATAAGAACACGCGCCCTTTGGCGTAATTGTCTTTTTCAACGGGAAAGTTGGCCGATAAGTTGTAAATAAACTTGGGTTCGGAATCTGTTTTGAACAATAACTGAGTTTTTCCAGCTTCATCCTCACTTTTTTCAATACTGCCTAATTCAGATTTTTTAGTGATGAATTTTAAGCGTTCTTCAATAATCAAATCTTTGCCTTGAGGCTTAATTTGCGCCAAGGTTATGTTGGAAATTAAAAACAGGAGTATGTAAAAAAGCTTTTTCATTTTAAAATGTAGATTTCCAATTATTGAGTTTATTAAGGAGTTCCGAGGTTAATTCAGGCATTTTTTTTGATAGATTATTGGTTTCTGAAGGGTCTTCGGCTATGTTGTACAGTTCGGTTCTGCCTTCATTATACCAGTTAATCAGTTTATAATTACCTTTTCTTATGGCAGACGATTTGGTATCGCCAGTATTGGTTGGACGTGCTTTTGATGAATGCCAAAACAGGGTTCTTTCATCCCATTTTTCGTTGTTATTTAGAACGGGTAGAAAGCTTTTTCCATCGGTGTTCAATGACTTTTTTGTAGTTATATCCAATAGAGTAGGAAAAACATCCATAAGCATTACCAACGATTGGTTTTCTGCTTTGGGTTGAAAATGGTTTTTCCATTTTACAAATAGAGGTACTTTAATACCGCCATCGTACAACCAACCTTTTCCTGCTCGAAGCGGAAAGTTTGAAGTAGCCAAATCTCTTTTATTGGTACCATCATTGGATAATCCACCGTGGTCTGATGAAAAAACAACAATGGTGTTATCATCAATATGCAAATCCTTCAATAATTGCATCAACTTGCCAACGTTTTCATCCATAGTTTCCACCATGGCTGCATATTTGGGATGATTTTGACGCATTTTGGTTCGTCCAGTTCCTTCATTAATGTATTCTGGTTGATTTCCGAAGTCAAAATTATTGATTTCTTCTTCGTTGCGTTTGATGTCTTTTTCCTTGGCCTCTAAAGGTTGATGCACGGCATAAAATGAAAACATGGCCATAAATGGTTTGCTCTTATCTACATTTACAATGTATTTCGCCACATTATCGGTCATCACATCCATAAGATAATCACCTTCTTTACTCACAGCATCTACATCTGGAATTGGTGATTTTTCAGATTCTCCATTGCCTCGCTTTGCAACATTGAAAGGATAGAGAAAACTTATTGGAGACCCTGCATGACCAGCAGCAAAACTAAAATCGTATCCAAAATCCTTCAAGCTGTTTTCATCACCTAAATGCCATTTGCCAAAATAGGCAGTTTGATAGCCTGCAGCTTTGATGTTTTTTACAAAATTTTTAGTGTCTGGAACTTGGTTCATTTCAAACCCATCATCTGGAACATCGCCATTTTGAATGGGGTAATTTCCCGTCATCATTGCATAACGGGAAGGCACACAACGCGGATAATTTGCATACGCATTATTGAAAACAACCGATTCTTTTGAAAGGGCATCAATATTTGGGGTTTGATAGATTCTAGATCCATTGACACTTAAATCATGATAACCCAAATCATCAACATGAATGATAAGGATATTAGGAAGATTTTCAGAAGCATTATTTGTGGTATGTGAAACTTGGTGAGTTTTACATCCAAAACATAATGATGCTAAAAGTGAAATGGTTAAAACTTGAAATTTCATTTAGTTGTTCTTTTTCTTGCCTTTAATTTTAACATTCGTATCATCACCATCTTCGTTGTCATCATTATTTTTTCCTTTGTTTTTCCCAACGTTAAGCCTTGAAGGAACGAAGTATTCTTTCTTCCAGTTTTTTAGAAGAGTAAGCATTTCTTTGGTTTTTGCAGGTTCTTTGGTTGAAAGATCGTTTTCTTCACTTATATCTTTCTTCAAGTTATATAGCTCAATTTTATTAGTATCCAAAAATTGAATCAATTTATAATCTCCAGAACGCACTACGGCAGCTTTGGAATCGCCAGTACTGTGTGGTCTGGCTTTTTTTGAAACCCAAAATACTGTTCTGTCTTTCCAATTGTCTTTGCCTTCCAAAACGGCTTTATAACTTTTGCCATCAATACCTTCAATCTTTTTGTTTATTGAAAGATCTAAAAGCGTAGGGAATATATCCATTCCTAAAACAATCGATTCGTTATCTGCTCTCGGTTTTAATTTATCTGCCCATTTAATGAAAAGAGGCACACGAATACCACCTTCATATAAATGCCCTTTTCCTGCTTTTAATGGGAAATTGGTAGTTGCTAAATGGCGTTCATTTTTATTGCCATCGTTTGAAAGACCACCATGATCTGAAGAAAACACAATAATGGTATTTTTATCAATACCCATATCTTTTAAGGTTTGAAGTAATCTTCCAACGTTTTCATCTACATTTTCAACCATACCAGCGTAAGCGGCATCGTCTTGACGCATTTTTCGTCTGCCTTCGCCTTCTTTAATATATTCAGGCGTATTGCCAAAATCGATGGACTTCAACTGTTTTTTATTACGCGCTTCATCTTCTGGTTTTGCTTCAATAGGCGTGTGTACGGCGTAAAACGCTAATACAGCCATGAAAGGTTGATCTTTTGGGTTGTTTTTTATGAATTTAATAGTGGCATTGGTCAATAAATCGGAAGCATAATCACCTTCTTTACCGGTTTTTTCTAATTCAGGAACAACTTCTTTGGCTGGCCTCCCTTTGATATCATAATTAAAAGGGTAGAATCTACTACCTAAACCTCCAGCTCTTCCTGCTGCATAAGAATGCTTAAAGCCAAAAGGTTGTGGGTCGCTATCTCCTTCGCCTAAATGCCATTTACCTACGTACAAGGTGTTGTAGCCAGCATTATTAAATTGCTTCACGAAGTTTTTATCTTCAGGAATAGCACCTAAATGCCCTTTATCTTCGTTTACAGGATAAGTACCCGTCATCATACCATAGCGTGACGGTGTACAACGTGGATAACTGCTATAGGCGTTGTTGAATGACACAGATTCGCTTGCCAATTTATCAATATTGGGCGTGTTGTAAAGTTGCGAACCTGTAAAACTTAAATCGTGATACCCTAAATCATCGGTATGAATGATTAAGATATTTGGTTTTGTTTGTGCCAATGCAATGATTGACATACAAAAGAAAAAAAGAAAGGTGTATTTTTTCATATGAAGATGATATTTGTTTTTTAAGTTTTATTTAGACTGCATTTACTGCTTACTGTTTAATTCAATAATTGAGCCAAAAAAAGTGATGATTTTTAAGCCATCACTTTTTACCATAGTCACCAAATAAATCACTTAGTTAAGTGCGATTTTAGTTTGCTTTTTAATTGCATTACCACTGGTTTATATGCTGGGTCTTTTACTAAGTTTTTAGTTTCAAGCGGGTCTTTTTCGTAGTCGTACAACTCAAGGCCAACAATGTTATCATCTTTATAAGGCTTGAAAGTTCTATACTCGTTATCATGCCATTCTACATATCGGTAACGGTCGGTTCTTATACCGTAACCCATGCGTTTTTGACGTGCATATTGGTGGTAGGCGTAGTCCACATCAATAGTAGTTGAAGGATCGGTATCCAATAATGGTGCTAAAGATTTTCCATCTGTTTGCGTGCTTTGAGGCACACCAACTAAATCGAAAACTGTTGGGAATAGATCAACCAAATTCACAGGGTTGTTTACCAGTTTGTTTTTTGCTACGCCTGGTCCTGCGAACATAAAAGGAATGTGGGTTGCTTGTTCAAAGTTTGAGTGCTTACACCATTCGGTATGGTCGCCTAAATGAAATCCATGATCGCCCCAAAGAACAATAACTGTTTTATCGGCAATATTTCTTTTTTCCAATTCATCTAACAATTTACCTAGTTGCGCATCGATATAAGATATACAAGCCATGTATCCGTGAATCAATTCACGTTGCTTAGCTTCAGGTAATTTATCCCCAATATCCATATTGTTATCAATGTCTGAATAGGCTCTTAACTCTCCAAAATTATGATAGGCAAATCTTGGGGTTCCTTCTGCCATTTGTTGGAACTTTGCGATTTCAATTTTATTTCTATCGTACAAATCCCAGTATTTTTTAGGAGCTACAAATGGTAAATGAGGTTTTTGATAACCAACACCTAAAAACCAAGGTTTGTTTCTAGATTCCAAATCGGCTATTTGTTTTAAGGCCGTTTGCGTGTAAATACCATCTTGATAGGCTTCGTCAGAAACATCGGCACTTTCTGTACTTGGTTTTAACTTATTGAAAGCATATACGCGTTGTTTTCCATTTTGTTTGATTCCTTTTGCCTCGGCCTCTTTCATTAAATCATCATACTGCTTTTTTGTTGCAGGGTCTTGGTAATAAGAAAAAGCAGGTTCGCCATATTTTGGATCGTAATTTTCTGGTAATTCATGCGGAATACTCCAGCTTTTTCCATCGTGCCCTGGTGCAGATGACCCTTTATGGTATATTTTCCCAACGGCGGTAGTCTCATAACCTTGGGAAATTAAATACTCTGGCATTGATATTAAATTTGGCGCCGATTCTCTAAAATCAGTATGTAAATCCCAAACTTTGGTTCTATCGGGGTCAGTTCCTGTCATAACACTGGCGCGTGATGGACCACAAACCGCATATTGCACATGGGCATTGGTGAAAGTGACTCCCATTTTTGCCAATCTATCAAAATTAGGCGTTATCATTTCTGAATGCCCGTAGTTTGATAATAAAGGTTTTAAATCATCAACGGCGATGAACAGAATGTTCTTTTGATTTGAATTGGAAGAAACATTTGTACTTCCATTTTTTTGTTGTGCTTTACACGTGAATAAAGCAAAACTCAATGCTATAACAAGAAATTTATTTGCTTTCATTGTTTGTTTTTCTATTTGTTATTATGTCTTGAACTGAAGTTTCTTCATCTTCTCTGTCTATAATGGAACCAAAATTCGTATCTGTAATGCTTCTAAAATCTTGAAGTGATTTATCGTTTTCGTACTTCTTCATCAATTCTTTTAATTCAGCTTTTAAATTTGAAACAACACTGGCATATTGCGGGTCGTTTATGATGTTGTTCATTTGTTGTGGATCTTTCTCTAAATCATACAATTCCCAAACATCTATATTATAATAAAAATGAGCTAAAGTGTATTTTTGGGTTCTGATACCATAATGCGGTTGTACATGATGCCAATAAGGAAACTCGTAGTAATGATAATACATCCCCTTTTGCCAATTTTTAGAGGTATAACCAATTAAGTTGCGTTTAAAACTCTCTCCCTGCATTTTGTGTTCCGTTTTTATATTCGCCAAATCGAGTAGGGTAGGAGCAAAATCTATGTTGGTAATGATGTCTTCATTCACACTACCAGGTTTTACAAATTTTGGATATTTTACAAGAAAAGGCATTCTTAGTGACTCTTCGTATATAAAACGTTTATCGAAAAATCCGTGGTCTCCTAAATAAAATCCTTGATCTGAAGTTAATACAATAATCGTGTTATCTGTTAATCCATTTTTATCTAAATAATCCAATACACGACCAACATTATCATCAACCGATTTTACACAAGCCAAATAATCTTTAATATAGGTTTGGTAACGCCATTTTCTACCTTCTTCATTGCTCATACCTTCTGGTTGAACAATTTCATCTGGTCTAGCGCCATAAAATGCCCAAGCAATTTTTTCCTTACCTTTTAAATTAGCAGGTTCTTCAAGCTTCATATCGCGACGCGAGAAATAATCCATGGTCATTTCGGTATCTCCAGCTGTTAGTTCACGACCTTTGTAATCGTCGTTAAAGGTAGCAGGATAAGGCATTTCAATATCCTCCCAAAGTTTTTCATATTTGGTATCTGGTTCCCAAGGTCTATGAGGCGCTTTGTATTGTAAAACCATCATAAATGGTTCTTTTTTATCACGTTGTTTGTCTAACCATGTTAAGGCGAAATCTGTACTCAAGTTTGTTGAATAGCCTTTTTCAACTTTATCTACACCATTTTCATTAAAAACAGGATCCCAATAATGACCTTGTTGTCCAGCGGAATTGTGATATTTAAACATATCGAACCCTTTAGGTTCTGTTCCTAAATGCCATTTCCCAAATAAACTGGTTTGGTAGCCATTTTTTTGAAATTCTTGAGGAAATGTCCATCGTGTTTCGTCAAACTGACCGCCTCTTTCATTTTTATAGAAACCATTTTTGTTACTGTAATCGCCAGTTAAAATAGCAGCTCTACTGGGACCACAAATAGCATTTGTACATAATACATCTTGAAATAACATACCCTCTTTAGCTATTCTGTCAATGTTTGGTGTAGGCGCAATATCTTTATAAATACCACCATAAGCACTTATAGCTTGCGTGGTTAAATCATCAGCCATAATGTAAATGATGTTGGGCTTTTGTGCAGCCAAGGAATCTTCTAGTACACCTAAATCGCTCGTTTTTTTACTATTACCACAAGAGATGATGCCTAGTAATAAAAACGCACCTGATACAAGAAAAGTGAATCGGAGGATTGAATTATTTTTCTTCATGTTATTTTTCTAAATTAATTAATTCTGAAACACTTAAAGTGGTATTTTTTAAGTCTTTATCTGCTGAAGAGTCACCTGTCATGATTGTAAAGTCTCCAGGTTCAACTACAAAATTATAGTCGCGGTCGTACATAGCTAAACTTTCGGCATTAATATCCAATGAAACGGTTTTGGTTTCACCAGGATTTAAGCTAACTCGTTTATAGGCTTTTAATTCTTTTACAGGTCTTGTATACGAACTGATATTATCTCTTATATACATTTGAACCACTTCATCTCCAGCTACTTTTCCTGTATTGGTAACTTGTACATTTACGGATATTTTATCATCTTTTCCAGCAAAAGTGGTTTTCGATAATGTTGGTTCAGAAAAACTAAACGTTGTATAGCTTAAACCATAACCAAATGGGTGTAAAGGCACTTTTTTCTCGGTATTGTATTTATGAATATAAGCAGTTGGTTTGTGGTTGTAAACCATTTGCAATTGCCCCACACTACGAGGAATGGTTAACGGTAATTTTCCTGATGGGTTTACTTGACCGAATAATATTTCAGCTGTAGCTTGACCAGAGAAGGCACCACTTTCCCATGTATTTACAATGGCAGAAGCGCGTTCTTCTAAAGTTGGTTCAGCTATGGGACTACCACTTACATAAACAACAATTACAGGTTTACCTAAATCTAAAATTTTGTTAGCTAACTTCATTTGGTTCCCTGATAATTTTAAAGTAGCCCTATCAATATTTTCACCAGTCGTTTTACGCGACCAATCGTGACGGAATGAGTTTTCACCCAAAACCAAAACGCATATATCTGCTTGTTTTGCTTTTTGTGCAGCTGTGGCAATATTGGCATCGGTGATTTCTTTAGAACGGTCTCCTGAATCAAAATAATTAACTTTATAACCATTGGCTTCTCCAATTTGGGTGATGCCTTCAACCATAGTTACCACGTTTTCTTCAGGTTGTGGTGATACCCAATCACCCAAAGTCGTTTGATTGTTTGCATTCGGACCCGTGATGAAAATTGTTTTTCCTTGACCTTTATCAGATAGTGGTAAGGTGCCGTTTTTGTTGGTCTGTAAAACAATAGCCTTACGCGCTTGTTCTAAGGCATTTTGTTGATGTGCTTTAGAAAAGTTTACCGTTTTTGCCTTTTTTATATCTACATAAGGATTTTCAAAAAGTCCCATTTTGAATTTGGCTTCTAAAATTTTGCTACAAGCGAAATTAACACGCGACTCATCAACTTTTCCTTCTTTAACCAGTTCTACTAAAAGCTTATCAAAAACAGGCCCGTGCATGTTCATATCCATACCTGCATTTACGGAAAACTCGATAGATTGTTTAAAATCTTTCGCCACATGGTGCCAAAGAGCAATTCGTGATACATCGTTCCAATCGCTTACATAAAAACCTTTAAAGCCCCAACGCTCGCGCATTAAATCATTCATCATAAATTTGTCCATATGACCTGGCATCCCTGCTACCTCGTTATGTGCAGCCATGATGGAGAACACGTTCGCTTCTTGTACGGCACGACGGTAAGGCGGTAAGAATATTTCAAATAAAGTTCTTTCAGACACATCGGTTGGTGATGCGTTTAACCCATTTATAGAAGAACTTCCCGCTATTAAATGTTTAGCACATGCAATAACGTTTTCTGTTCCTGTGAAATCATCAGATTGTAATCCTTTTATGGTTGCAATCCCCATGTTTCCAACAAGGTAAGGGTCTTCGCCATAGGTTTCACCAGTACGTCCCCAACGTGGGTCGCGTAATACATCAATGTTTGGTGTGAACGACCAATGCATCCCGTTCGCCCTCATTTCTAATGCTGTTTGACGACTTCCTTCCATAATCAAAGCATCATCAAAAGTGGCTGCTTGCGAAATAGGTGAGGGGTAAATGGTTGAACCACTTACCAAACCATTTCCATGAATGGCATCGATACCAATTAATAATGGAATTTTTAATGGCGATTTTAATGCTAAGCCTTGAAGGTAATTAGCTTCTTCTGGAGTAACAACATGAAGAAATGAGCCAATTTTTCCAGCTGCGGCAAGTCTTCCAACACTATCACTATGAACACCAGGGTAGAAGCCTAAGGCATCATTTTTATCTAATTCTTCTTCTGAAATTTTAGATTCAGCCGCCCTCATATGCTCTAATCCTACATATTGACACATTTGATAGACTTTGTCTTCCAAGGTCATGCGTGACATTAAATCATCTATTCTGTCAGAAATGGATGCAGAGGCATCTAAATACAGTGGGTTATCGTTGTTTGAAGCTGCTTGTTCTCTGTTTTTACATGCAAACAACGCTAAAGTAGATAATGCTAATACAACAATGGCTTTACGCTTAATTTTCTTCATGTTTTTACTTTTATTTACTTTATATTTCTTTAGTTGGAAATTAAATTATTTCCAGATATTTCACTTAGTGGTATTGGTAAAGTCATTTCTTTTTCAACATTACCTAAAATGAAATCACCTGAATTACCGCCTGTTGAATTGTAAAAAACTACAGCGGCATTATGGTGGTCTACTTGTTTTTGAAGATAGTTAATACCTCTTCTTCTTACATCATACCATTCGTAGCCTTCACCACAAAGTTCATATTCACGCTCTTTCATAATGCGTTCTCTAAAAACTTCTTTGGTAGGTACACTTGTAGCATTCCAATCAGCTGGTTGTATGGTTGTTCCGGTAGCAGTAGTTCTTGCTCTTAGTAATACTTTATTAACATATTGATAAGCTGATGCAGGGCCATTTATTTCATTTTCTACTTCAGCACGTCTTAATAAAATATCCGCATATCTCATAATAATATGGTTTGTTGCCTGTGTTGTGCTATTGTAAGTTTGGTCTGGATATTTGTTTAAAAATGCTCTTGCAAAATTACTGTTTCCAGATTGTCTAGGAAAAAGGTTTCTAATGCTACCGTTATTTGTTCTAGTGTAAGAATTGTAAATGTATGTAGCATCTATTCTTGGATCTGCAACAGCAGGATTTAAAGTAATGATGGCTGCATTATTACCAGCAGGGATAAAATTCTGTCCGGTATAATCTAAACCTGAATATTGAATGATATGATCACTAAACATTTCTTTGTTTGGTTTGATACGGCTAAAAGCTTGTGCTCCAGCAGGTATGGTTGGGCCATCTTGTAGGGATACATCTCTTAGTAGCGCGCTTGTTCTTGCAGCCCCAGTATTGCCATATTGTAGTTCGAGAATAGATTCTGATGTGTTTTCGTTTCCTTCCTCCCAAAGTTGTGCATAAGTTTGAGTCAAACTATAGCCACCAAGATTTATAACAATATCTAACTGATCTTTAGCCTCAACCCAAAAATTAGTACTGTTTACTTCGGTTAATTTACTTTCGTCAATATAGTTTGGATCTGCTTGTTCTCTTCCAGCTAACCACATATAGGCATCGGCCATATAGGCGTTTGCCGCATATTTAATTGGGCGACCTACTAAGTATTCTCCTCTGTTTGGTAATAATTGAGACGCTAATTTAAAATCTTTGAACACTTGGTTAAATACATCTTCTTTAGGGCTTTTCGCTATATTTAATGTTTCTGTTGAAGTAGGCGTAATTCGTAAAGGTACTTCTCCAAAAAACCTAACCATATTGTAGTAGGTTAAACCTCTTAAAAAGTAGGCTTGACCAAGTGCTGTATCTCTATTAGGTAATTCTGTGTTTTCAACATTTGCTATTAATGAATTAATAGTATTTACTGTTTGGTACATGCCGGCCCAAAGCTTATCTAAATTATCATTAGTATTTTGAGTTGCAAAACCAGTAGCGTCATTATTACTTCCTTGATTGGAATGAAATTTCCCTGAATGTGGCCATATTAATAAATGAAATCTTGCCCCATAGTAGTCGAAGGCTTGTAAATCGTAGTACATACCATTAACGGCAGTTTCTAAACCTTGTGGCGTTGAGAAAACTTGACCTTGTGTAAATTGGTTTTTAGGCTCATCGGTTAGTGCGTCATCAAAAAGGTCTTCAAGGGTGTCTTTACATCCAAAAGACGTGCTTAATACAGCGATTAGTAATAAAATTGATTTTATATTTTTCATTGCTTAGTATTTTTAAAATGTAACATTTAGTCCAACTGATACTGTTTTTTGATTTGGGAAAGATCCCCAATCAATTCCTAGTCTTAAAGGGTCATTAGCGAAGCTATTTACCTCTGGGTCAAAACCACTATACTTTGTAAATAGCAGTAAATTTTGACCAGACAAGGTGATTTGAGCATTATCTATACCTTTTATACGGTCTACAGGAATGTTATAGGCTAAGTTAATGTAACTTAAACGTAAAAAACTACCATCTTCTACAATGCGATCAGAAAACTCACTTGCGTAATCTATTCCAAAACCACCTGTACCCACTCTAGGATAATTACCATTAGGGTTACTTACGGGATCAAACGCATCAAGATAAGCGTCTCTACTTACGTTTTTGGTACTGTTATCTGCATAGGCAGTTTCCATTAGGTTACCATTGGCAATATCATTTCCTTGGGTACCATTAAAAAGCAAGCTTAGTGAAAAGTTTTTGTATGCAATAGTTGTTCCAAACCCGTACGTGAAGTCAGGATTTGGGTTACCTATTATTGTACGGTCTTCGTTGTCAATATTTCCATCACCGTTTTGGTCTACATAGCGTACATCGCCAACAGCTAAATCTACACCTCCGTATTTTAAATTACCATCATCAGCGGTACCAATAATGCCATCAATTCCAGCAGTAATTAGTTCATCAGCGGTACGTATAATGCCATTAGTTTGAAAACCATAAAACAAGCCTATTTCTTTACCTTCTACAAAAATATTTGCAGCTTGTTTAAAATCATTACCTCCAGAAACTTGACGTCCTAAAAAGGCAACGACATTGCCTAATGCACCTTGGTTTGTTGGATCTAAGCCTAATTTGGTGATTTTGTTACGATTTACAGACACGTTTCCAAATAAACTCCATGTAAAATCTTTTGATTGGATCACATCTGTACTTACAGCAAATTCAATTCCTCTATTTATTAATGTACCTTGGTTGGCAAAGAAACTTCTAAAGCCTGCACTAGGTCCTAAAGGAATGTCTATTAATAAATCGTTACTGGTTTTTTCATAAACATCAACAGTGGCTGTAAATCTATCATTAAATAACCCAAAATCTATACCAGCATTATACTGTTCCTGGGCTTCCCATTTTAAATCTGTATTAGCTAAGTTTGCAGGTGTTACTGCTATTAAGTTATTAGCTGAACCTAATGATAAAAATGCATTTGTTTTATCATAAGGCTGTAAAAATTGGTAAGAACTTATACTTTGGTTACCTACTTGTCCATATCCTAAGCGGAATTTTAAATCGGAAAATAAATTTTGCTTTTTCATGAAAGGTTCTTCAATGGCTTTCCAAGCAAATGAAGCAGCAGGGAAATATCCCCAACGATTTCCTTTTGCAAAGCGGCTTGAGCCATCTGCTCTAAAAGTTGCAGTAAATAAATATCTGTTCATTAATACATAATTCATACGCCCAATGAACGAATAGATTGTTGGATATTGGCTATCTAAATCTAATGGGGTGACGTTTTCAGCAAATTCTATACCATCCGCTCTTAATACATGGTTGAAAAAACCTGAACCAGTTGTACTTGTTGTTTGTATTTTAAGTTTGTCTATTAAGTAACCAACAGTTCCATCAATACGGTGATTTTTGTTGAATCTCTTTTTAAACATTAACGTATTATCTATATTGTATCTAAATCGATCTAAGGTGTATCTGCTAGCTTCCCCATTTGATTGTGCACCTCTTAGGATGGAGTTTCCAAACCATGTAGTTCTTAGTTTAGTTCTATAATCGGCACCAAAAAGCAAACGATACGTAAACACATCAGATAACTTGTAATCGAAGTTGAATTTACCAAGAATACGGTTTTCTTTAGATAAATCATCGAAATCCAACACCCACGCTCTAGGACCATCAATAACAGTATCAACATCATCCGATTGATTATTGTCTGCAAAATTTACAATAGGAGCTGCTAAAATTACTTGACGTACCATACTGTGGTTAGAACCACCAAAACCGTCGGTTCCTCGAGATGCTACTAAATCAATAATCGATCCTGATGTTTTTATGTTTAGCTTAAGTCTTTTACTTAAATCCTGATTAAGGTTAATATTGAAATCTATTTGCTCTGCTTTAGCTCTTGGGAATGTACCTTGATTACTAGTAAAAGCACCTGATATGTAATAATTACCAGTATCAGATCCACCAGAAATAGACATTCTGTGTTTTGTTACTAAAGATGTTCTATAAGTGTCATCTGCCCAATTAATTCCTTCCACGGGTGTTAATTGTGTATCGTTATAGCTTACGGATCCATTACTATTTATTACATAAGGTAAAGCATTTGATGACGCCCCTAAAGCCGCTCTCATATCATTTTGGTAGTTGGCGTATTCTAAAGTGTTAAGAACTTCAGTATTGCGAGTTACCCTACCAACACTAGTTTGTGTAGTGAAATTAAACTTTGCTTTACCTTGCTGGCCTTTTTTTGTAGTTATAATGACAACACCATTTGCTCCTCTAGAACCATAAATGGCAGTTGCGGAGGCATCTTTTAATATTTGAATGTCTTCAATGTCATTAGGGTTTATAGCAGAAATTGCATTTTGAGGCGATAAATAAGATCCTGTTGTACTGGTTGAGCTTCCAACATCCTCTGTAGCAGAATCAACGATAATACCATCTATCACATAGATAGGCTCTGTACTGCCAGTTAAACTACCAGCTCCTCTAATTTTAATAGCATTTGTAGCTCCAGGCTCTGCGCCATTAGCACTAACTTGTACGCCAGCAGCTCGTCCTTGTATTAAAGTTTCAATACCTTTTGCCTGTTGTGCTGCTGTAACGGTTGGTTTAATACTTGAAATTGAACCAGTCACATCTCTTTTTTCTACAGCGCCATAACCAATAACGACAACTTCATCAAGTTGTGTTTGGTTTTCTTTTAGAACGATTGTTAGGTTGTTTTGATTTGTAATAACAAGTTCTTGGGATGCATATCCTATGTAGCTTACTACTAATGTGGTTGGTGTACTCCTAACAGTTATTGTAAATTTTCCGTCAAAATCTGTTATTTGACCATTAGTGGTTCCTTTTTCAAGAATGGAAGCTCCGGGTAAAAGAAGGCTTGAGCCATCTGTTATAGTTCCATTTATCACTTTTTGTGCTGTTATAGCAAGTGGTAAAATGAAAAGGAAAATAAAAACGTATTTTTTCATAATGTATAATAGTTTAGTTGATGCTAAATTATTTTATTAGTTTGGTTTTGGGGTAATAGTATATGTCATAAAAGGTTTAAAAATTGTCAACCACTTAAAAAATAAGAAGTTGTAAGTGTAATAACCTTAATTAATATAAGAAAATTCTTTGTTTATATAGTGTTTTTGATAAGTTTATAAAGATTGAGGCGTATTAAAAATTTATATGTTTGATTATTTTTAAACCTATTTTAATATATAATGCACCTCAAGAATGGTATGTAGAATTATATTTACCAAAATGTAAAATATTATTTGTACTAAAATGAAATCTATTTTAAAATTAAATTTAGTTGCTTTTTTTAGCGTGTTATTACTTTCGTGTCATTTTAAGGAAGAGAAAGTATCTAATTTAAATAAGCCTAATGTTTTATTTTTATATATGGACGATTTACGTCCTGAATTGGCATGTTATGGCAAAACACAACTCATATCACCTAATATAGATGATTTGGCATCTCATGGTATAATATTTGATAATGCGTATTGCAATGTGCCTGTTTGTGGTGCTTCTCGAGCTAGCATGCTAACAGGAATGCTTCCAACAAAAAGTAGATTTTTAAACTATAATTCATTTGTAGAGCAAGAAACGCCAAATGCTGTAACACTTCCACAGCTTTTTAAAAATAATGGATACATTACTATTTCAAATGGGAAAGTATATCACCATTTAGATGATAGAGAAACGGATTGGGACGAAGTTTGGCGTCCCTATGCTTTTGATAAAAATGATAAAGGTTTGGCTCCTACAGACTATTGGCAGTCGCTATGGCGTGATTATCAATTACCAGAAAATATAAAATTATATAAAGAAACAGGAACAGGGCCTGCTTATGAAAAAGCCGATGTAAACGATTCCATATATATTGATGGTCTAATGGCCCAAAAAGTTATTAGAGATTTGAAAAAACTAAAACAAAAAAAGCAACCATTTTTTTTAACCGCTGGATTTATTGCTAACCACCTTCCTTTTAACGCACCCAAAAAGTATTGGGATTTATATCCAACTGAAAGTATTAAACAACCATATAATAATTTTATTCCTAAAAATGCACCTTCACAATCGGTATGTGGTTCTCCTGAGTTAAGGCAATATGCTTTTATCCCCAATGAAGGGCAAGTAACTGATAGTGTGGCCAAAGAGCTTATCCATGGATATTATGCCACTGTAAGTTATGTAGATGCATTGATAGGTGAAATTTTAACCACCCTAAGAACACTTGAGTTAGATAAAAATACTATTGTAATTTTAGTATCAGATCATGGTTATAATTTGCAAGAACATACCGAGTGGGCTAAATTTACTAACCATCGTACCTCGGCTAAAGTTCCATTGCTAATTAATTTACCTAATAATAAAGCCAAAAACAAAACAACTGATGCTTTGGTAGAGTTGGTAGATATTTACCCAACGCTTGCCGATTTGTGTAATTTAAAAATTCCTGAAAACCAATTAGATGGCAAGAGTTTGGTTTCAATTATAGACAATCCAAGTTTAAAAGGAAAGGAGTCTGTTTTAATTAAAAGACTAAATGGTTATACTATAAAAACCTCAAAATATGCTTACACCGAGTATATTAATGAAAAAAACAATACGGTAATGCAAAAGATGCTTTTTGACCATGTACAAGATCCAGATGAGAACACAAATGTAGCAAACGAACCAGAGTATGCCCATATAGTCAAAATGCTAAGCAATACACTTCGCAATCAGTATGGTAAGAATATGAACGATTAAGGCTTACAAACTTATATCCATATTTCGTGTAGTAGGCAAAGAGTTTCTATTGCTTGAAGCCCAGTTTAAGAGTATTGCTCATATTGTTATTTTTTAATAAAAAAATTAACTATTTAGCAATTTTAGATATTGATTATTATCAAACCAATAATGACAATATTTATACCGTTGTTTTTTGTTTTAATTTTAGCTTAGGCCTTACTAAACTATAAACTAATTAAAGCAATGAAAAAACTAATTACCCTGTTTGTTGCGGGATTGTTATCTCCAATGTTTTATGCACAAACTACAACTGTTACAAAACAAAACACACTCATTAAGTCAAATCATAATTTTGGGTTGACTAACCCTGTAGTTAATGAAGGTAGCCCTATGACTTATAACCCATCAGAAGTTGATACAAAAGGGGCTGCGTTTAGTATCAATTACACAAATCAAGGAGGAACCAGTTTTGATGGTTACCCAAGCGGCACTGTTGGAGGATTTAAGGCAGGTGGTACTTATTACTCTGGTAATGTAAATGCTTGTGGAATGCCAGTGCAAATAAGCAATTTAACCAATGCTTTAAGAATTAACTGGAAAACCTCGCAAGCCAATGCAGATGATCTAGACGATAAATGGTGGGCTACCATTAATGTAATTTTTGATAGTGGTGACAGAGATTCCATACCAAATCCTGAAGCACGCGATTACGATTTGGTAATCCAGAATGTAAGTTATGAACAGGATGATTTATCAGACTTTATAAATCCAGGAGGCAGGTATTGGTATTTTGCCAGAGAAACCCCAGGTGGTGCCATAAAACCTTTTACAATTTATTTAAATGGTGATGCTTACAGTTTTGCGGTACGTTATAAGTTTTTTGATTATCCGTCAGAACATCCAGATTATGATAAGAATGATAAAGTACATATCAAATTTATTCCTATGGATAATAGTACCCCTATTCCGTATTTAGACCATTCTTTAAAGCAGTTTATTGACTGTACCGTAAATTATTTAGATTATTTACCGTTAAATACAGATGAAAGAATTTTGGCAGACGAAAAAGTGGCTGAGAGCACCTTATGGATTAAATCCATATCGGCGGGTTATGAGGTGTACGAAGGCGCTTCAACATTAGCAAACGATTTCTTTTATACAACCATAGACACTACAGCTCCTGTAGCTTTAACCAATTTAATAGTTACAGAACAATTAGGAGAAGCTGTTTTAACTTGGGAGGCTTCAACAGATGTAGCGTTTGATAGTTATTCGGTATATCGTTCAGACAATGGAGGAACGTATAACTTAATAGCTTCAGAAGTGAGAGAAAATAATTATACCGATGCAACTATTAGTACAGGTATTTACAATTATTATGTAACAGCTACCGATCGTTCGTTTAATGAATCGGCGCCTTCTAATATTCAAGTTTTAGATTTGGGTGGAGCTACTCCAAATGCACCAACTGATGTTTTAGCTGTAAGTAATAGTTGTACCTCAGTTGATTTGACTTGGACAGACAATTCAGATAATGAAGATGGGTTTAATATTTTGCAGAGTACAAATGGAGGTAATTATACTTTAGTACAAGCATTAGAAGCTAATATACAAAGTTTTAGTATTACTAATTTATCCGAAAGCACTTCTTATACCTTTATAGTAAATGCAGTAAATACCTATGGAACGTCTGATGATGTTACATCCAATGTAATTTCAACAAATGCATGCCCCGTTTATTACAGCTTAATTGTAAATGCTATAAATGGATTGGTATCTCCTAGTAACGGTTCGTATCTTGAAGGGTCTAACATTAGTTTACATGCCACACCCAATGCAGGTTATGAATTTAGTCATTGGTCTGGTGATGCTACGGGCTCCGATAATCCCCTGTCATTACTTATGAACGGTAATAAGGTAGTTACCGCTAATTTTACAGAAATACCAACCAATAGTACTACAACAATATCAGTTGTTGAGGATTCCCATGTAAGAGCAGGCGCATATAAAAATGACAATTTTGGATCTTTTAATAGTGTTCAAATTAAACAAAGCAATGTAAATGACGAAACAAGAATTGGCTATTTAAAGTTTAACTTAAGCGGTGTTAGTAATATTATTTCGGCAGTACTAAGAGTAAACAATACAGGTGGAAATGGGAGTGTGGATGTAAAAACAGTATCGGCTGATAATTGGTCTGAAAGTTCTATAAAGTGGAATGGAAGACCTTCAGAAGGAAATGTAATAGGAACTTATAATTTTAATGGCTTAGGTACTTACGATATAGATGTTACAAGCTATGTTGTGGCTGAATCTCAAGGAAATGGTATAGCTAGTTTTGTGTTAAAAGGATTAACTTCTGATTATATAACTATTTCAAGTAAAGAAGGAGGAGTTGGAGCTTCATTAATCATAGAATATAATAATGGTGGTTCACAAAAAATTTCAAAAAGTAAATTACAAGCAACTCAAGTTGACAGTGAATTGAGTACTAATAAAACTGTATTATATCCTAATCCGGTAAAGTCGGTGTTAAATATTAATATGGAAAATGCCGATATTGAAAAAGGTACCATAGAAATTTTTGACAGCATTGGAAAGTTGGTAAAAAAAGTAGCTGTTACAAGTGCTAGAATGAATATGAATTTAGATTTACCAACAGGCATGTATTTAGTGAAAATTCAAAACAAAGGAGTTATTGAGGTAAAAAGAATTGTTAAGCAATAAAAAGCGTATGAAGAACTAGTTTAATTATGTTGGCACAACATGCAATAAAAAATGGGGTTTTTAAAGCCCCATTTTTTATTTAATACTATTTAGAAAGTTTAACTCCTGTTGGATCTTCTATTTTTTTATCCCACGACCTACCATCCAAAGGATAAACATTGGAGCGTTTTGCCCAAGCATCCCATTTATCATCTAATTTTTTAATTATCTCAGGATGTTTTAAAGCTAAATCATTGCTCTCAGACCTATCTTCACTTAAGTTGTATAACTCCCAGCTTTTGTAGTACGGAAATTTATTAGCATTATTTAATGCCACTAGTTTCCAATCACCATCTCTAATGGCTCTTGCACCAACATGTTCGAAGAATAGCGTTCTATCATGCTGTTTTGTAGAATTGAAACTGTAAACAAGACTTTCTCCTTCAAAAGGTGTAATTTCATTACCCTTAAAATTTTTTGGGTATTCTGCTTTAGCAAGTTCTATAATGGTTGGCATAAAATCGATGACGTGCCCTGTTTGCTTAATTAGTTTCCCCTTTTCTTTAATGCCATTGGGCCAGTGAATAATTAAAGGTGTAGAAATGCCGCCTTCATGTTCCCATTTTTTATAATTCTTAAAAGGTGTGTTGCTAACATTTGCCCATGGTTTTCCATAGCTTTCAAATGATTTTTCACTGCCTAAATCTTCTAATTTTTCAATTTTTATTCTAGATATGGGCTGTAAACAGCCACCATTATCTGAAACGAACATAATAACTGTATTATCTAGTTGTTTATGTTTTTTTAATGTTGAAATAATTCTTCCCAAACCTTGATCCATACAATCTATTTGAGCCGCATAAATAGCCATGCGTTTATCCATTTCAATTTTTTGCTCCTCTGTTAAGCTATTCCAATCGGGGATGTCGGAATCTTTCTCTGAAAGCTTAGTGTTTTTGGAAATGATCCCTAGTGTTTTTAATTTTTCAAATCAAGTTTTACGCAGTTCATCCCAGCCATTCATATATTTCCCTTCATATTTTTTAATGTCCTCAGGTTTGGCATGGATGGGCCAATGGGGTGCAATATGTGCAACATAAAGGAAAAATGGATTGTTTTTTGTGTTAAAATGGGTTTCCATAAAACCTACAGATGCATCATTAACAGCATCAGTAAAATAGTAATTATTTTCTGGTTGAATATGAGTGTTACCATTGTAAAGGTTTACAGGATTAAAATAATCAGATTCTCCTTTTAAAATCCCATAAAAGCCATCAAAACCTCGCTGTAAAGGCCAGTTATGTTTGGGACTATCTTGCTCGCAATGGTCATCTTTGTTTACATGCCATTTTCCTGAGATGTATGTTGAGTAACCCGCTTTTTGAAGAACTTCGCCTATGGTTACATTTTTATTATTTAATTCGGCTATGTAACCAGGTTGTTGTAAGTCTACTTTGGTCATCCAGCCCAAACCTGTTTGATGTGGATATAAACCAGTAAGCAAAGAAGCTCTTGTTGGGCAACATCTGGAGGTATTATAAAATTGAGTATATCTAATGCCATTATTAGCTAAATTGTCTAGATTAGGGGTGTTAATTTCACTTCCATAACAGCCAATATCCGAATATCCTAAATCGTCTGCCAATATTAAAATAATATTTGGGCGTTGACTTTTTTTGTTACTGCTAGTAGTTTTAAACTCACTAGAGTTGTGTTGTTTTTGGGTTAAATTACACGAGCATATCATTATAAATGATGCTACTAAAACAGGTTTTAATTTTAAATAGTACATTATTAGTTTTTGTACTAAATTATTTAATAAATTTTTTTTCTAGGGTTAAAAAGCATCTAAAATAGTTAACTAATTGTCTGTGCTTTAAATTTTATAGCTGTGTAACGTTTTAAAAATACCATGGTTATTGTTTTTTTAAACTTTCTAAAAAGCCACTAGGCGTCATATCGTAGAATTTTTTGAAAGAAGTGCTAAAATATTTAGGATTTGAAAAACCAGAACGGTAAGCAACTTCTTTAATACTGCATTCTCCTTCTATAAGAAGTTTTTTGGCGTATTTTAACTTGGTGTGAATGATGAAATCTTGAGGAGATAAATCGACTAAATTTTTAAGTTTCATGTAAAGCGACGTTCTACTCATACTAAAACTACTTGATAAATCGTGTACTGAAAACGATTCATTCTCTATATTTTCAATAACGGTATTTTCAAGATTTTGCATAAACTCTTGGTCGTTTTTATTTCTAAATAATGAGGCGTTGTCAGCTTCATTGTCATGAATGTATTTTTCACGAAGTTTTTGTTGCCATTTTAGGGTATTAATCATTTTAGCCAGTAAAAACTTAATGTCTATGGGTTTTTCAATATATTCTGCAATACCGGTTTCTATACTTTCCAGTTTTTGTGCCGAGTTTTGCAATACCGTAAGCATAAATACGGGAATGTGGTTTAGATTAATATCGTCTTTTATTATTTTAGACATTTGCATACCATCCATTTCAGGCATGATGAGGTCGGTTAATATAAGATCTGGATATATTTGAGATGCTATTTCTAAACCTTCTTTACCGTTACTAGCTTCAAATATTTGAAAATAGACACTTAAGGTGTTTACTAAAATATCGCGTAACTCATCATTATCTTCTACAATTAAAATTTTACTATCGCTAAAAGCATCAATTTCAGATTGGTCTTCAATATGATTATCCATATTGCTTAGGGTTGCTTCTTTTGAAGATAATTGTTTGTCATATTCAGACTTCAAGTTTTTTAATAAGATAGTGAATGTGGTCCCTTTATTTTCTTCACTTAAAAAATCGATAGAGCTCCCTGTTTTTTCAAGAAGTTTTTTTACCATCATAAGTCCTAAACCTGTACCCGGACGTTGGCTATTAATGGCATTTCTTGCCCTGAAATAGCGTTTTAATATGAATTTTTGTTGGTCTTTTGGTATTCCTAAACCTTCATCAATAATCTCAATTTTCAATTGATTCGTTGGGGTTTCGTATAGATTTAGATATATTTTTCCGTTTTCAAAGGAATACTTAATGGCATTTGAAATGAGGTTTAAAAGAACTTTATCGAAAACATCTTTGTCAAAATAAAAATCACTTTCATTTAAATTAGAGTTTAAAATAATTTCTAAGTTTCTTTCTTGGGTTAATGGTCTGAAATTATTGATGCGTTTTCTTAGATGATGTTCAACATCAATTTTAGAAACGTCTATGGAAAGATTGTCTTCAGAAGTTACTTTTTGAAAATTAAGCATTTGTTCAAAAAGTGAGTTGATGCGTTTTACGGTGGTTTTTATTCTTTTTTTAGAGTCTTCACCGGTTCCTGCATTTTCAGTAACATTATCTAATGATGATAATAAAATGGTTAATGGTGTTTTAATTTCGTGGGTTATATTATTGAAAAAATCGATTTGCTCATCGGCGTTTTTCTTTTTTACGATAACGCTCGTAAAATGAATAATGGCATAGATAATGCCAAGTAGAGCCAATATATATACAACATAGGCTCTGTTTGTTGCCCACCATGGTGGAAGTATTTTTATGCTTAATTGTCTTTCCTCACCAGGCTCTAAATATTTATTATAAGCTCTAACTTTAAATGTGTAATCTCCTGGACTTAGGTTTGTATAAGTTGCAAAATTATTGAGGCTAGGGGCAGACCATTGTTCGTTAAAACCTTCTAATTTATACGAATATTTAGTTTTGGAGGCAGAGCTGTAGAGCACACCTGTAAAGCCAATTTCAATGGAATTTTCGTTGTGTTTTAAAACAATGGATTTTGTTTCATTTATATGTTTGAATAATGGTTTCTCATCTGGTTTAACTGCTTTATTGAAAAGTTTAAAGGCATCAAAAACCAATTTTGGTTTATAACTATCGCCTTTAATATTTTTTGGATTAAAAAGTGTTACGCCATTAACACCGCCAAAAGCATATAAACTATCGCTTAGTTTGCTGTAGCTGCCATAATTGTATTCAGTACTTGGCAATCCATCTTTTCTATCAAAAACATTAATAATCGTGTCTGTATTTTTTGTTACAATGTTTACCAACCCTTTTGTGGTACTTGCCCATATATTTGTGTCTGAAGTAGCAATAATGCCCTGCACAATATCAGATGGCATGCCAGAATTTATGGTTAGTTTTTTTATGCTTTGGCTTTTTGGGTTGTAGAACACAACGCCTTCACCATTGGTTGCAAAAATAAAATCGCCTTTTGAAGTTTCTATTACAGAATTAATGGTAGAGTATGCTAATTTGTTTTTGTCTGGTTTAAGGGCTTCAATAAGTTCGAAATTTTTTGTTGTGTCATCAATTTTATAAACCCCGTAACGACCAACCGTTAAAATATGACCAGAACTTGATTGGTAAATTGATTTTATTTGTTGAATTGGGTAAGTTTCAACTTTATTTTTTATGTTGATTTTTGCCAAATTGCCTTCCATCCCGCCAGCCCAAATATTATTGTTTTTATCTCTAAAAATTGTATATACTTTTTTGGGCAGATTGGTATTTGATGCATTATAATGAACACAATTGTAATTGTTAATGTTCATTTTTAAGAGACCATTGTTGTAGCTTCCAATCCACATGTACTCATCTTGGGGCTCTAATGCCAATACAATATCTTCAGAAGGTATCTTTGAATTGGTTAAATTATCAATATGTTTCCATTGGTTTGTTTTGGTATTCCAAATGCTAACACCTTTTTTCGTTCCAAACCATATATTGCCATTTGTGTCTTTGGCAATAGATCTTGTAAAATTGGCAACAATACTGTTTTTATCGTTAAGTCTATGCTGTATTTTTTGAAACGGAAACCCGTTAGAATCAAAATAGTTAATGCCTCCGCCATAAGTGGCTATCCATAAAATGTTTTCATTGCCTGATGCAATGTCATAAACACCATTACTAGATAAAGAATTTTCGTTGTTAGCATCTTCTTTATATTGGTTTAATATTGAAAATGAATTGTTTAAACGAAATAACCCATCACCATCTGTAGCAAGATAAATGGTATTGTCATCTTTTTTTATGATGTCCGTTATGGGGTTTGTTATTTTTATACCTAAATTTAAAACAGTACTCTTTGTGAGGTTATTATCAACTTTATATAATTCACCCGCTTTGGTGCCAATTATAAAATAGTTGTTAATTTGACCTATAAAACTAATGCTATTTAGTTTTGAAATTAGTTGGATTTCATTATATATGTCTGTTTCTATATCATATACAAAAAGGCCTTTAGAAGTACCAAATAGGATTTTGTTTTCGTATGTATAAATAGCTTGAATGTTTTGGCTGGTGATAACTCTATCCAGTTTTTTAGTGGTGTCTTTTGCAGAAACCTTCCAAAGTCCGTTAAAACCTCCAACCCAAATATTGTTGGCTTCGTCCTCCGTAATACAAGTTATTAAAGAAGGGTTTATATCTCCTTTTGAAGGGAATATTTCAAAAGTATCAAAGTTTTCATTGTACTTACAAACGCCTTTTTCCAATCCTATCCATACCTGTTGTTTACTATCAATAAAAATTTCAGATACCCTGTTGTTCAATTCTTCAGGCAGCCCATTATACGTGTTGTAGATTTGATAGAATTTAGAGTTGTGTTTTAAAACCCCTTCCTCAGATGCTATCCATAAATTACCGGCTTTATCCTGTTCAATTGCATACGTAATGCTTTGAGTGGAGACATTTTCTCCAGCTAATTGCTGAAACTCAATATTGTTTTGAGAAAAAATAATCTGAAAACTTAAGAAAAGGCTAATTATTAATATGTAGGCTTTAGTATTCAATCTGTATAAATGTTACATTAGAATTAGTTGTAAAGTTAAAAGTAATTAAAATAATATTTATCTGCTCCGATTTATTTTAGAGTTGTAAAATTTTCAGGTGATCATAATTAGGATTCATGTTGTTTATAGGTTACTGAGGACTTACTATATTAGACTGGACAAAAGTTGTATAAATTAACTTTGAATCATGAAAAAAAAGAAACAGAATATTACATCACATCATTTAAACAAAAGGCAGTAGAATTAAGCTATGCCTGTGGTCATGTTAAACAATTTTGTAAAGAACTGGATATTCCTTAGTCCTTACTGCATCGCTGACGACGAGAATCGCAAGATTACAGCAAGAACAGTTTTTCAGTTAGAGGGGGCAAAATTGACAGATGGGAAAAAAGAAATAATATTACTAAAGAAGTAATTAAAGGATGGATTTGCATCGGCATCATCTCTTTGGGTCTGTTGTTCTCATTCTTTGAGAGCCTTAATATTCTGGCTCTCATTAAATTTGCTGTTTTCATTGTGATAATTTGAATTTAGAGTTAGTAAATTCAAATTATTAATTGTCCTGTTTTTAGGGAAGCCTACATTTAGTATAAGAGAAATTTTGGGATATTTTGATCTGTTTTTTTACAGGTTGTTACAATTCAAGCGCATATCCATACAATTGATGAATATGTCTATGTTATGATTTGCTATTTTCACTAAATTCACCTTTTCTATTCCTAAAATTGATTAATAAAACACAAAATTTTATTTATGAAAAACATTGTTTTATGCACGTTGATAATCCTTTGTCAAAACACTTTTAGTCAAGATGATTGGCAAAATCCAGGTATGTTCCAACAAAACAGAGAAAAAGCTCGTGCTTCCTTTTTTACATATGCAACATTAGAAAAAGCCAAACTTGATAATATCGAAAATGAGGCATACATTAAGTGTTTAAACGGTAAATGGAAATTCAATTTTACCGACCATTCAGATCAAGGCATCCCAGATTTTCAGAATGTAAATTTTAATGATAGCAAATGGGATGAAATTCCAGTGCCTGGGAATTGGGAATTATATGGATATGGATATCCTAATTATACAAATATCGAGTATCCGTTTGATAAAAATCCACCTTTTATAAAAGCATCACAAAACTCGGTAGGGTCTTATATAACGTATTTTACGGTAGATGAAAATTGGTTGAACAGAGATGTTTACATTCAATTAGGTTCGGTAAAATCTGGTTATTATTTATGGGTTAATGGAAAAAAAGTAGGTTACAACCAAGACTCGAAACTTCCTGCTGAGTTTAATATCACACCTTATTTGAAAGAAGGTATTAATAAATTAGCGGTTAAAGTATTAAAGTTTACAGATGGTAGTTATTTAGAAGATCAAGATTTTTGGAGATTATCGGGAATTCAACGTGATGTTTATCTTTTTGCTAGACCAAAAATTCAAATAAGAGACTTTTTTGCAAAAGCATTATTGGATGCTAATTATAAAAATGGCGAATTTAGTTTAGAAACAGAAATTAAAAATACATTCAATAAAAGAGCGTCTCGTTTAAAATTACAATATCAAATTCTAGATGCTGATGGAAAAGAAATACTGTCTAATGCATCAACTTTTAATTCTAAAGGTTCTAGTATAAATACCGTAAATTTCACGGGTAGCATTCCCAGTGTAAATAAGTGGTCTGCCGAAAATCCATATTTATATACCTTATTAATCAATCTAGAAGATAATAAAGGGGTAACTATTGAAGCTACTTCAGTAAAAATCGGATTTAGAACTACAGAAATTAAAGACGGACAATTGATGGTAAACGGGAACCCCATTCTTTTAAAAGGTGTTAATAGACATGAGCATAATCAAGATTATGGACATGTAGTTAATAAGGAAGATATGTTGGCAGATATCAAAATGATGAAGCAGTATAATATTAATGCAGTTCGCACGTGTCATTATCCAGACATGCCTTTATGGTATACATTGTGTGATCAATATGGTTTGTATTTGTATGATGAGGCTAATATAGAGTCTCACGGTATGGGCTATGATCCTAAAAATACATTAGCCAACAATCCGGCTTGGAAAGCGGCACATGTCGAGCGAATTACAAACATGGTAAAGCGGGATAAAAACCATCCATCAATCATTGTGTGGAGTATGGGTAATGAAGCAGGTGATGGGCCTAACTTTTTAGCTGGCTATAAAGCCATTTTAGAATTGGACAAAGAAAGACCGATACATTATGAGCGTGCTGAGAGATTATCAGATATTAAAGAACAGCACACCGATATTTTAGGTAACATGTACCAATCTATTGAAGATGTTCAAAAATGGTTGGGAACAGATGCTAAAAGACCATTTATTTGGTGTGAATATGCACATGCTATGGGAAATAGTAGTGGGAATTTTAAAGAATATTGGGACTTAGTAAGAAGTAATAAGCAACTTCAAGGAGGCTTTATCTGGGATTGGATGGATCAAGGTTTAACAAAATATAACGATGAAGGTGTTAAATTTTGGGCTTACGGAGGTCATTTTGAACCAGAAGGAGTGCACCATGATGGGAACTTTTGTTTCAACGGATTGGTCGATCCAGACATGACACCACACCCCGGTTTGTATGAAGTTAAAAAGGAATATCAAAACATTCATTTTAAAGATTTAAAAATTTCAGAAGGAAGTATTACCATCGAAAATGAAAACTTTTTTTCAGATTTAGAAGATTATATCATTCGTTGGGAATTAATGGAGAATGGTTCCGTCATACAAAAAGGTGTTTCCAATCTAACAGGTGTTTTGCCTCAAACAGAAAAAGCATTCAACTTAGGCTTAAAGGATTTTAATAAAAAAAACGGAAAAGAATATTTTTTAAATATGTATGCTTTGCAGGGTGAAGAAACCGAATTGATTCCTTTTGGACATATAGTAGCTTCCCAACAGTTTGCGTTATCATCTTTTGAGAAGACCGCGGTTAAACCAGTAACTTCCAATCAAATTGAGGTTGAAGAACCGCCTGAGAGCATAGCTGTTACTGGCGAGGACTTCGCTATTCAAATATCCAAAAAAACAGGAGCTATTTCATCGTACAAATTGAATCATTATGAGTTGATAGATAATCCTTTAGTACCGACATTTTGGAGAGGGCCAACAGATAACGATTTTGGTAATAAACTACCTGAGCGTGCTGGGGTATGGAAAGAGGTAATGAATAATGCCACATTAAAAAGTATAAGTTCCAATAAAGTATCACCATCGGAATCAGTTGTTAATGCCATCCTACAACTACCAACGGTAGAAGGTGAGATTGCTATGGCGTATACTATTTTTGGTAATGGCAAAATAGATGTCAATTATAAATTTGAAGCTTCTAAAGCCGATTTATCTGAAATCCCACGTATTGGTATGGTTTTCAGAATGCCTAAAGAATTTAATAATCTTGAATACTTCGGTCGCGGTCCTTGGGAAAATTATATTGATAGAAATACTGCAGCTTTTGTTGGTCACTATAGCTCTAAAGTAGCAGATCAATATGTCGCCTATGGCAGACCACAAGAAAACGGACATAAAACAGATGTTAGATGGTTTAGTTTAAAAAATCAAATAGGCTTAGGCTTCGAAATTGAGGCAAACGGAGAAACCATAGAGTTCAATGCACTGCACCATAGCACCAATGATTTTGATCCAGGAAAGGAAAAACTGTTAAGAACGCCTGCTGATGTAAAGGACAGAGATTTTGTTGAAGTCCATATAGATCATAAAATGATGGGTGTTGGTGGCGATACCAGTTGGGGAGCTAAGCCACATGCCCCATACATGTATTATGCAGATAAGGTTTATGAGTATTCGTTTTCAATAAATCCAAAGTTTTAATAAAGCAAATAATAATTCAATAAAAAATAAATGATGATTAAATTTATTAAGCAATCCAAAAGACTTCAAACTATTTCTTATGTATGTGTTTTGTTTTTAGTAGCATACAGTTGTAAACAAAAAGCAGAATCTAAAAAAGAAGAAAAGCCAGCATTAGTAAAAATAACCAACCCTATAGTTGATGGTTATTTTGCAGATCCAACCTTGGTTAAATACGAAGGTAAATACTACATGTATGCCACTATAGATCCTTGGGGAGGTGATGAGTTAGCCGTATTTGAATCATCAGATTTTAAAAATTGGGAACGTAAACATATCAATTGGCCAACCAAAGAGGCGTGTATATCACCAACATCTCAAGAAAGTAGAGTTTGGGCACCTTGCGTTATTCAAGCGCCTAACGAGAAGTTTTATATGTATGTATCTATAGGAAGTGAAGTTTGGGTTGGTGTTAGTGATAAACCATTAGGTCCTTGGGGAAATGCTAAACCAGATGGAAGTCCGCTTGTTAAAGGCGATATGTTCCCGGAATATCATATGATAGATGCGGAGGTTTTTGTAGATGACGATGGTAAATCTTATTTGTATTGGGGATCTGGCTTAAAATGGAAAAATGGGCATTGTTTCGCAGTTCAGTTAAATGAAGACATGATTTCTTATGATGCGAGTGCTGTTAAAGATATTACGCCACCACATTATTTTGAAGCGCCATTCATGATAAAGCGAAACAATAAATATTATTTAATGTATTCTGAAGGTAAATGTATCGACAGTACTTATAAAGTATGTTATTCGGTGGGTGAAACCCCTTTTGGTCCATGGAAAGAAGGTGTAAATAGTCCTGTTTTAACAACCTCAAAAGATTCTACCACCTTAGGCCCTGGGCATCATGCCATGTTTAAAGAAAGCAATCAAGATTATATTTTATACCACAGGATTAAAGATAATAATGATACACTTTTAAGAGAAATAGCAGTAGACAGTTTAAACTTTGATGCAGAGGGTAATATGTTAAAGGTTGAGCCAAAAGGCGGTATAATGAGTTTTATAAATAAGTAATTAAAACTCTATGAAGAGAATTAACGCAATATTAATATTAGTAGCAGTCGTTCTATTAAGTTCTTGTGAAAAGAAAGCAGAAAAGAAACCTTTTGAAGAAGGGGAGTTTAAAAACTGGGCTAAAACGCCACCTATGGGATGGAATAGTTGGGATTGTTATGGGCCAACAGTCAGAGAAGATGAAATGAAGGCAAATGCCGATTACATGGCAGAGAACCTTAAAGAATATGGTTGGGAATATGTCGTTGTAGATATTAGGTGGTTTGTAGAAAACACAAAATCTGGCGGTTATAATCAAAAAGATCCTATATATGTTATGGATGAATATGGTAGATATTTACCTGCTGTAAATCGTTTTCCTTCAGCTGAAAATGGCAAAGGTTTTAAACCATTGGCTGATTATATTCATAGTAAAGGACTAAAATTTGGAATTCATATCATGCGAGGGATTCCAACTATGGCGGTAGATAAAAAACTTCCTATAAAAGGAACGGATGGTATCACGGCAGATCAAATTTATTCAAAAGAAAACCAGTGTAAATGGTTAAGAGATAATTATACGGTTGACGCTAGTAAACCTGGAGCACAAGAATATTACAATTCCATTTTTGAATTGTATGCCGATTGGGGTGTCGATTTTATTAAAATTGATGATCTTTCTGCACCTATTTATCATGAAGATGAGGTGAATCTTATTCGTCATGCTATAGATCATTGTGGTCGCCCCATCGTATTAAGTACGTCGCCAGGAGAAACGCCTTTAAGCGCAGCAAATCATGTGAGTAATCATGCGAATATGTGGCGTATGGTGAATGATGTTTGGGACAGTTGGTGGCATATAAGTCATCTGTCGGAAGTTAGTAAAGACTGGTACGGTTATATTAAACCAGGGACGTGGCCAGATTGCGACATGATTCCTTTAGGACGACTTTCAGTAAGAGGTGAGGTTGGAAAAGATAGAATGACCAACCTAACAAAAGATGAGCAATACACATTAATGACATTGTTTACAATTTTCCGATCGCCATTATTTTTTGGAGGCGATTTACCAAGTAATGATGCCTTTACATTATCGCTTTCAACAAATAAAGAGGTGTTGAAAATGCATTCAGAAAGTTCAGATGTTAGAGAACTTTTTAGAGAAGAAGGTAAGGTCGCTTTGACTTCAAAAAATGTGAGCGATAAGCTTACTTATCTGGCTTTATTTAATATGGCAGATGAGTCACCATTAGATTTAGAAGTTAAGCTTTCAGATTTGGGATTTGTGGGTAAGGTAAAAATTGTAAATATGTGGACTGGGGAAGATCTTGGTGTTTTTGAAAATGATTTTACACAAAATTTAGCACCTCATGCCTCAGGTTTATATAAAATAGAGGCTTCAAAATAAGATTTTTTAAAGCACTAATAAATTCAAATAATGAGAAAACAAGTTAAAAATAGGTTTGCGATATTATTTTATTGTTTAATAACCATAGGTTTTATGTCCTGCAAACCTCAAGAGAAATCAGAAGCTTTTGAGTCGTATTTGTTTGTTTATTTTACTGGTAACGGTCCGGGAGAAGAAGCTGTAAGATATGCATTGAGTGACGATGGGTATAATTATTATGCCCTTAATAATAATAAAGCGGTTATAAATTCAGAAGACATAAGTTCTACAGGAGGGGTTCGCGATCCTCATATTTTAAGAAGCGATGATGGAAAGACGTTTTATATGGTTGTAACCGATATGGTTTCTGCCAATGGATGGGACTCTAACAGAGCTATGGTCTTATTGAAATCAACCGATTTAATTAATTGGACATCCAGTGTTGTCAACATTCAAAAAAGATTTCCTGAAGGGAATGAAGATTTGTTGCGCGTTTGGGCACCACAAACCATTTACGATGCAGAAGCCAAAAAATATATGGTGTATTGGTCTATGAAACATGGTGATGATAAAGACAAAATATATTATGCTTACGCCAATGATGATTTTACCGATTTAGAAACCACACCAGAACAATTGTATGTTAGTCCTAGCAATGCAGCGTGTATCGATGGCGATATTATTTTAAAAGATGGAAAATATCACCTGTTCTTTAAGAATGAAGACGAATCGAAAAAGGGTATTATGCAAGCTGTTTCAGATGAATTAACAAGTGGTTATAAAGAGTTGGATGGCTTCATGAATGTCACAGATAAACCCGTTGAAGGCTCTAGTATTTTTAAATTGATAGATTCTGATGCCTATATTTTAATGTATGATATGTACACCTCAGGAACGTATCAGTTTACAAAAAGTACAGATTTAATCAATTTCTCGGTGGTTGATGATGCCATTTCAATGAATTTTCATCCACGTCACGGCACCATAATTCCTATTACGGCATCAGAAAAGAAAGCGTTGTTAGAAAAATGGGGAGCTATAGATAAAAGTAATTTTGTAAGCTTTGATTCCGAAGCTATCAGAAAATATAATGTTGATATTAATGATGAAGCAGGTACGATGTACATACCTGTAAAATTAGGAACAGATTTAGCTCATTTAGATTTGAAAATTCAAACTGTTCCATGGGCTAATATGTTAACCAACGGCGCACAAGATTTTTCTAAAGGGAATGTTGACTATGTCATAGAATCAGCAGGAAAACAAAAAACGTATGCCGTTTCTGTGCATGAGGATAATAACCCTGTTTTAGACGGTTTTTATGCCGATCCAGAAATTATCTATTCACATAAAAATAACAAATATTATATCTACCCAACCAGCGACGGATTTACAAATTGGTCTGGCACCTATTTTAAAACCTTTTCTTCACCAGATTTGGTACATTGGACAGATGAAGGTGTTATACTAGATTTGTTAAAAGACGTAAGTTGGGCAAATAGAAATGCTTGGGCACCAGCAGCGATAGAAACAAAAATAGATGGTGTTTATAAATACTTTTATTATTTCACGGCTGCTCAAAATATTGGGGTAGCGGTTTCAGATAATCCAGAAGGACCTTTTGTGGATTCTGGAAAAGCCTTAATAGTAGATAAGCCTAAAGGGGTGACAGATGGCCAACAAATAGATCCAGATGTTTTTGCAGATCCTGTTTCTGGAAAGCATTATTTATATTGGGGAAATATGTATATAGGCTGTGCTGAATTAAATAAAGATATGGTTTCTATAAAAGAAAACAGCATGAAGGTATTAACGCCAGATAGCACATTTAGAGAAGGTACAGAGGTGTTTTACAGAAAAGGAATCTATTACTTTTTATGGTCTCAAGACGATACTAGGAGTCCTAATTACTGTGTTCGGTATGCCACTGCCAAGTCACCTACCGGCCCTTTAACCATTCCTAAGGATAATTTAATTTTAACGAAAAGACCAGAAGACGGTATTTATAGTACAGGACACAATAGTGTGATACAAACGCCAGGTACCGATAATTGGCATATCGTATATCATAGGTTTAATCGCCCTAAAGGCATCACCATGGGAGATGCTGCAGGATTTAATCGCGAAGTTTGTATTGATAAATTAGAGTTTAATCCAGATGGAAGCATCAAGCCCGTAGTACCAACAGTATCAGGAATAAAATCTATAAATTAAAATTGAATGAATCTACGAAATAATCTGTTTAGTAAACTTTTGATACTTACTGCGCTAGGGTTCTTTAGTTGTAAATCGACAAGAATAGCCCAAAAAACATGAAAAAAATCATATTAAAGATAGTCATACTATCAGTTTTAAATATAATCACACTAAATGCTCAAAACACAAATTTTGAAGGCTATTTATTTGCTTATTTTGAGGGGAAAGGTCTAGGCGACATGCAAGAACAGTTGCGATTGGCTGTAAGCGATGACGCTGTAAATTGGAAAGCATTAAATAAAAACCAACCCATCTTGAAATCCAGCGAGATTTCAAGCACTGGCGGTGTTCGCGATCCACATATTTTAAGGACGGAAGATGGTAAGCACTTTTATATGGTGGCTACAGATATGAATACTGTTAAAAGTGGTTGGGATACGAATCCAGGTATTGTCATGTTAAAATCAAACAATCTTTTAGATTGGGAGTCTTCAATTATAAATTTAGAAAAGCAATATCCTAAAAAATTTAAAAACGTCAAATGGGTTTGGGCGCCACAAACCATTTACGATCCTAAAGTTAAAAAGTATCTTGTTTATTTTACGGTTCGATTTCATGATGACCTAAATTTAGATTTTTACAGTGCTTATGCTAATAAAGATTTTAGTGGTTTCGAAAAAGCGCCAACACTCATGTATCGAGCTAAAGATGGTGCTATAGATAGCGATATTATTTTTAAAGATGGTACATATCATTTGTTTTATAAAGGAAATACAAAAGATAAAGACGGTAAGGAAATAAAAAATGGTATCAAGCAAGCTACAAGTAATTCGTTACAAGGGCCATGGATTGAAAGTTTCGACTATATTGATGTTTACGCCAATACATCAACGAACGTAGAGGGCTCTTCTGTTTTTAAATTGAATGATTCAGACGACTATATTTTAATGTATGATTTGTATTCTAATGGCCGTTACGAATTTCAGTGTACTAAAGATTTGTACAATTTCACTTCAGAAACAGAATCGTTTACTAAAAATTTCTTCCCAAGACATGGAAGTGTTATAAGTATAACAAAATACGAGGCTAAAAGATTAAATAAAAAATGGGATGGTGTTCCTGCAAGTTTATTAACGAACGCCAACGGTGAATATTTGTTTAAGCCAGAAGGTAATCCCATTATTAAGCATAAATATACAGCAGATCCCGCTGCGTTTGTTGTAGATGAAACTCTATGGTTATATACTGGCCATGATTTTGCAGGTGGACAAACCGGTTACAAAATGAAAGATTGGTGCGTGTTTTCTACAACAGACTTGCAAAACTGGACAGAGCATCCAATACCTCTAAAAATCACTGATTTTTCTTGGGCAACAAGTGGTGCAGCTTATGCAGGGCATGTGATTGAAAAAAACGGAAAATACTTTTGGTATATCAGTAGTAATTCGACAGGAATTGGTGTGGCAGTATCCGAAAAGCCAGAAGGACCTTTTAAAGATGCTTTAGGAAAGCCTTTATTAACAAATAAGGATTGCTTTGCGTCATCGCATGCATGGGCGTGTATAGACCCAGCTGTTTTTACGGATGATGATGGACAGTCATGGATATTTTGGGGGAATGGACAATGTTATTACGCCAAGTTAAAAGAAAATATGATTGAAATTGATGGCGACATAAAACAAATAAATTTTGATGGTTTTGAATTTACTGAAGCACCATGGGTTCACAAACATAATAACAAGTATTACTTGTCCTACGCTACAGGTTTTCCTGAAAAAATAGCTTATGCCATGGCAGATACTATAGATGGACCGTATGTTTATAAAGGTATTCTAAATGAAATTGCAGGTAATAGTAATACGAATCATCAAGCCATACTTGATTTTAAAGGAAAGACCTATTTTATTTATCATAATGGTGCAATACAGACGGATGGAGGTAGCTATAGCAGGTCGGTATGTATTGATAAATTAGAATATAATACAGATGGCACGATAAAGCCAATTATAATGACTTCTTCTGGGATTAAAGAATAGTTTTGAACTGATTATCGACGGGTACAAGATTTTATGTTCATTATCTTAACGAAATTTAAAAAAATAAAATCAAGCAATATTAAAAAGCATTGTTTGGTTTTTTTTAGAACAATTATCTCGCATGAAACCTTCCAAAAACTTGTAATTAAAGCGTTTCAAAATTGCTTTTATCATATTATTCTTCAAAAAATAGCTTCAAATAGTAAAATAATAGGTAAAACCCAATTTGTCTATGTTTTTGATTAATGTGTCCATTTCAAAGCAGATCAATAGATTTAACTTTATCATAAGTTAAGAAAAAATACTTAAGAAGGCTTAGTTATCCTCTTAAGGAGATAAAAGACAACGTTTTTTTTACAAATTTATACCTGTTGAAATAAATAAATAACTTGTCTTTTATGTAATAGTAGTTGTTTAGTTTGGTTAGTTTAGGAGGGAGATGATTTATTATTCAATAATTTATTCTCCCTTTTTTTTAAATTTTCAAGCAGCTTAAAAGTGATTAATGTTTTTAAAGCCCCCATATTAAATTTTATCGCAATGAGAAAAAACTCCTTAAATCACAATATGTTTAGTTCACTTAAAATTCCTTTTCGAATTTTTATCGCGTTGTTTTCGTTATGCTTTAACACGTCATGTAAAAATTCAGAAGAAACAAAAAGTGCATTCGTAGTCCTAGAAAACCTTATTGGTGATCGTGCCAGTGAATTTGAGCTAAAAATTGTTAAAAACAATCAGTCAGACGACGCAGACTGGTTTAAAATTAAATCGACAGCAAATAGTGTAATTATACAAGGTACGTCTAATACAACTATTTGTTATGCTGCCTATCATTTTCTAAAGGATATTGGAGCTGCGTCGGTGAGTTGGGAAGGTAACAGAGTAAATTTGCCGGAAACTTGGCCAATATATTCCAAAACAGGAAACACACCCTTTAAATTTCGAGAATATTTAAATGCTTGTGTCTTTGGTTATACGACCCCTTGGTGGGATTGGGATAGATGGTCTCAGGAAATAGATTGGATGGCACTGCATGGTATTAATTTGCCAACAGCGCTTGAGGGACAAGAAATAGTTTGGCAACAATTATGGAGAGAATATGGCCTTTCCGACAGTCAGTTGCAAGAACATTTTGCAGGACCAGCTTTTTTGCCATGGCAAAGAATGGGTAATATAAATAGCCATGCAGGTCCGCTACCTCAAGAATGGATTAATAAAAAGTCAGATATTCAGAAAAAAATATTGCAAAAAATGAGAATGTTAGGTATGCATCCTGTGGTGCCGGCGTTTAGTGGTTATGTACCAAAAGCATTTGCAGAACAACATTCTAATTCTAAAATAAGTGAATTAAGTGCTTGGTCTGGGGGAGGTTTTGCAAGCACCTATTTATTGGATCCAAAAGATCCTTTGTTTAAAGAAATTGGTAAACGTTTTATTGAATTGTATTCCGATTTATATGGTAAGTCAGATTTTTATCTGGCTGATTCTTTTAATGAAATTGAACCCCCAGTATCAAAGGAACACAAAAACGAAGAATTATCGGATTATGGAAAGATTATTTATGAAACTATAGATGAAGCGGCGCCTGGATCAACATGGGTAATGCAAGGTTGGCTCTTTGGTCATGATAAGGAATTTTGGACAAAAGAAGCTACTATGGCTTTTTTAGACAAAGTGCCAGACGACAGACTTATTATTCAAGATTATGCCAACGATCGGTATAAGGTATGGGAAAACCAAGAAGCTTTTTATGGTAAACAATGGACTTATGGTTATGTGCATAATTATGGAGGGTCTAACCCTGTTTATGGCGATTTGGGTTTTTATAATAATGAACTTAAAAGTATATTAAATCGCGCCAATAAGGGCAATTTGGTTGGCTACGGCGTCATGCCAGAAGGGTTAAATAACAACTCGGTTGTTTACGAATATATTTATGATCTTCCATGGGCAAAAGGCCAAGAACCAGTAAGAAATTGGTTAAAAACGTATCTTAATGCTAGATATGGTAAAACACCTGAGCCAGTTTTTAAGGCATGGCAATTATTATTAGAATCGGTATATAGCACTAAATATTGGGAAACACGTTGGTGGGAGAGTAGAGCAGGTGCGTATTTGTTTTTTAAACGACCTACCTTAACAATCACAGCGTTTAATGGCAATCTAGGTGATAAGGAAAAGCTAAAACAAGCATTGGATATTTTGACTAGCCAATCAAAAAACTTTGATAAAAATAGTCTTTTCCATTACGATTTACTGGAGGCGTCAAGACAGTATTACTCATTAACTATCGATGATTTGTTAATGGAATGTGTTAAAGCTTATGATGAAAAGGAGATTGAAAAAGGAGATTTTTTATTATCTGAAATTCAGAAAAATGCTTTTAAAATAGATGACATGCTTTCAGGGCAACCTTTAAATAATCTTAACTATTGGTTAACCTCTGCCTGGAATTATGGGAATTCTTCCGAAACATCTAAGATTTATTTAAAAAATGCTAAAATGCTAATCACTATGTGGGGTGGTGAAGGTCATTTAAATGATTACGCATCAAGATCATGGAAAGGCATGTATAAAGAATTTTATTGGCCTAGATGGAACATGTTTTTAGAAGCCTTAAGAGAATCCGTCTTAAATAATACACCTTTTGACGAATTAAAGGAAAGAGAATTAATAAAAGAATGGGAAACAAAATGGTGTAATAATGATGACATGTATTAGTTTAATACAGATAACTTTTAGCTATGTTTATAAAATAAATTAATGATATAAGAGTAACTATATATTTATGAAACAGACGAATACACAATCAAACAAGACTTTAGTTCCCATTATAATTATAGCGAGTTTATTTTTTATTTTTGGTTTTGTCACTTGGATCAATGGTGCCTTGATTCCATTTATGAAAACGATTAATGAGCTTACCGATGCCCAATCGTATTTTGTTGCCACAGCATCTTACATTTCATTTGTTGTGATGGCATTGCCTGCGTCTTATATTCTAAACAAAATTGGATATAAAAAAGGCATGTCATTAGGTTTAATTATCATGGCTATTGGTGCTCTCGTATTCATACCTGCTGCCGAAGCAAGAACCTATTGGCTGTTTTTAACTGGTATTTTTATTCAAGGTATAGGTATGACCTTGTTACAAACGGCAGCAAATCCTTATATCACTATTTTAGGACCTATAGAAAGTGGCGCGAAACGTATTGCCATTATGGGTATAGCCAACAAGACAGCAGGAGCTTTAGGTTCTCTAATTTTTGGAGCTTTACTGCTGTCTGGAATCGATGAAGTAAAAGAGAAATTAGGAAGCGTATCTATTCAAGAAAAGACAGTCCTTTTAGATACGATGGCTGATAGTGTTTTTATGCCTTATTTAATTATGGCTATTGTACTATTTTTTTTAGGTCTATTAATAAGAAAAGCACCATTGCCTAACGTAGAAGCTACGGAAGCTAAAGAATTAAAAGAAGGAGAAACCACAAAGACGAGTATTTTTCAGTTTCCTAATTTATGGTTAGGAGTGTTAACATTATTTGTATATGTGGGTGTAGAAGTGATAGCTGGAGATACCATTATAGCATATGGTATATCTTTAGGCTTCTCAGCAGCAGATGCCAAATTCTTTACCACCTTTACTCTTTTAGCAATGGTGGCTACTTACGCCTTGGGCGTTATTTTAATTCCAAAATATTTAAAACAAGGTATGGCACTCAAAATTAGTGCTGTTTTAGGAATCCTTTTTAGCATCTGTATTTTATTAACATCTGGGTTTACATCTGTGCTATTTGTAGCATTTTTAGGTATTTCTAACGCTTTGGTTTGGCCAGCTGTTTGGCCTTTAACATTAGATGGTTTGGGTAAGTTTACAAAAACGGCCTCTGCGTTATTAATCATGGCGATTTCAGGAGGAGCTATCATCCCTCCTTTATATGGTAGATTAGTAGATGCGAACGCACATGAACTTATAATTTCTGGAATAAGTAAATCGGAAGCTATAGCATCGGCATCAACAAATAGTTATTGGATTTTAATTCCATGTTATTCCATCATATTATTTTTTGCAATATGGGGACATAAACTTAAAAGTTGGCCCAAAGGATAATTTTTGAAGATAGAAATAAAAAAATATAATCAATTAAAAAAACAAAGCAATGTTATATAGTAGTATAGATAAGGCAACAAGTTTTGAAAAACGATTTGAAAACGTAGAAACTGTAGTTTATGAAAACTCAACAGAAGCTTCCAAATCTGTTGCTAAAGAGATTGCAGCGCTTATTAAAGTAAAACAAAACCAAAAACAACCTTGCATATTAGGACTAGCCACAGGGTCTTCACCAAAGGGTTTGTACGCAGAATTGGTAAGGTTGCATAAAGAAGAAGGACTTAGTTTTAAGAATGTGATATCCTTTAATTTGGATGAATATTATCCTATGGAGCCAGACTCTATAAATAGCTATGTTCGTTTTATGAAGGAACAATTATTCAATCACGTAGATATTTTACCAGAAAATTATCATGTGCCAGATGGCATGCTAAAAAAGGAAGAAATAGCAGAATATTGTAATGACTATGAATCCAAAATAGAAGTATTAGGCGGTTTGGACTTACAAATTTTGGGTATTGGGGGTAACGGTCATATTGGTTTTAATGAATCAGGATCACTTCAAAATTCCAAAACCAGATTGGTCGCTTTAGATCATATTACTAGAGTAGCTGCTAGCGGAGATTTTTCGGGATTGAATAATACACCCAGAACAGCTATTACGTTAGGTGTTAAAAAAATAATGGAAGCCAAACGCGTTATACTCATGGCTTGGGGAGAAGGGAAATCCAATATTGTCAAATCTTCTGTAGAAGGAACCGTCACCAATTTAGTGCCAGCTTCTTTTCTGCAAGAGCATAATAATGCCACGTTTGTGTTGGATAAATCCGCTGCATCAAAATTAACACGTATCAATACACCTTGGTTGGTTGAAAAAGTGGAATGGACAGAAGCGCTCACAAAAAAGGCAGTATTAGGTTTAGCCTTGCATTTAGAGAAACCTATTTTGATGCTTACTGATGCTGATTATATTGAGAATGGGATGAGTGATTTACTAGCAGATTCAGGTCCAGCCTACGATATTAATATTCAAATATTCAATAAATTACAAAATACCATTACAGGTTGGCCTGGAGGAAAACCCAATGCTGATGATAGCAAACGACCAGAACGTGCCGAACCTGCAAAAAAGAGAGTTTTAATATTTAGTCCGCATCCAGATGATGATATTATTAGTATGGGTGGTACTTTTAAGCGCCTGCATGAGCAAGGCCATGAAGTGCATTTAGGCTATCAAACGTCTGGAAATATTGCTGTTGCAGATGATGAAGCCTTACGCTTTGCAAGTTTTGTATGCGATTACAACGAAAAGTTTGGCATAGAAAATAACGAAGCTTCTGCTATTTATAAAAAAGCAAAAACATTTCTTCAAAATAAAAAGACAAGCGAAATTGATATTGAAGAGGTACGCTATATAAAAGGACTTATTAGAAAAGGAGAAGCACAATCTACTTGTTATTTTATAGGTTTGCCAGATAGTCAAATTCATTTTATGGAACTTCCTTTTTACGAAACGGGTACCATCGAGAAAAAGCCTTTAGGTGAAAAGGATATCCAAATCACCATGGATTTAATAGAGAAAATTAAACCGCACCAAATTTATGCTGCGGGAGATTTAGCAGATCCACACGGTACACACAAAGTATGTTTAGATGCCATTTTTAATGCAGTTAAAAGATTAAAGTCAAAAAAGTTTATGGATGACTGCTGGGTTTGGCTATACCGAGGTGCTTGGCAAGAATGGAGTGTCGATGAAATTGAAATGGCAATACCCATGGGGCCAGATCAAGTACTTGAAAAACGTAAAGGTATCTTTAAGCATCAATCTCAAAAGGATGGCGTCGTGTTTCAAGGAGCAGATAGTAGAGAATTTTGGCAACGAGCCGAAGATAGAAACAGAGAAACGGCTCATATATATGATAAATTAGGTTTGTCAAATTATGCAGCCATGGAAGCTTTTGTTAAGTGGAAATATTAAGTTAAAAAAGTTGTAAGTAAATATCTTGTTTATTATAAAAAAGCATAAAATAAAGGGATTTAATCAAAAAATCCATATAAATGAATAAGATGTCCATTAGTTAACAAAGTCTTAACAATAAATTAGCAGTAACTAAAATTTAAATAATTTAAATATGGAAAAAATTAAACTTTTATTAATAGCCATGATGCTATGTTTTTCATCTATCTCTTGGTCACAGGATAGTGTCACTGGAGTTGTATCAGATGAAAACAATGTTCCTATAGCAGGAGCCAATTTAAAAATCAAAGGAACTTCAATTGGTGCATCTACTGATTTTGATGGTAACTTTTCGATTATGGCCAATTCAGGAGATGTTCTTGTATTCTCTTATGTAGGTTATAAAACCTTAGAGGTTGCTTATACAGGACAATCTCCAATGAATGTTAATCTCGAGGAGGATATTGCAAAGCTTGATGAAGTCGTAATTATTGGTTATGGAACAGTTAAGAAAAGTGATTTAACTGGTTCTGTTGCATCAATTGGTTCTAAAGAAATTCAACAAGCAAACAAAGTTGATGCCGTTTCGGCATTACAAGGTCAAGCGGCAGGGGTAGTAATTCAGCGTACAGATAATAAACCGGGATCGGGTGGTTTTAATATCCGTATTCGTGGAGCAAGTACTATCAATTCAAATGAAACTGCAAACCAAGGTGGTTTTAATCCAGGTCAAAATCCACTTTTCATTGTGGATGGTATCTTTGTAGATGATATTTCATTTGTTAACCCTGCAGATATTGAAAGAATGGATGTTTTAAAAGATGCTTCGGCAACTGCTATATATGGTTCTAGAGGTAGTAACGGGGTTGTTATAGTTGAAACAAAACGTGGTAAGACCGGAGATCTTAAAGTTAATTATAGTAATTATGTAGGTTTTAAACAAGCTTATCATCTTCCAGACATGCAAGATGGTCCTGGATATGTAGAATACCTTAAAGATGTTGTAGTGGGTAATCAGTTTGCATCAGGAAATTTAAGTTATACTAGAGATCAGGTTGTGCTATCAGATTATTTAGATGCTGAAGAATTACAAAATGTTGCCGATGGCATAAGTACAGATTGGGTAGATCTTACACTTCAAAACGGTTTTCAAACCAACCACACTGTTAACGTAAGCGGAGGAACAGAGAAAACTAAATATGCCGCAGGATTGGCTTACACTAAAGATGAAGGTACACTTGGTGGTGAAGTTTTTGATCGTTATAACATTAGAGGAAGTTTAAGCAGCGATCTTACTAAATGGTTGAATTTAAGTGTAAGTAACTATGTTACTCATGCACTTCAAAATTCTGCAAGTTGGGAAGGGTTTAGAAGTGCTTACAGATTAAAGCCAATTGGAAGACCATATAATGACGATGGTTCTTTAAGATTCTTTCCGACACAGAAGGAAACTCAAATTACAAATCCATTATTTGAGCCAAATGGAGAAACGAAAGAAACAAAATTCCTACAATATATAGGTGATATTGCATTGCAAATTAAACCTTTAGAAGGATTAACATTTACTACTAAGTTTTCTCCAAATGTAAAATATACAAGATATGGGGAATATCGTGCACTATATTCTAAAAGTGTAACAGGTAATCCTAAGAACAGAAGAGCTCAAGTAAACAATTTTAATTATTTTTCTTACACTTGGGATAATATTCTTAACTATAAATTTACGGAAGGAATTCATGCTGTAGATTTTACAGGTGTAATTTCTAGATTTAGCGAGCGTTCTGAAGGTTATTATAATCAAGTTAGAAATTTCACAACAGATAATTATTCATTCTACAATTTAGACGCAGGACTTGATATTAGAGAAGTTTCAAGTGATTTTATTAAACAAACTTTAGAATCTTATACTGGAAGAATAAATTATACTTTAATGGACAAGTATTTATTTACTGTAACAGGAAGATATGATGGAGCATCTATTTTAGCTGAAGGCAATAAATGGGCATTTTTCCCATCGGCAGCTGTCGCTTGGAAATTAATTGATGAAAGTTTTATGCAATCTCAAGGTATATTCTCTAACGCAAAAGTAAGGTTAAGTTATGGTCAGACCGGTAATAATGGTCAAGGCGGTGGATTAGGTCCATTAAGATCTCAATCCCTGCTTGGTAGTAGTGCTACGAATATTGGAGATGTTGCTGTTCCAAGTTTATATGTAACCGATATAGCAAATAAGGATCTTAAATGGGAAAAAACAAGTGAGGTAAACTTCGGTCTTGATTTCGGGTTTATAAATAATAAGATTAATGGTTCTATTGATATATATAATAGAAAAAATACTGATATTATATTTTACAAAGCTATTCCTGCGGTTACTGGTTTTACAGGTATTTATGATAATATTGGAGAGTCTACAAATAAAGGAATCGAGATTGCTTTAAATACCGTGAATATTGATAACGGTGATTTTAAGTGGACCACTAATTTTAATTTTGCATCTAACAAGAATACTATTGATAAATTAAACGGAAGCGATATCTTCTATAACGTTGGAGGTACAAGTCTTATTCATCGAGTAGGTGAGCCTATTGGAGCTATTTATGATTATGTGCTAGATGGCGTTTGGCAACTAGATGAAGCAACTGAAGCTGCAGCTTATGGGCAAACACCAGGACAAGTAAGAGTAAAAGACTTAAATGGTGATGGAGTGATAACTGCTGATAAAGATAGACAAGTTATTGGTCAAGTAACGCCAAAATGGACTGGAGGTCTTACTAGTACTATGAATTATAAAAACTTCGACTTTTCATTTTTTATAAGTACAAGTCAGGGTAATAAATTAATGAGTAATTTCCATACAAATAACTCATTCCCTTACGATAATGACCCGTCAAGACTTTTTAATGCATATGATGTAAATTACTGGACACCAACTAATCCTACCAACAATTGGTATCAACCAGGTAATGGTGGACAATATCAACATACTATTAAGTATAAAGATATTTCGAATACTAGAGTTGGTTTTATAACATTAGGTTATACGCTTCCTTCTAATATTTTAGATAAACTGAAAATTGAAGGTTTAAGGTTTTATACAACTGTACAAAACCCATTCATCTTTACAGATTATGATGGATGGGATCCAGATAGTGCTGGTAGAAACTCTTGGGGAGCCTCTTATTTGTCTCGTACATACATGCTAGGCCTTAATTTAAATTTTTAATTATCTGATAAATAAAATTCAAAAAAAATGAAATATATAAATCATAAAATAATTGTTATACTGCTTACTGCAAGTGTGTTTAACACGAGTTGCGACAGTTATTTAGAAGAAGAAAATAAGTCTTCTATAACTATTGAAACAGCCAGTTCTGATTCGGAGACATTTAATCAATTGGTAGCTTCGGTATATGAAAGAGCTAGAGAAACAACGACGCATTATCGTCCTGATATGTACTATACTTTAGAAGATCTAGGGACTGATGTTGTAACCAGAAGATCAACAATTCAAGGTACCGATGAAATTAATGATTATGTAAATATGAATTCTTTCACTTGGGCTGTAGGGGTATATTGGGCGAATCAATATAGTATCATTTCAGCAGCTAATACAGCTATAGATAATGCAGAAAACATTGCAGATCTTACAGATAGTGAAAAAGCTATTGGTATTGGAGAATCTAAATTTTTTAGAGCTTGGAGCTACTTTAATTTAGTAGAAAATTATGGAGGTGTTCCTTTAGTTTTAAATCAAGTTACAACAGGTCAAACTCAATATACACGAGATAGCGAAGAAGCAGTTTACACTCAAATAGTTCAAGATTTAGAAGATGCCTTAGCATCTGTTAATTCAACAGCAAGTGCATACGGCAGAGTAACTAAAGATGCTGTAAGACACTTGTTATCTAAAGTATTCCTAACAAGAGGTTACAAATCATTTGGAACATCTTCAGATTTTACTGAGGCAGCCTCTTTAGCAGAAACGGTAATAACTAATCATCCATTAGTATCTTCTTTTGCATCACTGGTTGATATAGGTAATCAAAGAAACTCAGAAGTAATTTTCTCTTATTTATTTGGAAGTAATTCAGTAAGCAGAGGGTGGGGCAACTCTAAGCATATGTTATATAAATTTAGATTTTATGACTACCCAGGTTTAGAAAAAACAGTACAAGGCTTAGGAGGCATGCCAACACCTTTTTATTATTCTCTTTTTGAAGATAATGATAAAAGAGCTGCCGCTACTTTTACTAGGGTTAATTATGCTACAGAAGATTATATAGGTTATGAAAATGGTACGCCTGTAAACGTTGCTGCTGGTGATACAGCGATATATTTCCCTAAAACAGTATGGACACCGACTCAGATTGCTGCAAAGCGCTATAAAGTAATTAATCCAGGGACTTATTTTCAAAATGACGGTGTAACAAATACACATTTTCCTATGTTTACTAAATTTGATGATCCTACCATAACATTTACTCAGCCAGATCAATCTTCACAAGGAGAAAGAGATATGGTTATGATGAGATCAGGTGAAGCTTATTTAATTGCTGCAGAAGCCTATTTTAAATTAAATAATTCTGTTGATGCAGCGGCACGTCTTACAACGTTGCGTTCTCGAGCAGGGTTAACTACGGCAGTAGCGTCAGGAGATGTAAATCTTGATTTTATACTTGATGAAAGAGCCAGAGAATTAACTGGTGAAGTAAATAGATGGATGGATTTAAAAAGAACAGGTAAGTTAATAGAGCGTGTTTTAGCTCATAATCCGCATGCAGCTTTAAATAATGCACTTAAAGAAAAACATCTTGTTAGACCTATACCTCAAACTGAAATTGATGCTTCAGAGCAAAGTATTACACAAAACCCGAACTATTAATATTATTTCAAAATAGTTTTGTAGAGTTAGTTTAGTTTTTTGTTAATTAAATATAGGCAGGCATGTTTGTAGCCTGCCTATATTTTTAATAAACTCATTTAAATTTTTTTGATTGAAGTGAAAATTAGTCATTTTTTGTCCAATCGAAGTTTTTTTTGAGTTACATAGCAGGACTATGAAAGGAAAAAAAGACATAGAGTGGGCGTAAAAGGGCAATTTTTTAGCCAATTGAAAAAAAATTAAACGAGTTCAATAACACATTTATCTTGAAAGTGAAAATTAGATATTTAATAAAAGCTTTCTATGAGCCTGCTTCTTATGTAAAAAATAAATTCATTTAGGTAGAACCTATCGGTCAAATAAAATCCTAGTGAGTTCAATACAAATTTCTCGTTAATATTATCAATGAAGTTAAATAATAATATAGTTAATGGCATTTTAACGGTTAGTATCATACTTTCCTTTTTAGTTTCCTGTAAAGAGGAAATAAAACCTTCTATTGATAAAAAATCTTTATCGGATAAAGTATACCCTTTTCTTGATACCGAAAACTCAAGATGGTTTTTCTTTTCATCTGCTAGCCGTCCATTTGGAATGGTTAATTTAAGTCCGGATACGCAAATTGGAGGCGATTGGGGCACCGGGTATCGCTACAATACGGACACCATAAAAGGCTTCAGTCATATCCATGCTTGGCAACTATCTGGTTTATCGGTTATGCCTGTAACCATTTCCCATGAAAACAAAGATCATATTTTTACTGATTTTTTCTCAAGTTTTAAACATCAAGCAGAAACAATAACGCCAGGATATCATTCAGTAGAGTTAGATAGGTATCAAATTAAGGTCGCATTAACAAGTACAAAACGAGTTGGGTTTCACCAATATTCGTTTCCGAAAAATAAAGAGGCAGGTATCCTCTTCAACTTAAATACCATATTGGGACCTTGTGAAAATGTAGAGGGCGTACTAAAGCAAACGGGGAAAAGCGAGTTGGCGGGTAAATTAGTAGCAGCTCCAACACACAGACGTCCTAAACCATTAACCATATATTTTAAAGTGCAACTAAATGTTCCTGTGACTGCTTTGGAAGAAGATGCTGAAACAGGAAATTATTTAATCAAGATAGAAAATACAGAGAAAGCTGTTTTAATGAAGGCTGGGATTTCTTATACTTCAATAGAAAACGCAACTAATAATATCCAGCAAGAATTACCCCATTGGGATTTTGATAAAGTAGTCACGGAATCGAAAACCGAATGGCATAATATGTTGTCAAGAATTCAAGTGGAAGGAGGAACCGATACAGACCAAAAACGATTCTATACCGATTTATGGCATGCTTTACAAGGCAGAAGAATCATTAGCGATGTTAATGGCGCCTATCCAGATAATACAGGTAAAACTTTTAGGGTTGGCCAGTTGCCATTGAATGCAGATGGTAAACCTAAATTCAACCATTACAATTCCGATTCATTTTGGGGCGCACAATGGACTATCAATACGCTTTGGGGATTGGTGTATCCAGAAATTATGGAAGAGTTTGTACATTCCTTAATGCAATATTATAAAGATGGTGGTATGATTCCCCGGGGGCCTTCTGGGGGTAATTATACTTATGTAATGACAGGAGCTTCCACAACACCATTTATCGTAAGTGCTATTCAAAAAGGAATCATAAAAGAAGATTTAGAATCTATTTATAGCGCACTCAAAAAAAACCACATGTCTGGCGGTATTATGGGAAAAGCCGGTTACGAACATACTACGGATATAGGAGGCGGTTTAAAATATTATTTAGAAAAAGGCTATGTGCCTTACCCTATTCCTGAAGGGAACTTCGGATTGCATCAAGACGGTGCCAGCCAAACCTTGGAATATGCTTATCAAGATTGGACATTGGCGCAATTGGCTAAAAAATTAAATCATGATGAAGATTACAATTATTTTATGGCTAGATCCAAAAATTATAAACATGTGTTTGATACCAACATAAGTTGGATGCGACCTAAAAATGTTGAAGGGACATGGGCCGAAAACTTTGACCCTTATCAATACGAACACGGATTTATAGAATCAAATGCGGCACAATCTACTTGGTTTGTACCACATGATGTTGATGGTTTAGCACTATTGATGGGCGGAAAAGACAAAGCTATTGAAAAATTAAATACGCAATTTGAAACAGCCAAAGCATTAAAGTTTACTTCAGGGACATCACATGATGCTGAATTACATCCAGAATATAGCCGCATTCCAATCAATTTCGGAAATCAACCTTCCATACAAACCTCATTTATTTTTAACCAATTAGGTAGGCCAGATTTAACACAATATTGGACAAGGACTGTGATTAAAGAAACGTTTAGTGGATTGGCTCCAAGCACAGGCTATAACGGCGATGAAGACCAAGGCTTAATGGGTAGTTTGAATGTGTTGTTTAAAATGGGCTTATTTCAAATGAATGGTGGAACGGAAGAAAATCCAGCATATCAAATAGGAAGTCCTATTTTTAATAAAGTTACCATACAGTTAAACCCAAAGTATTATTCAGGTGAAACATTTGTTATTAAGGCCTCTAATAACAGCCCTGATAATGTTTATATAGATGAAATAAAATTAAATAATAAGCCTAAAATGTATTTAAGTATATCTCATGAAGACATAGTGAATGGCGGCGAGCTGCTCTTGGAAATGTCTAATAAACCTAGTCAGTAGTAGAATAAATTTAAAAATGTTGCCAACTAAAACCTTATAAATACAATGAAATTAAAGATTAAACACCTTATTATTCTGGGAATATCATTATGCTTTGTTGTACAGATCAATGCTCAAGATGAGTTGCACAGGTATGTAGATCCCATGATTGGATCCGAAGGAGACGGACGCGTATTTATCGGTCCTTCATGTCCCTTCGGAATGGTAAAACCAAGTCCAGATTGTACGGTGAGTCCGAATAGTGGTTGGTTGCCCATGCCAAAAGAAGTAACCGGCTTTAGTCAAGTGCATGTTAGTGGCACTGGCGGCGGACCAAAATACGGAAACATTCAAATCATGCCATTTTCCGATGAATTAAATAAGATTGACCAAACCTCATTTAGACAAGAAGAAAAGGTAAAACTGGGATACTATGAAACTGTTTTTAAGGAAAATCAAATAAAAACAGAAATAACCACAGGAGAAAAAGTATCATTTTATCGCATAACATATCCTGAAACTGCCACTAAGGAATTGAAGATTGATCCAGGTTTCTTTTTAGGAGAACCAAAGGAGCCAAATCCAGATGCTAGAGAAGCCCAGCAATTTGTGGGGTCTCAAATTGAAGTGGTTTCAAAAACAGAAGTTAGAGGCTATAGCCGAATTAGAGGCGGCTGGAATAACGGTCGTGCCTACACCGTTTATTTTTGGGCCGTTTTTGATCAGCCCATTGCAAAATATGTGACTTGGAAAGATGGAAAATTATTCACAAATAAACCTGCACAATTTGATTCTGGAAAAAAAACAGGCGCCTTACTGTCTTTTGGAAAAGAAGGCAAACAAGAACTCAATGTTAAAATAGGCATCTCGTTTTTAAGTTCGTTAAAAGCAAAAAATAATATAGAAAAAGAGATTCCGCATTGGGATTTTAATGTCGTTTTGTTAGCGTTAGAAAATAAATGGGAACACTTGTTAAGCCGTATCACACTATCGCCAGATACTTCGGAAGATTATAAAAAAATGTTCTATACAGGCTTATATCACACTATGATAATGCCTGTTGATAGAACTGGAGAAAACCCTTTATGGACCAATGATGAACCGTATTACGATGATTTTTATTGTATTTGGGACACGTTTAGAACCTCTAGTCCGTTAATCACACTTATAGATCCAGACCGGGAAGTTGAAATTATTAACGCGATGTTGAATATTTATAAGCGTGATGGCTATTTGCCGGAAGGCAGGAGCGGAAATGAAAACGGGCGTACACAAGGAGGCTCTAATGCTGAAACAGTCATTGCCGATGCCTTTGTTAAGAATTTAAAAGGAATAGATTATGAATTGGCACTAAAAGCCATGCTAAAAGACGCTGAGGTACCTCCGGGAGGTAATGAAGAAAAAGAAGGACGTGGCGGATTAGTCGATTATTTGCGATTGGGGTATATTCCTTATGGTATAGATAGAGCAGGAAACAGAACTATTGATTATGCTTATAATGATTACAATATAGCTACAGTAGCCAAGGGTTTAAATCATAAGAATATTTACGATAGATATATAAAACAAGCTGATAATTGGAAAAATTTATGGCGTGCAGATTATGAGAATAATGGTTCTAAAGGATTTATTATGCCCAAAGATGCTTCAGGAAATTGGTTAGATGATGTGGTTTTTGGTGAATCAAAAATTCAGAAACCAACTTTTAAATATACTCCAACAATTACAGAATCTCCTTGGTATGTTTGCCACTGGTGTGTGTTTTTTTATGAAGGGACGTCTTGGGAATATTCTTTAAGCATCCCTCATGATATTCCTGAGGTTATCAAGCGAACTGGAGGTAATGTAGCTTTTAAAAACAGATTGGATACTTTTTTTGATAACGAATTGTATGATGTTTCAAATGAGCCTTCGTTTTTAACACCTACGATGTATCATTGGATTGGTCGTCCAGACTTAAGCAGTGATAGGATACGTACTATCATCAAAAATAATTTCAATAGTTCGCCAAAGGGTTTGCCTGGTAACGACGACTCTGGAGCCATGTCTTCTTGGTTGGCTTTTCACATGATGGGATTGTATCCCAATGCTGGTCAGCCATATTATTTAATAAATACACCTTTAATTAAAGAAACCACTTTGAAATTAGAAGGCGACAAGACTTTTAAAATTTCGACTAAAAATATGAGTGATAAAAGAAAGTATATTAAATCGGCCTCTTTAAACGGTAAGCCTTACGATAAATCGTGGATTTTACATAAAGATATCGTTAATGGTGGTGAACTCATTTTAGAAATGTCATCGAAACCATCAACTTGGGGAACCACTATTTTACCACCATCAAAATAATTAGGATATGAAAAACATAATTATAGTCATCATTTTATGTGCGATCAACCAGATCAGTTTAGCACAAAATAACATACCATCAATTAAAGATCATACAACTTTAAATTATATCTGTAAGCTGCATGGCCAAACAAGAACCTTGTCCCTTAAGAAACAAATAGTTTCAGATACTTTAGTGTTTCATTTAGAAACACGAGGCGTAAAAAGCAGTATTAAAATGACGCCAGAAGCTGTTAAAAGAGGAACTGAACTGAGTTTTAATCAAGGTGAAAATACACCTGTTATCGTATTGAAACCATTGGAAACGTTCTTTATCATTTCTAAGTCTTCTTACCAAGATTTATTAAAAAACAATCAATTTGTTTATAATAATACAACCTATGTATTGGATAAAAGTGAAAAAACGGATCCTGTGATTATTGACGGCATAGCCCTATCAACTTTGCACGTGGTAGCACAAATTGATAACACGGAAATGTGGATTTTACAAAATCCTGATTTTCCATTGCTTTGTAAAGTAACCAATAATCCATTGGGGATAAATTTTACGCTCACTGACATGGTTAGTGAATGAAGTTATCAATATTTATAAAAAGAAAAGAAAGAAGCGATTATTTTAAAAGAAGTAACTCGTGTTAATTTAAATGTAAAACAAGGTATCATAAAATAATAAATTATAAATGAAGGTTTTAATTAATTTAGTATTGGTATTTATTAGTGTTTGTACATACGCTCAAGGTATAAAAGAAAAAATGCAAACTGGTAAGTTTGAACCTAACTGGGAATCACTCAAGCAATATGAAATACCAGAGTGGTTTCGAGATGCAAAATTTGGTATTTGGGCACATTGGGGACCGCAATGTGAACCAGAACAAGGCGATTGGTATGGTCGTAATATGTATATGGAAGGGGAAAAACAATATGAATCTCATTTAAAACAATATGGACACCCATCAGAATTTGGTTTTAAAGATGTGATACATGAGTGGAAAGCAGAAAAATGGGATCCCGAAAAATTAGTGGCGTTATACAAGCGTGCAGGCGCCAAATATTTTTTTGCCATGGGTAATCACCATGACAATTTAGATTTATGGGATAGCAAATATCAAGAATGGAATTCGGTTGCTCTTGGTCCTCAAAAAAACATTTTAGAAGGGTGGTCTAAAGCTGCAAAAAATAATGGATTACCATTTGGTGTGAGCATTCACTCTGCCCATGCGTGGACTTGGTATGAAACGTCACAGAAATCAGATAAAGAAGGAGAATATGCAGGGATATCTTATGATGGTAAATTGACAAAGGAAAATGGTATAGGTACATGGTGGGAAGGATTAGACCCTCAAAAATTGTATGCTCAAAACCACTCATTAAGTGCCGGAAGTGAAGGGGAAGTTGTTACAGGAGATCAGTGGGGCTGGGAAAATGGTGCTTCTATTCCATCAGAAGACTACTGTCTTAATTTTTACAATCGTACAGTTGACATGATAAATAAATTTTCCCCGGATTTAATCTATTTTGATGATACGGTACTTCCATTGTGGCCTATAAGCGATGTTGGATTAGAGGTCGCTACACATTATTACAACTCTAATATTGAATTAAATAAGGGGAAACTTGAAGGTGTAATTTTTGGTAAAATTTTAAACGAAGACCAAAAAGAGGCTTTAGTTTGGGATGTAGAGCGTGGCGCTCCAGATGCTATTCAGGAAAAGGCATGGCAATCTTGTACATGTATTGGTAATTGGCATTATAAAAGAGATATCTATAATAACAACGGCTATAAATCGGCCAAAACGGTGCTGCAAATTTTAGTCGATATCGTTAGTAAAAATGGGAATCTTCTTTTAAATGTTCCTGTTAGAGGTGATGGTACCATAGACGAAAAAGAATTAAAAGTAGTAGAAGATATTACAGCATGGATGGCTATTAATAGCGAAGGTATTTATGAAACGCGTCCTTGGCATATTTATGGTGAGGGACCAAAAGTAGACAAAGCAAACCCACTCAAGGCGCAGGGTTTTAATGAAGGAAAAGGAGATGCATACACCTCTCAAGATATTCGCTTTACAAAAAAAGGAGATGTGCTTTATGCAGTAATCATGGAATGGCCTGAAAATAATCTGGATGTATTAATTAAATCTTTATCAACGAAGAGTCCTTATTATAATAAAAAATATAAAACGGTAAAAATGTTGGGAGGCAATCTTAGTTCTTACAAGTTTAATAATAAAGGGTTGCATGTTCAGTTTAAAGAAGGGCACCATAAAGTGGCTCCTATTGTACTTAAGATTTATTAATTATAGTTTAAGAATTAACCATGATAACCATCAGATTTAAACTTAATCAATTTGATTTTAGGCCCACTTTTGTTTTTGATGATAAAAAAATCGAAATCAGTAATTAATGAGTTGGACGACACTAAAAAACTATCTTTTTCAAATTATAATAGCGATAGCTAGTTATAGTTGTAATAATAGTGATGTACATTTAAATGATATACAAGTTATAGGCAGTCATAATTCTTATAAAATAGCCATAGAAAAGCCGTTATTCAATTATATATTTCAATTAGATTCTTCTCGAGCAAAATCGTTGCAATACACACATATACCATTAGAGGAACAATTAGATTTAGGTTTGAGAAATTTAGAATTAGATGTGTTTTATGATCCCAATGGCGGTTATTATTCAAATCCTAAAGGCTTAGAAATAGTCAAAGCCATGGGTGAAGAACCTCAGGTTTTTGATAACGAACAGAAACTAAAGGAGCCAGGTTTAAAAATGTTTCATATTCAGGATATTGATTTTAGAAGTCACTATTTGTTGTTTAAAGATGGGTTGAAAGCTTTAAAACAATGGTCGGATCTTAATCCGAATCATACCCCGATTTTCATATTGATGAATACAAAAGATCAAGTCGTTGAAAATTTGCGTAAGCCATTACCTTTTTCAGCAACAGCTTTAAGTAGTATTGATACAGAGATTACAAGTGTATTTCCTCAAAGGCAATTAATTACTCCCGATTTGGTTCGAGGTAATTTTGAAACATTAGAGGAAGCGATTCTTAAAAAAGGCTGGCCTAAATTGGGTGACTTAAAAGGACGTTTTCTGTTTGTGCTCGACGAGAAAAGCAATAAAATTAATAGCTATTTGGAAGGTCATGCATCTTTAAAAAACAGAATTTTATTCGTAAACAGCGAAGAAGGCCATCCAGAAGCAGCCTTTAGAATATTGAATGACCCTATTAATGATTTTGAACATATAAAGGAATTAGTGAATAAGGGATATATGGTTCGGACACGAGCAGATTCGGGTACTAAAGAAGCGAGAAGTAACGATTATACACCTTTTGAAAAAGCCAAAGCTTCTGGCGCACAAATAATTTCAACGGACTATTATGTGCCATCTACGTTATTTCAATCAGATTTTAAAGTGTCTTTTGGTAATAATACTTATGAAAGAATAAAAAGTAATCATGAATAAATTAAAGATTTTCAACCTTCTATTTTTATTGCAAATAGCCATTGTAAAGGCACAAAGCACCACAGATTTTCCAATTGTAAAAGAAGGTGTATTAAGCAAGATTATTATTGATAAAAAGGATGCAAAAGTGGTTGAAATTGCTGCGAAAATGTTAGCAAATGATATAAAAAACATCACAGGTAAAACTATTAATGTGTCTAACCATTTAGGTTCTAACATCATTCTTGCTGGAACCATCGGTAATAATAAGCGTATTGACCAGCTCATTAAATCCAACCAAATAGATGTTTCTAATATTGAAAATACGTGGGAGCAGTTTAGTATTCAGGTTGTTAAAAATCCTTTTAAGGGCGTAAACCAAGCTTTGGTAATCGTTGGCTCAGACAGGCGAGCAACAGCCTATGGATTACTACAAATATCAAGAATGATGGGAGTTTCACCATGGGAATGGTGGGCAGATGTTACGCCAACGAAACAAAATGAGATGGTTATCACTATTGAAAATAAAGACTATAACGGGCCATCTGTGAAATACAGAGGCGTATTTTTAAATGATGAAGACTGGGGCTTGCAACGCTGGGCTGCTTTAAATTTTGAACCGGAAACAGGTGATATTGGCCCAAAAACCTATGCTAAAATTTTTGAATTATTACTACGCTTAAGAGCCAATACCATTTGGCCAGCTATGCATTCTAGTACCAAACCATTTTATTCATACCCGAAAAACAAAGAGGTTGCAGATGATTATGCTATTGTTATTGGCACATCGCATGCAGAACCCATGTTGAGTAATATCAATACAGAATGGAATCATAAAACAATGGGAGAATATCGCTATGATACCAACTCGGAGGTTATAAAAAACCTGTTTACTAAACGTGTTAAGGAAGCTGGTAAGTATGAAAATATTTATACAACAGGCATGCGCGGTGAGCATGATTCGCCTATGATTGTTGGAGAAGATGATACCGATCAACAAGTAAAATTGCTAGAACATATTATTGCCGACCAAAGAGCTATTTTAAAGAAGGAAACAAAAAAAGATCCTAAAAAGATATCTCAAGCCTTTGTGCCTTACAAAGAAGTGTTGACGTATTATCAAGAAGGATTAAAACTTCCAGAAGATATAACGCTGGTTTGGACCGATGATAATTACGGTTATATAAGACAGCTAAGTAATCCTGAAGAGCAAAAACGTTCTGGTGGTGCTGGCGTGTATTATCACACATCGTATTGGGGGCGTCCGCACGATTATTTATGGCTTAACTCTACCAATCCTGTTTTAATGTGGGAAGAAATGTCTAAGGCCTACGAGTTTCAGTCACGTGATTTATGGATTCTAAATTGTGGAGATATAAAACCACACGAATATAATATCGAATTGTTTCTTGATATGGCTTGGAATATGGATGCTTTTCAAAAAAGTAACGCTGTTAAAAACCATATGAAAGCGTGGAATGCCAGTGCATTTGGAAACGATTATGCTAGTGAGATTACCGATATCATGTTTGAAAATAATCGGCTTGCTTTTATCAGACGTCCCGAGTTCATGGCTTGGAGTCAGGTGGAACCTGTCACCAAAGCAGGTGTCACAGAACTCACACAGTTTCATTATGGTGATGAAGTTGAAAAACGAATACAAGCGTATGATGCCATTGAAACCAAAGTAGAAGCTATGTATTCAAACATTTCTGCGAATCGTAAAGATGCTTTTTACCAATTGGTTTATTATCCTGTGATAGCGGCTTCAAAAATAAATCAAAAATGGTTGTATCATTTCAAAAATGATTTTGATGCGAAGCAAGGTAAAATCAGTGCTAATTATTATGCTGAGCAATCTGCCAATGCATTTAACCGTATTCAAAAAGAAACCAAATACTATAATGAAGACTTACAGCAAGGGAAGTGGAATCATATCATGACGATGCAACCCAGGTTTCTGCCTGTTTTTAGTAAACCTTCAAATGTTTTTGTTAAACCAAAAGAGAATGCGACGTTAGGATTGGCATTGGAAGGTTACGAAATGGAAGTAAACCATGATATTGTTAATAGTTTTGCTGATGTTTTGCCTGTTTTCAATAGTTATACAGATAATCATTATTTTATAGATGCATATTTAAAAGAATTAGGTGATGTAGCCTGGAAAGCAGTCCCTAAAGCCGATTGGATTAAAGTTTCCGAAGATCAAGGTACCTTGAGCAGTGATTCCGGAAATTCCAAAAAGCGTTTATGGGTAAGTATCGATTGGGATAAAGTACCGCAAGGAGAGAATAAAAAAGAAGCACCTTTGGGTCATGATTTTCAGTTAATTCCTCCAAGTTATAAAGTAAACAGCGAAATAGATTTTGTAACTCAAGATACTACTATTACTATTGGTGTTTCAGCTTATAATCCAAAATTTAAGGCTTTAGAAAATTATTCAGGATTTGTAGAAGACAAAGGTTTTGTCTCTATACATGCCGAAAATTTTTCTCGTAACAAAGCTGGAAAAGAAGCCAAGTGGGAGGTGTTTGATGGAGTAGGTTATACAGGGAAAGTGATTGCAGCTTTGCCCAGAAGTGCAGATTCCGAAACCGATTTAAAATTAATTCAGGAAAATAGTCCGATGCTAGAATATGATTTTTACACCTTTAATTTTGGTGAGGCTGATGTGAGATTACAAGCTATTCCCTCACATGCCGATTTTGAGGAACGCGGCGTGCGTTGTGCTGTAGCCATTGATGATGCAGAACCTGTAATTGTTGATTTTCAAACGTTTGGAAGAAGTGGGCAATGGATGCAAAATGTACTTAAAAACGCTAGTGTACAATCTGTAAAACAAATTGTAAATAAGGCAGGAAAACATATACTGAAAATTTGGATGATAGATTCTGGAGTTATGTTAGATCAAGTGCTGATTGATTTGGGAGGATGGAAATCCAGTTATGCGTTTCCAAAAGAAACAAAACTTAATGATTAAATAATTTAATTAATGATAAATAATGAAAAGTAAAATTTTAAAGTTGACTGTTTTAGTATTTAGTGTGTTGTTGTTTACAAACTGTAAAGATCAATCTGATTTAAAATCGTTGAATCAAGAACCTAAAATAACACACATGTCACTTGATGGCACTTGGAGATTTGCTATAGACTCAACAGATTTAGGTTTAAATGGTCATTGGGAACATGCTATTCCTGACCAATTATCACACGAGGTACAAGTGCCTCATACTTGGAATATTGAAACTGGTACCGAAGCCTATACAGGATTGGCATGGTATCAAAAGGATATTGAATTACCAAAAGATTGGAAAGGTAAAAGTGTGCGAATAATATTTGAAGCCGTTTATCATGATGCTATTGTTTATGTAAATGGTAAAAAGGCAGGAGAACACCTGAATGCAGGATATACACCTTTTACAATAGATATCACCAATTTTGTTTCTTTCGAGAAAACAAACACGGTTGTAGTCTCTGTTAATAATGAATTTTCTGAAAACAACTTACCATATGAAAAGTCGTTTGATTGGGTCAATGACGGTGGAATTATTCGATCGGTATCGATAGAATCAACTGGGAAGCCATCTTTTCAATTCGTACATGTTGATCCGGAAATCAATCTAACAGACAGTACAGGAGTTATCAAAACGACCATTAAGTTATGGGAAAAGGATGTTGATAAGGTAAAACTGGAATTTACTATAACGGACAAGCAATCAGATAAAATTATTAAAGCCATTACACAAGAATTGACAGTAAATAATGGGTATTGCTCCACATATATTCCGTTAGGAAAAATAAAACCATGGCATTTTGATGCTCCAAATCTTTATGAAATGGAAAGCTCTATCAAAACGGAGCAAGGTATTTCAGATAATAAGATGGCTGTTTTTGGTTTTAAAAAGGTTGAAATTAGAGGCGAACAATTTTATTTAAATGGTGAACCTGTGAGGTTGCCAGGGATAGAATATATGCCAGGAAGCAATCCAAAATATGGAATAGCAGAACCACATAGTTATATGGATTCTATAGTGCGTTCTATGAAAGACTTAAATGTATGTATTACACGTTTTCATTGGCAACAAGATGATTATATGCTCAGTTTGTTGGATAAATATGGTATTTTGGTTCAAGAAGAATTGCCCTGGTGGCAAAACCCAAAAAGATTAACACCCAAACTTGTTAACACCGCCCACAAACAATTAAATGATATGATAGAGGCACACTACAATCATCCGAGTGTTTTTTCATGGGGCATTAGCAACGAAATAAATGGTGATACAGATAAAAAGACCTATTTAGAACTGCGCGATTTTGTTAAATCTAAAGATTCATCCAGGTTTGTAACCATTATTTCTAATCGTATTTGGGAAAAACAAGAAAATGATGAAACATTGCTTTGCGATATACCTACTTGGAATGAATATATTGGTACTTGGCATGGAAAAGATCGAAATGAATTGCCAAATAAATTTGATGTAGTTAAAAACGCCATTGGAAAAAGACCGTTACTTATAACAGAAAACGGCTTGTGTGAACCAGCAAATTCTGGAGGCGATACGCGTAGAATTGATGATATGCTTTTTCATATTAAAGAATGGAGCAGCCATCCTTATGTTATGGGTTATATTTATTTTTGTTTGAATGATTATCGTACTCAAATGGGGGAAGAAGGTTTTGGTAAATTTAAAATTAGAAGACACGGTATTACAGATGTTGCCTTAAACCCAAAGCCATCTTACTATGTTTTAAAACAATTAGCGTCTCCAATAGACATTACTAAAGTAGAAAGAATGGATGATTCCACAGCAAGAATAGAAATTAAAGTCAAGAATAGTATCCCTTCTTATACAGTTAGGGGGTATAAGTTGCAATATCAAACAAGTGATGATAAGCCGATAGAAATAAATTTACCCATTTTAAAATCGGGAGAAGTTTTTGCCACCGATTTAAACCATATAAACCCAAGGTTCGCATTTCAAATTGTAAGACCTGGCGGATTCATGGTAATAGAATATTAAATAAAGTAATAATTATTAAGAGCGTTTTAAGTTTTTTAACATTTGTCTTTTTGTTTTATTAAGTTTGATTTTTTCATCATGGTATCAAACAAAGAAACCAGAAGCTTATCGTCCATTACGAACCAAGAATAAACTACTTTGATGGTTAGAATATCATTTATCATATTGTTTTTTTTAAGTGCATGTGAAACAAGGCAGGCAAATGATGTAGAAAACGTCAAAATAGCCTTTATTGCCGATGTGCATTTTTCAGATATTTTTGGCACATTTCAAGATAATGATTATAAAGGAATTCCAAATCCCGTAACGGGTGAGTATGCCAATATTAGAACCATGAGTTCGCAATTGCAATCCACCCGGATTTTCAATGAAAATTATTTTGCGTTTATAGCGACATTAGAAGATATTTCTAAAAAGGGAATAAAAATAGTGGCGTTGCCAGGTGATTTTAGTGATGATGGACAACCTGTGCATTTAAGAGGTTTGAAACGCATTTTGAATGCATATACAGTAAAGCATGGCATGTCATTTTTTGTTACCACAGGAAATCATGATGCGGTAAGACCTTTTTCCCAAGATACTAACAAAACTGATTTTTTGGGAAAAGGCGGCAAAGAACAAATCATTACAAGTTCAAAAGCTAAATTAACGCTCGGAGAAGACGAGTTGGAACCCATTGTTACCTCAGATATCAAGAACTGGGGCTATAAAGAAATGACGCAGGAAATGGCTGATTTCGGATTCTTTCCCCAAAAAGAATATGTGTACTGGGAAACCCCTTTTTCCAATGATGCTTATGAGGATTATACGTTTAATAAAGCCTTAAAAGAAGCGTCATTGGATAAAAGAACGTATGCTATCAAAAACACCCCTCTGTTTCTTCCGGATGTGAGTTATTTGGTCGAACCGGTAAAGGGAATTTGGTTGTTGGCTATCGATGCCAATGCTTACGTTCCTGTTGAAAAATTATCAGGAGATGTGGATAATCCAAAAGACTTTTCGGGGGCAAGCATAGGGTATAATAATGTGTTTTTATATAAAAGCCATCTGGTTGATTGGGTGAAAAAAGTTTCGGCTCAAGCCAAGGAAAAAGGGAAGCTATTAATTGCTTTTAGTCATTACCCTATGATCGATTTTAATGATGATGCTTCTGCAGAAATGGCATCACTTTTTGGGGGCAATAAAATACAACTCCAAAGAGTCCCAAATGAAGATGTAGCCAAAACATTTGCCGATGCAGGCATTCAAATTCATTTTGGTGGACACATGCATATTAATGATACAGGTGTTAGGGCAACAGAAAAAGGCAATACCTTGTTTAATATTCAAACGCCATCGTTAGCAGCTTATATGCCTGCCTATAAAATACTTACTATTCGTTCTTCTTCAGAAGTTGAGGTAGAAACAGTCGTTGTGGATTCCGTTGCTAAATTTGATAATCTTTTCCCCTTTTATGAAAAAGAATATGCCTATTTACAAGATTCGAAAGATTCAACTATTTGGAATAAAGACATACTTAAGTCTATAAATTATAAAGATTTTACAGCATGGCATTTAAAGGAATTGGTGCGACTTAGGTTTTTGCCAAAAGATTTCCCTGTTGAATTTTTAGAATCAATTGTTAAACTTTCGGGTAAAGATTTACTGTTATTAAATAAAAATGCTTTAGAAATTGAGACACAATTATTAGCTAATAATTTAACGATCCAAGATTTTGAATCATGGACAGGCTATGATATGATTTTTGATTATTACAGGTTGAGGTGTGCCGATGAATTAGCCGTTCCGGAGATTGGGACTAAAAGATTAAAACAATACCAAATGGTTTGTGGGCAGCTTGAAAAATCAAATAATGAAAATTTTGTTTTATGGTCTAAAATATTTTATAAAGCAACAAAAGGTCAGCCTTCAAATCATTTTAAAATAAACCTAAAGATAAACCAAATAGAACGTATAGCATCTTAATTAAGATGAAGTATAATTATTTTAAATTAGCAAATCACATAGTACAATTCAATTTATGAACAGACATGCATTCATTTTGCTTTTTTTCTTAATTAATTTTTGTGTTTCCAATTCGCAGAACATAAAATTTGAGCATTATAATGATGATAATGGGCTTTCCCATAATGCGGTAAGACATATTGTGCAAGACAAGCAAGGTTTTTTATGGTTAGGTACTTTTTCCGGACTTAATCGTTTTGATGGGTATCATTTCGCAAATTATTTAAGCTCTACTCAAGAAGAAAATAGTATATACAGTAATGATATAACGGCTTTGGAGTTGGACGAAAAATCCAATAATCTTTGGATTGGCACAAGAGTAGGGCTAACGTTATTAAAACTGGATACTCAAGAGTTTACCACTTTTTTGCCAGAAAAAAACAATCCAAACAGTTTGCCTGATGAAGAAATTCGTTCTGTTTATGTAGATAAATTTAATAGAATTTGGGTAGGCACTAAAAGCGCAGGTGTTTATTTGTTTTATAAAGAAGAAAATAAATTTGTAAAGGTTGATCTCCCAGGATTTAATTATGTCAAGAAAATTTATGAAGACAGTAAAGGGAATATTTGGATAGGGAGTTATGATACTGCTTCGGTTGCAAAGATTTCTTTGGATACCGCCGGGAATATTGTAGAATTAAGAACCTATACATTATCGATTCCAAATTCAAATAATATAAATCCCTATTTAAATTTTATATATGAAGATTTCAAGTCGGATATTTTTGTAGGTACTAGAGAAGGACTTTATAAGCTGGATAAAGCTTCTAATACTTTTATAAATATATATGTTAAAGACGATTTGCTTAGAGAAAAAATAGGACCTTATTTCGTATCAATAGCACGTGCTCCTGATGGTAAATTCTGGATTGGAACTTTAGGAGGGCTTTTAGTATGTGACCAATTGGAAGATATTGAAAAGGGTAAATTTCAATGGTATTATTCCATATTAACAGATAATACATCTTTAGTAGATAACTTGATTTCTGTTCTTTATTTTGACGCTTCAGGGGTTTTGTGGATTGGTACGGAAGACGGATTGGATAAGTATGATCCTTATGAAAACCAATTTAATATAAATAATGATATTGCTTCCTATACTGGCGACCAAATTCCTAGGGTTAGAGGGTTTGCTAAAACTTATGATGAAAAAATCATTGTAGCCACTTGGCATAATGGGCTTTTTATTTCTAAAGGAAAGACTTTCATTCCCTTACATAATGCTAAGATGGATATTTCGTGTATTTATTCTGAAGATGGTAACACCTTTTATTGCGGTTTATGGAATGGGGACATATTAGTTTACGATTACATAAAAAATACATCAAAAGTCGTTGATCCAGGTTTTGCGAATGCATCTGTTTCTACATTTTTAAAATTTAATGATAATACCTTGCTCGTGGGGTCTTTTGGTGAGGGTGTTGTTGTTTTGGATTCCAAAACGCTAATTCCAAAACGATCTAGTGGCAGATTGTTGCCCAATTTTGAAATTAATACCATAAGGAAAGTAGATAATGATTTGTGGCTTGCGACTGAAGGAGGTTTGGTAAGACATAATTTTGTTACAAAAGCCACGAAATTATTTAAGTATAATCCAGAAAAGAAGAATGGACTGCCACAAGACAATTTGAGTGATATTTTAATTGATTCAAATAAAAATGTTTGGGCGGCAACACGAAATGGAATGGCTGTTTACGTGCCAGAAAACGATGAATTTGAGCTCATTTCTGAACCGAAGGAATTACGCGGCAAATGGATTACGGATATGACTTTAGATGCCAATGATAATTTATGGTTGAACATAAATAACAATAGCATCGCAAAATATAATCCAACGCTAAAAACAGCCAATGTTTATCATGTAATGAGCGGTAATAGATTAGATGTATTTAGCTCGAAAGGGTTCTATAATTTTAATAATTCACGAATTTATGTGGGTGGTAAATACGGGGTCATTTATTTTTCGCCAGATAATATAAAAGACAATACCTATTCGCCAAAACCAATGATTACCGAATTTAAAATACAGAATAGGGAAATATTCCCAGGCATGGATATTAATGGGCAAGTGCCGCTTTTGAGGAATTTTAATTATACTAAAAAAGTAGCGCTAAGTTATGCAAATCGTAATTTTTCATTTCAGTTTTCAGCACCATCATTTACAAACGAAAGGCTTAATAAATTTCAATACATGTTGGAGGGGTTTGATGAGACTTGGATAACGACTAACAGCAATTCCAGAACTGTACAATATACAAATCTGTTTCCAGGCGATTATGTGTTTAAAGTAAAAGCAAGTAATAGTTACGGTTATTGGAGTGAGGTTGCTTCTTATCAAATAGAAATAACACCCCCTTTTTGGTTAACCCCACAAGCATTTATCTTATTCGCAGTTGTGTTTGTTTTAATCTTCTATTTTATAAGAAGAGAGATCAAAAATCGAATTAAATTAAAACAAGAGTTACTCACAGAGAAGGTAAATAGGGAACGAGATATTAAATTGAATAATGAAAAACTTAGGTTTTTTACCAATATATCACATGAATTAAGAACCCCATTAACACTTATTCTAGGACCTGCTAAACAGTTAATGGAAGAAGGAAAAGAAACTGCTACTGATTATCAAAAAAGCAGATTTAATCTTATTCATCAAAATGCCAGTCGGTTATTGACATTAGTAAACCAAGTGCTGGATTTTAGAAAAGCGCAGACAGGAGAGTTGAAACTTAAAGTTTCAAAAACAAATATTGTAGATTATTCCAGAAACATTTTTGAATCGTTTAAAGAACTGGCTTACAATAAGAAAATTCAGTTGAATTTTATTTCGGAAAATGAAAATATTGTGGGTTGGATAGACAACGACAAGTATGACAAAATCCTTTATAATCTGTTGTCAAATGCCTTAAAGTTTACAAATAAATATGGTAATGTAGACTTGTTTATTAGGTTAAAAAATGACAGTGAGGATTATTTAGTTATTGAAGTCATTGACGATGGTATCGGCATCCCATTAAAGAGTCAAGAAAAGATTTTTACGCGGTTTTATCAAGCCACTAATAGTAAAGAAAACAATACAGGCTCGGGTATTGGTTTGTCGTTGGTGAAATCATTAGTAGAACTTCATAAAGGAAAAATAAAAGTAAAGAGCGAGCCAAATAAAGGCAGTGAATTTATAGTTAGAATCCCTATAGCTCGCCATTTTTATAAAGACAAGGAGGTTTTTGAATATGATATTAAAGACATAAAAGAACCAATAATTCCAGTTTTACCGGCTAAGAAAATAATTCAAAGTACAGAGTTAAAGCAAAAAATATTAGTTATTGAAGACAATAATGAACTTAGAAAATATTTAGTTGACTATCTGTCTGATTATTATAAGGTTTACGAAGCAGAAAATGGAGAGGAAGGGTTGAAAATTTGCAGACAAATAAAACCCATTTTATGTGTCGCAGATGTGATGATGCCTGTAATGAATGGCCATGACTTTTGTAAAGAATTAAAAAGCGATGAGTTTATAAGTCATATTCCTGTTATTTTATTAACAGCACTTTCTGAAAATGAGGATAAGGTTAAAGGTTATGGTCTGGGCGCTGACGGATATTTAGTTAAACCTTTTGATCCATCGTTGTTAAAGACCGTCATAGAAAATGTCATAAAAACAAGGTTAGATTTAAAATCAAAATTCTCTGATGAAGTAGAAAGCGACATTGGTTTGTTAACACATTCTCCAATTGATGAAGAATTCATGGAAAAAGTGACTGCTTTAATAAATGATAATATGAGTGAGCCAGATCTATCAACAGAGTTTTTGTGTGATAAGTTAGGCGTAAGCTCTTCAAAACTTTACCGAAAAATTAAAGAATTAACCGATTTGGCTCCCAATGAATTTATTAGAACCGTTCGTTTAAAAAAATCAGCTCAACTTTTAAAAACAAAAAAATATAATGTTTCAGAAGTTACAAGTTTAGTTGGTTTTAATGATCCCTTATATTTTAGCAGATGTTTTAAAAAACAATTTGGTTTTCCTCCAAGTAAGTTGATTAATTAGTTTTTCTAGGCCAATAGAAAGGTTTGTCTCAATACATCCATGTTCTTGATGTATTCATCCATTTCCTTTAATCTTATAAATTTTATTTTCGTAATCAATAATAAGCCTTTTTAATCATTGAGCTTTTAGAATCACCATTTATAGTTTTGGTTATTATAAAAGATTTGAAAATAAACTTGATAAAATGAATAAAACATTACTAAGCCTTGCCATAGTGGTTGCTATGGCTTTTAAAACCTCTGCACAAACAACAAATACAGCAACCATAGATGCCACAAGTGGCAATAACAATATTATTAGCAAATACATTTATAGTCAGTTTTCAGAACATTTAGGCAATTGTATTTATGATGGTATTTGGGTAGGGAAGGATTCTAAAATTCCAAACCAAGCTGGTATTAGAACAGATATTGTGGAGGCTCTAAAAAAAATACAAGTACCGGCTTTAAGATGGCCTGGTGGTTGTTTTGCCGATGAATACCATTGGAAGGATGGTATTGGTTTAACAAAGGATAGGCCAAAAATGATTAATACCAACTGGGGTGTTGTAACAGAAGACAATAGTTTTGGAACGGATGAATTTATGGATTTATGCCAAAAGCTAGATTGTGAGGCTTATATAAGCGGAAACTTAGGAAGTGGAACTGTTCAAGAAATGTCTCAGTGGGTGGAATACCTTAATTCAGATAACGTGAGCCCAATGACTGATCTACGTAAACAAAACGGTCGAGAAAAATCATACGGAGTTAAATTTTGGGGTGTTGGTAACGAATCATGGGGTTGTGGTGGAAAAATGAAAGCACAGTACTATGCAGACAAAGCACTCCAATTTTCTACGTTTCTTAGAAATTATGGTTCCAATAATTTAAAGCAAATTGCAGTTGGTCCAAATGCGACCGATTACAATTGGACCGATGTTTTGATGCGAGAAACGGGTACTCATTTTTGGGGAATATCACTTCATTATTACACAACTTTGAATGGTTCGGCCACAAATTTTAAAGAAAGTGAATGGTTTAAGGTGATGCAATCTACGCTTAAAATGGAGGAAATTATAGAAAAACATGCCGCGATTATGGATACGTATGATCCCTATAAAAAAGTAGGACTTGTGGTAGACGAATGGGGGACTTGGTTTGATGTCGAGCCAAATACAAATCCTGGATTTCTGTATCAGCAGAATTCATTACGAGATGCTTTAGTCGCAGGCGTCAACCTGAATATATTTAACAATCATAGCGATCGCGTTAAAATGACTTGTATTGCGCAAGTCGTTAATGTGCTTCAGTCCATGATACTTACCAAAGGAGAAAACATGGTGCTTACACCAACGTATTATGTTTTTGATATGTTTAAAGTTCACCAAGATGCTTATTTGGTTCCGTCAGAATTGAGTTGTGAAAATTATATGTATGAAGGTGCATCTGTTCCTGCACTTAATATGTCATCTTCAATCGATAATGATGGTAAAATGCATATTTCCATTTGTAATTTACACGCCACCAAAAATGAGAAATTAGTATGCAATTTAAAAGGATTCGATCCGATAGGCGTAACGGGAAAAATTATAACGGCCAATAAACTGAATGCTTACAATAGCTTTGATGATCCTAATCAAATTAGTGATAAATTATTCTCAGATTTCAGTTTTAAAAAGAATCAGTTAACTATAAATATACCACCACATTCAGTAATAACACTGGAGGTAGATGGTGACTTAAATTTAGATAACGAATCCGTTAAACTTAAAAAGCCAGTAAAAGGCATTAAGTACAAACTTTATGATGGTGATTGGGAAGTGATTCCCGATTATAAAAATTTACAACCTATAAAAACGGGCTTGGTAAACAATATTGTATTTCCTGAAGATATTCCTAGAAGTAATTTTCTATTGGTTTATGATGGTTTTATTAAAATTGAAAAGGATGGATTATATAACTTTTCATTAGCTTCAGATGATGGTGCTAAACTGTTTGTAAATAATAAGATGGTCATTAATAATGATGGTCGCCATGGGACAGTAGAACGTGAAGGAATTAAATATTTAGGAAAAGGATTTTATCCTTTCAGGTTAGAATATTTTCAAGCAGGTGGAGGTAAAGTTTTAGAATTAAATAAGCTTGTAAAAGTGGACAATAGTTATGAGCCCGTGAAATTTAAAGATGAAGACTTTTGGCATGAGAAGTAGATTGTAAGCTGTTTTTTAAGGGTAATTAATTGAATTGTATGGTTTTAATTTAAATTTTATCCATGTTTTTGATGGAATTATCCATTGTAATATTTATTTCAATTTATAATTTGGTCTTCTAACTTTTTAATATAATTCTTATGAAAAAACCAATAGACACAGACAATCCATTACATAATTTAGATGCGTGGGAAGATGATTTGCTAATGAGATATCCAGATCCATCTGTAAAGAAAAAGGAAAAGGAGGAATTTAGAAATTATGTAGATTCTGATAGACAGGAAACGGTCAAAGAGTTTTATAGAATAAATCACACCTATCAAACCTATGATTTTGTTTGCAGCAAGGAAGAAGAATTTTTGAAGTTTAACAAAAAGGAAATGTCCATTTGGGAAGCCGTAGAATTTTTAAACACGCTTGTTGATGATAGTGATCCAGATATTGATCTAGATCAAACACAACACCTATTGCAAACTTCAGAAGCCATAAGAGCCGATGGTCATCCAGATTGGTTTGTGCTTACTGGTTTTTTACATGATTTAGGTAAAGTGCTATGTCTTTTTGGTGAACCACAATGGGCTGTTGTTGGTGATACGTTTCCGGTAGGTTGTGCCTATTCAGATAAAATAGTGTATCCAGAATTTTTTAAAGATAATCCAGATTATTCAGATAAACGTTTTAACACTAAGTTTGGTGTTTACTCTGAACATTGCGGATTGGATAATGTAAAAATGAGTTGGGGTCACGACGAATATCTTTATCAAATAATGAAAGACTATTTGCCAGAACCCGCTTTATATATGATTCGATTTCATTCGTTTTACTCACAGCATAGAGACAACGCTTATGCGCATTTAATGAATGATAAAGATGTTGAAATGTTTGAGTGGGTTAAAAAATTCAACCCTTATGATTTATATACAAAAGCACCTGTTAAGCCAGATGTTGAAGCGTTGCTTCCCTATTACAAAGCATTAGTAGCAAAGTATTTACCTGAAAAATTGAAGTTTTAAAATTTAGGTCTTCAATATTTTTTTACTCTTAAATGTTTAGATGAAATTAATTTTTATGTAAACATAGTATTTTAAATTAAACCAGCTAACCATGTATACTGTTATTACTTTTATTGCCTTTACGGCCTTTGTCGCCTTCTATTCTTGGTTTAAACTGAGAAAGGAAAAATTAGGTTCCAAAGACGGCTATTTTCTTGGCGGAAGAAGTTTAACAGGTGTGGTTATTGCGGGGTCCATGTTACTTACTAATATTTCGACAGAGCATCTTATCGGCATGAATGGCTCTTCTTATAAAAATGGCTTTATTATTATTGCTTGGGAGGTAACATCTGCTTTGGCCTTAGTAGCAGCAGCTATTTATTTTATTCCAAAATATCTTAAAATGGGATTAACTACAATCCCTCAATATTTAGAAAAAAGGTTTGATAATGCGACTCGAACATTAGTAGCGTTATTTTTAATGATATCATTTATTGTAACATTAATCCCCATTGTTCTTTATACGGGCGCGATAAACATTGAAAGTATATTTAATATTTCAGAGGTTTTAGAAGTTTCTAAAGAAGAAGGGTTGTGGATTACAGTAGTTCTAATAGGTATATTAGGTTCCATTTATGCCATTTTTGGAGGTTTAAAAGCGGTTGCTGTTTCAGATACTATTAATGGTTACGGCCTTTTATTAGGTGGTCTTTTGATTCCCTTATTGGCATTAATAAGTATCGGGGATGGAAATCCGTTAGAAGGTTTAAGTAAAGTCTATTTAAACAGTCCGGAAAAATTTAACGTTATTGGGGCGAAAGATTCCGTTTTACCTTTTGAAGTGCTTTTTACGGGGTTGATTATAAATCAGCTTTATTTTTGGTGTATGAATCAAACAATCATTCAGCGAGCGTTTGGAGCAAAGAATTTAGTTGAGGCACAAAAAGGATTGTTATTTACGGGCGTTTTAAAAATATTAGTTCCGATTATTATTATTTTACCTGGTGTGATTGGGTTTTATTATTTCGGTGATTCTCTTTACGAAAATCAAGATATGATTTACCCTGAGTTAATAAAGAAAGTATTACCTGTTGGCTTAGTGGGTGTTTTTGCAGCTATTGTGTTAGGAGCCGTTTTGAGTACTTTTAATAGTGTCCTTAATAGCGCTGCAACTATATTTAGTATTGATATTTATAAGAGGCATTTAGACAAAACATGTAGTGATAAAAAATTAGTTAGAATAGGAAGGTTAACCTCTACCATTTTAGCTGTTTTCGGAATTCTAGCAGCTCCTATGGTTGCCGATGCGCCAGATGGTCTGTATCAATTATTACAACAATTAAATGGCATCTTTTTTATACCCATCGCTTCTATTATGTTAGCCGGCTTTTTTCTGAAAAAAATATCGGCTATGGGAGCAAAAGTAGCGCTTTTTGTAGGCCTTGCATTTTATATATTAATCACATTTATTTTTAATGTAAATATTCACTTTGTACATATATGGGGTATTGAATTTGTGTTGAATTTAACTGTCATGTTCGGCGTTTCTCATTTTTATCCTCCAAATTCAGAATTTAAAAATGAAGATTTACATATTGTAGACATGAAATCATGGAAATATACCAAACCAATGGCAATAATGCTTTGCCTAACTACCATTCTCATATACGTGTTATTGGGAAATAATTAAATTATAATTAATGAAAGAAAAAATCACTAAAGAATCTACACGCTTTTTATCGCTGGATGTATTTAGAGGATTAACAATCTGTCTAATGATTATTGTTAATACGCCAGGTACAGGGGCGCATTTATATCCTTATTTAGTGCATGCCGAATGGTTTGGTTTTACCCTAGCCGATTTGGTATTTCCTTCCTTTCTATTCGCCGTGGGTAATGCCATGAGTTTTTCTATGGTTCGATTAAAACACGCCAATGCAGATGTTTTTTGGAAAAAAATTTTAAGAAGAACTGCTTTTATATTTTTATTTGGGTTTTTAATGTATTGGTTTCCTTTTTTTAAGCAAGGCATAGATGGTTCTTGGGAATTCAAACCGCTATCCGAAACGCGTATTATGGGTGTTTTGCAACGTATTGCGTTATGTTACTTTTTCGCATCCATCATTTTTTATTATATATCGAAAAAGGCAGCAGTCATTTTATCTGTTTTTATTTTGTTAGCTTACTGGATAATTTTATATGTTTTTGGGCTCTCGGGAGAAGAGTTGTCTATGGCCACAAACGCAGTAACCAGATTAGATTTATCCATTTTGGGACATGGGCATATCTACAAAAGAGATAGTATTCCATTTGATCCAGAAGGCATTTTAAGTACGTTGCCATCTATTGTAAATGTGCTTGTAGGATATCTAGCTGGTGTATTTGTACAGGAAAAAGGAAAATCTTTTGAGGGTATTTCTAAATTACTCATAGCCGGGTTTATTTTAGCCGCATTAGCACTTTGGTGGGACTTGATTTTCCCAATGTCTAAAAAACTTTGGACAAGCCCATTCGTTTTGTATACAGTGGGATTAGATTTAAGCATTATGGCTGTTTTAATTTATGCTATTGAAATACGAAAAGTAACATTCGGTGTTGCGTTTTTTGACGTTTTTGGTAAAAACCCTTTATTTATTTACCTCTTTTCTGAGTTATTCTATATCATTTTACGCCTTATTCCAGTAGGTTCAGGATTAGATGCTTTTGAATGGGTGAGCGAACGTATTTTTCAAAATGTATTTCCTGGGTCATTTGGATCTTTTGTAACTGCCATTGTATTTATGCTTTTGTGCTGGTCGCTTGGTTGGTGGCTAAACAAAAAGCGTATCTATATTAAAATTTAATTACAAGTGTCATTTGATTTATGAAGCTTTTATAAAGGAAATGATAACCTTATTCATACTTTATTATATTTCTTAAGAAAAAAATAATACTTACAAACCCGTATTGCCATATATGAAAGATTTTAAAAAAATACCAGTTGTATCAAAAAAGATGCTACTTCCATTTATTTTAGTTACCTCATTATTTGCACTTTGGGGCTTCGCTAATGCTGTGACAGACCCAATGGTACAAGCGTTTAAAAAAGTTTTAGAACTTTCTAATTCGCAAGCCGCATGGGTACAAATGGCTTTTTATGGTGGTTACTTTTGTATGGCATTACCAGCCGCCATGTTTATGCGAAAGTATTCATATAAAGTTGGGGTTTTAATAGGTTTAGGGCTTTATGCAATTGGTGCCCTGTTATTTTATCCTGCTGCAATTACAGAGCAATTTTGGTTCTTTTGTTTAGGACTTTATATTTTAACTTTTGGCTTGGCCTTCTTGGAAACTGCTGCAAATCCATATGCTTTAGCTATGGGAGCGAAAGAAACGGCGACACAACGTTTAAATTTGGCACAAGCTTTTAATCCGGTAGGTTTAATATTAGGTTTGTTTGTGGCACAACAATTTGTTTTAAAGAATTTACAATCGGACGATGTAAAAGATTTTAGTGCGTTAGATAAAGCTTCAAAAGTTTTAATTAAAACCTCAGATTTATTAGTAATACGAAATCCTTATGTTATATTGGGATTAGTCTTAATAGGTGTTTTTATTTTATTCGTGGTAAGTAAAATGCCTCAATCAAAAGAGGAAGGAGAGATGCCAAGAGTAGGAGATACCTTTGTTATTTTAAGTAAAAATAAAAAGTACATATTAGGAGTTTTGGCTCAGATTTTATATGTGGGTGCTCAAATTATGTGTTGGACTTATATTTATCAATATGCTGAAGCGATAATGATAGATAGCGTAACTGCTGGATATTACCAAATGGGGGCTTTTATAATATTTACTTTAGGGAGGGCTGTTGGAACCTATTTACTACGTTTTATGAGTTCGGGTAAACTACTAATGTACTTTGCTATTTTAGCAATTGTTTTTTCTGGAGGAACTATCTTGATTCAAGGAATGATAGGTTTGTATAGTTTGGTAGTTATATCCTTTTGTATGTCATTAATGTTTCCAACCATTTATGGTATTGCGTTAGGCGATTTAACAGAAGAACAATCTAAAGTGGGGTCTGCTGGTTTGATTATGGCTATTGTTGGAGGTGCTTTAATGCCTAAATTGCAAGGTTTGATAATAGATATAGGAGGGAATGGTGTAGCAGATACTAAAATTTTAGGAGTTTCTGAGGTCAATTTTTCTTTTATACTACCTTTATTATGCTTTGTTTATATTGCTTGGTATGGTTTAAGAGTGTACAAAAGGCATGAAGCATCAGATGATATATTGCATAGCGTATAACTGTCAATAACTAAATTGTATATTCTTTGGAGGATAGGGTGGGTAAAGTGAGCCACTTGCGGTGGGTGAAAGAGAGCATAAAAACAAATTAAGGCAATTAAGAAACACATTGAAAACTTCTCTGGGGTAAGTATGGAATCCAATGGAAATAGGACAAGGAAGACTATCGGTTTTGAGGTTTCTGACCATGAGGACATAACCAGTAGTATACTTCTTTACTACAGCACTCCACACTTCCCAAAAGAGAGAAGTCTCTTTAAAATCATTAGCGTGTTGCTATAAAGCAAAACTATCTAAGCAAAACTTGGACAGCAACACTATTGTCAAATATTTAATAAAACAACGTGAAAAAAAGACACTTAATATTATTTACGGTTTTCCTTAATATGGCATTATTCTCTTGTACACCACAAGCAATATCTGAACAAAAAAAATCAACTACAGAGCAAGAAACTTCAGGTGATGACGGATAAATTTTACCACCTGAAGATTAAGGTAATGGAAAAAATAATAAAATTCTTTTTATCAATAATAGTAACTAACAATTTGTTGTTAATTTAGAGGAATGAAAGTTATAAAAACATCATTCCTTTTTTTTTGTTTATATCTAGCTAGCTTCGTTTTAACTAATGGCACTAATCTTTATGCTCAAGAAAAGACAGATAGTTTAAATTATTATTACAAACTTAGTTTAGATACAACCCAAAGTATCCCAACCAACTTACTTTATGCCAATAAATTAATTGATCTTTCCATCAAGAAAAACAACGTCTATTATAGATTGAATGGATTAAATAGAAAAAGCTATTTGCATTCTAAACAAGGAGATTTTAATACGGCAATCTCAACGGCAAAAAGGCTTTTAAAGGAAAGTAAAAAAGCACAAGACTCTTCTAATCTTTTATTAGCTTATAGAAAGTTAGCTGATTATAGCAGGTTAAGTGATAGTCTTTTGAATGCCTATTCATATTATCAAGAACACAAGGCTTTAAATGTTTTATTTAGAGATTCCTTAGGTATTATTAGAGATTTAAGGTTTATGTCCAGTATTCAATATAAATTGGGCTTACTTTATGAAAGCGAATCTACTGCAGTTGAAGCAATAACACTATTGGACCACCTAAATGAGTCTAGTGCTACAACCGATGCAAAAGTTGGTCTATATAATCATTTGGGCATTATTTATAAAGAAATAGGTAATTATGATCGCGCTTTAGAGCACTATAATAAGCTTTTATCTATTACTAAAAACATTCATTATCTAAACATAATTCATGGTAATGTAGCCAATGTTTATAAGGAGCAGGGTAATTACAATTTGGCTTTAGTTGAATTTAAAAAAGTCTATGAAAACAGCATAAAGTCTAATAATAATAAAGAAATAGCACGAGCTTTAAATAATTTGGCTTTTGTAAAATCAAAGTTAAATTACCCTGAAGCTTTATCAGAGATGAAAAAGGCTTTGGAAATAAGAAAAAAGGAAAATGATTATTCTGATCTTTTTTCAAGTTATGTTGCATTGGCAGAACATTTCACAGACAGAAATAACAAAATCCAAGCTAAGATTTATTCTAATAAGGCTTATGAGATCTCTTTGAAAACAAAAAATAAGCTAGATAGGCTTAAAGCGCTCTCGTTTATAGTTGAACTTGAAAATGGAGCAAAAATAAGAGAGTACAAAAACTTAACTGATAGTATAGCCACCGCAAAACAAAATAATGAAAATAAGTTTGCTTACATAAAGTACAATTACAATAAAAAGGAAAAAGAAGCCCAAGAAATTAAGATAAAATATATACAAAGTGAATTAAAAGTAGCAAAAGAAAAATCCAATAAAACAATCTACCAATCGGTTACTTTAATGGTTTTAATGCTAACTATTTTTCTGTATTTCATAATAAAATCAAGGCATAAAAAAGAAAAGTTACAAGAGGTATATATTACTGAATCCAGAATATCAAAAAAGGTGCATGACGAAGTAGCTAATGATGTTTATCACATTATGACTAAACTACAAAGTGATAAAAGTTTAAAGGAAAATATTTTAGATGATTTGGAACATGTTTATTTTAAAACAAGGGATATTTCAAAAGAAAACAGCATCCTTGATGTTCATGAAGATTACAACGAACTTTTAAAAGACTTGCTTCTGAGTTATAAGAACGATTCGATTAATGTCATAACACAGAATATCTCAAAAATAGACTGGAACACCTTAACAGAATTAAAAAAAATGACCCTTTTCAGAGTTTTACAGGAACTCATGACGAACATGCGTAAGCATAGTTATGCTTCGTTGGTCGTCCTATCTTTTAAAACATCTGGAAAAACGATAATTATAGATTATAAAGATAATGGGGTTGGTTGCAACCTTATTAAACACAATGGGTTACGTAATACGGAAAACCGTATGGCATCTATAAACGGAACTATTACTTTTGAATCAGAACCTGGAAACGGGTTTAAAGTTCAAATAACTGTATAACATATGTTTACTAAAGTTTTAGTTTCCGAAGATATGGAGGACATCAGCAAAGGGGTGCATACATCTCTTTGTGAATTGGGAGTAAAAGAGATTCAAAACGTGCAGTATTGTGATGATGCTTATTTAAAAATTAAAAAAGCCATATTAGACGATGCACCTTTTCAACTATTAATATCGGATCTTTCTTTTAAATCGGACTACCGAGAACAAAAGTTTCCATCTGGGGAAGACTTAATTAAAAAACTGAAGGAAGAATACCCTTCGCTAAAAATCATTGTCTATTCAATTGAAGACCGCCTTCAAAAGGTACGAACTTTAATAACAGATTATAATGTAGACGGCTATGTTTGTAAAAGCCGAAGAGGCTTAACTGAATTATCAAAGGCCATTAAAAGTGTTCTAGACCATAAACTTTATTTGTCTCCTGAAGTAGCGCAGGCGTTTAACTCAAATAACAATTTGGAAATAGACGATTTTGATGTTCACTTATTAAAACTATTGTCAGAAGGATTTTCTCAGGAAGAAATAAGCACTTATTTTAAAAACAATAATATTTCTCCTAGCAGCCTAAGTTCTATAGAAAAGCGATTAAATAAACTACGCATAGAATTTAAAGCGAATAACGCTATACACTTAGTGGCTATCGTAAAAGATTTAGGGCTTATTTAATTTTCATAACTACGGGTTTCCGTAACAAACACATTTTTAAAAGTATTAGGTTTGTTTCGCTATTAATTAATGCTATTTATTGGCAATTTTGAGGGAGAACCTAAAAAACACGTTAATAAAACGTGTTTTTTTTTGTAATGAGGATTTCCGTAAAAACAAAATAAGCTAGGATGGTATTTTTAACACATAAAAACTAACCAATATTTTAAAATGAAAAAAATAGTATTATTTATCATGGTTGTCACTTGTTTATTCCCTAAACAAATAAAAGCTCAAAACGATGGTGCAATTGTAGCTGGTGTAGCCGGAGGCTTGCTGGCTATAGGAGCTGGTATAGCGGCAGTAGAGCAAATGAAAGAGCGAGCAGAGTTAACGGCAACTCAATGGGTTTTGTCTAATCACCCAGAACTCAGTAGCTTTTCATTAAAAACATTAGATTTTGATGGGAAAAAAGTTAAAGACATGTCATCAACTTCGGTGATATCTTTTAAAATACAGGAGTTTACGCCTTCTGATAAACCAGAACTTAATGAAAAAAAACAGGTATTATTTGGGTTTACCAGTTATGGTTGGATTAATGAATACGGAATTGATTTCAATAAAGTAAAATGGTATTTAATTGACGATGCCGAATGGATGAAAATGATGATTTCTTATGTAAAAGTATCATCAGAGCAAAAAAATGAATTAGCAATAAAAGAAACCCTGACTAAAGGAAAGGTGGTTAATAATGGTGTAAAAGTAAAAAGTAAGTTGGAAATTCCTTTTTTTAAACTAGATGGAGATATGTATTTAGTTACAGATTATTCACCAGAAATGAAATTAGTTTACAATGAAAAATCTTTAGGCATATTTTTAAAACAAACCAAAGATTTGGTTCAAATTGGTAGAGGAGATGTTATTAAGATACACGAATTCTTTTTTGATGAAGATTAATTAAGAAATAGAAGTGAATTAAATTTTCAAGCCTTACGGAATCCTATAAGGTTTTTTTATAAAAGTAGTTTACGTTTGAAGAATGGAACATTTAGAATTTAAAAAATCATGGCAGTAAAACATGTACCAACACAAGAAGTCCATATTTGGAATTTCGGAAAGAAAAATATACGTACCAACGCTTGCTTAAATCGCCATTGGCACTATAGATTTTTGGGGTGCTGAAAAATTTTTTAATTTGCAAGTTGTGTACTGAATCGTGTTCTAAATCGTGTTCACTTTCGTGTTCAAAGATAAATAATTCATTTAATGTAGACATAAAAAAACGGTTTAGAGTGAACTAAACCGTTTGTTTATGGGCAATTTCGAATTGTAGCGAGAGGGGGGCACGATCCCCCGACCTCCGGGTTATGAATCCGACGCTCTAACCAACTGAGCTACCTCGCCTAATTTAAGGCTGCAAATATAAAAACAAAATTATTGTCTGCAAAGATTACTTAAGTAAATTATTATTAAAATTTATTACGGTACTTATTAATTAATGTATATATTGGGAACTTAATATTTTATAGTACTTATGGACGAAAAAATTAAATTTGAAATTGAATTTACAATACAAGCATCACCTCAATTAATCTATCAATATATCTCAACACCTTCTGGTTTATCGGAATGGTTTTCAGATAATGTGAATTCTAGAGGTGAATTATTTACTTTTATTTGGGATGATAGCGAGGAAAAAGCAAAATTGATAAGCAAAAAAACTGGCGAGCGTATTAAATTTAGATGGTTGAACGATGATGAAGACCAAACATCCTATTTTGAAATTAAAATTCAGGTAGATGAAATTACCAAAGATGTATCGCTAATTATCACCGATTTTGCCGAAGAAGACGAAGTTGAAGAATCTAAAATGCTTTGGGAAAATCAAATTTCTAGTTTAAAGCAAGTATTGGGTTCTGCCTAATTCAAAATAATATATTTAAATTATATTTGTCCCGAATTTACTTCGGGACTTTTTTTATGACAAATTTTAACGGAACAATTACAGCAGATAATCAATTTATATCAATAAACAATCGAGGATATGCCTATGGCGACGCCCTTTTTGAAACCATAAAATCATCACACGGTAAATTGTTGTTTTGGGAAGATCATTATTTCAGATTGATGGCTTCTATGCGTATTATGCGTATGGAAATCCCTATGAGTTTTACCATGGAATTTCTTGAAGAACAAATTCAAAACACTTTAAAGGCCAACAATTTAGCCAACGCATCGGCAAGGGTTAAATTATTGGTTCATAGAAACGAAGGCGGATTGTATTTGCCAACTGACAACGATGTGAGTTTTGCAATAGTTGCTAAGCAAATAGAAAATGATTTTTATGTGTTTAATGATGGTTTTTATGAAGTTGATTTGTTTAAAGATTATTACGTGTCACCCAGTTTACTTTCTACCTTAAAAACGAATAATAAAGCGCTTCATGTTGTTGGAAGTATTTATGCTAAAGAAAATAAGCTACATAATTGTTTGGTTTTAAATACCAACAAGCATGTTATTGAAGCATTAAACGGCAATGTGTTTGTTGTAAAAGGAAATGTTATTAAAACCCCACCGGTGAATGATGGTTGCCTAAAAGGGGTGATGCGAAAACAAATTATAGAGATTTTAAAAAAGATGCCGGAATATGAATTGATAGAAGAATCGGTGTCGCCATTTGAACTTCAAAAAGCCGATGAAATTTTTATAACCAATGTTATTGTTGGTATTCAATCTGTCTCAAAATATCGTAAAAAAACGTTTAATACAGAAGTATCAAAATCAATTCTACAAAAACTAAATGTGAAGTTACGTTTAAGTTAGTTATAGTTTGGGTTTTCTGGCGCGTTGCTCCAAATGCTGTATTCGTCACCAAACTCTAACATTTTTTCCTTCCAAAAGGTTTCGTAGTTTTTTTCGATGATGCTGTTTTTATAAATGTTTTCGGTAACCACCCACGAATTTAATTTTAGTTCCTTTTCTAACTGGTCAGCATCCCATCCCGAATACCCTAAAAAGAATTTAATGTCGTTTTCACTTATAATTTCTTTAGCAATAAGTTCAGCCACATTATTAAAATCACCACCCCAATAAATACCCAATGAAATTTCAATACTATTAGGAATTAAGTGTGGTACTTTATGGATAAAGTATAAATTATCCTGTTCTACGGGGCCACCATTATAAACCTTAAAATTCGCTTCTACTTCAGGTACCAAATCGTTTATGTTATAATCTAATGGTTTGTTTAAAATGAAACCAATAGAACCTTCCGAAGAATGGTCTGCTAATAAAATAATGGATCGGTTAAAAGAAACATCGCCAATAATGGTAGGTTCAGCGATTAACAAATTGCCTTTTTTTGGTGTTGATGTTACCATACTATTGAGGAATTAGTAACTAAATCTAATATTTTTTTATTAAAAAAGCAACTGTTTTGGTGAAATATAAAAAAAATGCCTTCAATTTTTGAAGGCATTTTTAATATGAAAGATGTAAATACTTAGTTTACAGCGTTTGATAAATCTGCTCCAGCTTTAAACTTAACAACTTTTTTAGCTTTAATTTTGATAGTAGCTCCAGTTTGTGGGTTTCTACCTTCTCTTGCAGCTCTTTTAGAAACTGACCAAGAGCCAAATCCTACTAAAGAAACACGGTTACCTTTTTGTAAAGCACCTTCAATTTCAATAAGTGCACATTCTAATGCTTTTTTTGCAGCTGCTTTAGTAATTCCAGCGTGTTCTGCCATTGCATCGATTAAATCTGTTTTGTTCATAATAAAAAATTTAATATTAATAAAATTGGTTAAACATTTTGTTAAATCCTTCTACAAATTTATACGGATTATGCAATCATGCAAGTAATAGCAAGGGAAATGCACGTTATTGTTGATAAATAAACACTTTTGTTAATAAAGAATACATGTTTTATCGATAAAATGAACAATCTCAATGAGAATAGGGGGTTAGAGCATTTTGGCATTTGCTTCAAAAGCGTATCCATTTAAAAGCGATCTTACATCCATGCTGCGTTTACCAGGAAACTTTATTTCCTTAATAATTATGTAACCGTTTGATACGGCGACTTTTAATTCTTTTTTTGTTGAAATAATGGAGCCAATACTTTGGTTATGCGCTTCCGTTGCTGTTTCTGCTTCATATATTTTTACATCTAAACTATCGGCGCCATTTATTAGAGTACACCACGCCGCAGGGTATGGGCTTAAACCTCTAATTAGGTTGTAGATGTTTTTTAAAGAATCGTTCCAATCAATCTTGCAGTTATCCCTATCTAGCTTGTAAGCGGTTTTTACATCGTCTGATTCCTTTTGAGGAATGGTTTTAACCGCTCCCTCTTTTATAAGTTCAACTGTTTTTAAAACCAATTGGCTACCAATGTCCATTAATTTATCGTGAAGGCTGCCTGCATTTTCTTCTGGTAATATATCAATAGTTTCTTGAAGAATCATGTCTCCGGTATCAATTTTTTCATCAATAAAAAAGGTTGAAACACCGGTTTTTGTTTCGCCATTGATAATTGCCCAATTAATGGGGGCGGCACCACGATAGTTCGGTAATAAAGAAGCGTGCAGATTAAACGTGCCGTATTCTGGCATTTGCCAAACTACTTTGGGCAGCATTCTAAAAGCAACAACAATTTGCAGGTTGGCGTTTAATGCTTTTAGTTCGTTTAAAAAATTGTCGTTTTTTAAATTTGTAGGTTGTAAAACGTTTAGGTTTTGTGATAAGGCGTATTGTTTTACGGCACTTTCGTTCAATTTTTGTCCGCGTCCCGCAGGTTTATCCGGTGCGGTTATAACACCCACAACATTATATTGGTTTTCTACTAAAGTTTTTAAAGTGGCTACGGCAAAGTCGGGCGTACCCATAAATACAATTCTTAAATTCCTCATAAATGACTTAATTTATATGTGTTTGTTGGTGTTATCTTTATTATTTGGTGTTCTAAAAGTAGTTTTAAAACGTTTTTTAATTCGGCTTCGTTACAATTTAAAGCAGCAATAATGTTTCGTGATGATTGGTCGCCAGTTTCCAACAATTCAATAATGCGTTTTTTAATTGTATTGCTGTCTTGTGGCTTTACAGCTTTTTTTGTGCTTGTACATACCGAACAGATACCACAGGGTTTTGCATTGGTTTCTCCAAAATAGGAGAGGAGTTGCACGCTTTTACATACTGAATCATTCTCAATATAATCAAGCACCGATTTAACTTGAAACTTTTTTAAATCGTTTTGTTGTTCGATGATGGAGGCAATCCGGTTGATGGTTTTATCATCTTCACGCGGTTCTATAAAGGTAACTTGCGCATCGGTTTTTGCTAGATGCAAGTTGATAACTTCATCGCTTGCTAACTTTTGAAGTACTTGCGTTACAGTGTTTTCTGAAGTAGATGCTTTTTCGGAAATTTTGCCCAAATCAATTTTGCAATCATGGTCAAAAATACCACCATACATACGAAGCATCGATTTTACAATTAAATTGAAATTGGTATGGTTTTCTAAATAACTGAAAAGTGTTGCACTTGAAACAATAAATTGTGCCGTTACTTTATTTTTGAATTGTTTTGATAGCGTAATGATGCTATTTCTGTCCAATAACAATAAAGCATTATATGCTAAAATCGCATTGAAATTGTAGGCTTTACAAAAAGAATTAAAGTCGAAATCAAAGGTCGTGTATTCGCCTTCACCATACGATATTTGGAAGTAGCTGCATAATTTTCGGTAAACTTGCTTAACAAAATCTACCGTTGGCAAAACACTTAAAAATTGATTTTTTACAGATACTTCATCACTATTGTTTTTTAAAATAACAGCAAAAGCTTTTTCGCCATTACGCCCCACACGACCCGCTTCCTGAAAATAACTCTCCATGCTTTCGGGCAGGTTTAAATGGATAACCGTTTTTACATCGGGTTTGTCTATGCCCATACCAAAGGCATTGGTAGCAACCATCACTTGTTTTTGGTTTTGCAACCAAAGCGTCATGTTTGTGTCTTTTTCTGTATTGGGCAAACCACCATGATAAAAGGTAGCCGAAATATTTTTGGATTCTAAAAAAGAACACACATCTAAAGTTAATTTTCTATTTCGAACGTAAATGATAGATGGTTCTTTGTATTTTTTTAAAATGGTTTCAATGCGGTAGTATTTATCGTTTTCATGGTACACCATATAGCCCAAATTGGGTCTGGAAAACGATTGTTTGAATATTTTAGGTTGAATAAAATCGAGCTCCTTTATGATATCATCTACCACTTTTGGGGTTGCCGATGCGGTTAATGCTACTACATTTACGGTGGGTTGTAGTTGACGTAACAACGCAATGTTTTTGTAGGCAGGTCTGAAATCGCTACCCCATTGCGAGATGCAATGCGCTTCATCTACCGCAATTAAATTTACATGCATTTGCTTGATGCGGTCTTGTACCAATTCTTGTTGTAAACGCTCGGGCGAGAGGTACAAAAACTTGTAATTACCATAAATACAATTATCCAAAAGCGTATCCAACTGGCTGTATGTGATGCCACTGGTGAGTGCCATGGCTTTAATGCCTTTATCGTTTAACTGCTGAACTTGGTCTTTCATTAATGCAATTAAAGGCGAAATAACCACGCAAATACCTTCTTTTGCCAATGCCGGAATTTGAAAACATAAGGATTTACCACCACCTGTTGGTAGTAGTACAAACGTATCTTCCCCTTCAATAACGGCGTTTATAATGGCCTCTTGTTCGGGGCGGAATTCGGTGAAATTCCAATAGCGTTCCAGTATGTTTATGGGTTGTTCCATTTATGCTTTTAACAGGCTTAAAATGTAATCGGTTCGGTTTTCAACGGTACCAAAAGGCACATCAATTAATTTGTAGTTGAATTTTTGGTAGGTATTTAACAAATGGTCGTGTATTTCCAAGGCTTGTTCAAAACTTTCATAACGCTCATTATCGCTGGTATAAATGGTTTCCCAAGGTTTTAGGATAAAAACGATGTCGTATTCAGTTTTTTTGCAGGTGTTGATAAAATGTTGTGGATAGGTGTCGCCAATAAAATCCATATAGGCCAGCACATCGGGAACGCCTCTGTCAAAAAAAACAAGGTCGGATTGTAGTTTGTTGGCGTCTTCAAATTGTTGTTTTCTGCCTTTTAAAAGCAATTCGCTAAACAATAAGGGTTCGGTTAAAAACAATTGGTCTATGCCTTTTTTTTTAGCGTCTAGAATAATTTGACGCGAAATTTCTTCAAGACACGTGTAACCGCGTTTGATGAGTTCGTTTATTAAAGTCGATTTTCCAGTGCCTGGGCCACCAGTTATTACAATCTTTTTGGTATTCAATAGAGAAATTTTATGCTGTAAATTTATGAATTATGAATTAAGAATTACGAATTAAGAATTACGAATTTACAATTACAGCTTTGATAGGTGCTGCGTTTGAGATTTGCCTGCGGGGAGGTGTGTTAGGGATAGAAGCGGTATCCTTTTTAAAAATTAATGAGACAAAATTATGGTTCTTAGCGCAAATAAGTAGATTGGTTTGTCCTTTATACAGGCGAAAATTTTTTAAAAAGATATAGCGGATAGCCCGACCCGAGGGAGGAGGGGAACGCCCAAATTTTAAGTATTTTTATTTTTTTGTAATACACTTACTAAACGTATATTTGCAGTAGATAAAAACACTATGAGTACACCTCCAAATTCGGATGAATTTTACGAAAAATTAAGAGCACAATTATACGATACAGCTAGTTGGCCATCGGAATATTTATATAAATTTATTATTAAATCGGATGTTTCCAATATTGCCAAGGTGGAATCTATATTTGATAATATGGGGGCTGTTATTAACACCATCGAGTCTAAAAACGGCAAATACACGAGCATTTCTGTAAATGTTTTGTTGAAAAATCCTGAGGTTGTTATAGAAAAGTACAAAGAAGTAGCAGAAAAAGTAGAAGGCGTAATAAGTCTTTAGTTTTTTTTTGTATTTTGCACAGGCATAACAACTACATGCCCAAATATTAACTCTACACATTTATTTTGACGATAGACGAATTAGAATACAACACAGAGCGTGAACATTTGATTATACCTGAATATGGACGCCACATGCAGAAAATGATCAATCATGCTAAAACTTTAGAAACCAAAGAAGAACGCAATAAAGTTGCAAGAGGCATTATTGCGGTAATGGGAAATATGCAACCGCATTTAAGAGATGTTCCAGATTTCCAACACAAACTTTGGGATCAACTTTTCATCATGTCTAATTTTGAATTGGATGTGGATTCTGATTACCCAAAGCCTACAAAGGAACTTTTGGAGGAACGTCCAGAACCTTTAAAATACCCACAGAATTTCCCTAAATACCGTTTTTATGGAAACAATATAAAAACCATGATTGATGTTGCCAATACATGGGAAGAAGGCGACTTAAAAGAAGCCTTAACCTATACCATTGCCAACCACATGAAAAAGTGTTTTCTAAATTGGAATAAAGACACGGTGGAGGATGATGTTATTTATCAGCATTTATACGAACTTTCGGGTGGAAAAATAAATTTGAAAAATTCGGAAGAAGACTTAACGGACGCTACAAGTTTAATGCGTACCAAAACGAAATTTTCTAATAGCAATAGTAACAAAAAAGGTGGGCATCATAAAAAGAGCTCCTCTAGTCATAAAAGAAAACGCTTCTAAACTATATGGGAACATTTAAAATTGAAGGTGGCCATCAACTAAAAGGTAGTATACAGCCACAAGGTGCAAAAAACGAAGCGCTACAAATCTTATGTGCGGTTTTGCTAACGCCAGAATTGGTTACCATTAAAAACATCCCCGATATTGTTGATGTTAATAAGCTTATTAACTTACTTAAAAAACTAGGTGTTAAAATTGAAAAATTAGAACACGGTACGTATACATTTCAAGCGGATGAGGTTAACTTAAAATACTTAGAATCGGATGAGTTTAAGGTAGATGGACGTGGTTTACGTGGTTCTATCATGATTGTTGGGCCTATGCTAGCTCGTTTTGGTAAAGGCTATATTCCTAAACCGGGAGGTGATAAAATTGGGCGTCGTCGTTTAGATACACATTTTGAAGGCCTTATTAATTTAGGGGCTAAATTTAGATACAGTAAAGAAGAACAGTTTTATGGTGTAGAATCCAAAAAGCTGAAAGGTACTTATATGCTTTTAGAAGAAGCATCGGTAACAGGAACTGCCAATATAGTTATGGCAGCAGTGTTGGCCGAAGGTCGTACTACCATATACAATGCAGCTTGCGAGCCTTATTTACAGCAATTATGCAAAATGTTAAATCGTATGGGTGCTAAAATTAGCGGCGTAGGGTCTAATATGCTTATTATTGATGGGGTTGAAGCTTTAGGAGGCACAGAACATACCATGTTGCCCGATATGATTGAAATTGGTAGCTGGATTGGTCTTGCGGCTATGACAAAAAGTGAACTTACCATTACCAACGTTTCTTGGGATGATTTAGGAGTCATTCCTTCTGTTTTTAGAAAACTAGGAATTACTGTTGAAAGACGAGGTGATGATATTTATATTCCTGCACATACCAAAGGTTACGAAATACAAAGTTTTATTGATGGGTCTATCTTAACCATTGCCGATGCGCCGTGGCCAGGATTTACGCCCGATTTATTGAGCATTATTTTGGTAGTAGCTACCCAAGCTAGAGGAAGTGTACTTATCCATCAAAAAATGTTTGAAAGCCGCTTGTTTTTTGTTGATAAATTGATTGATATGGGGGCGAAGATTATTCTTTGCGATCCGCACAGAGCTACCGTAATTGGTCATGACTTTAAATCGACATTGAAAGCAACCACCATGAGTTCGCCTGATATTCGTGCTGGGGTTTCGTTGCTTATTGCAGCGCTTTCAGCAAAAGGAACATCAACCATTCAAAATATAGAGCAAATAGATCGTGGTTATGAGCGATTTGATGAGCGTTTACGTGCTATTGGTGCTAAGATTGAGAGAATAGATTAAAATTTAAGAAATACACATATTAAGTCTATATTATTTTGATAGTTTGAGGCTTAAAACAAAAAATCACGTATAAAACGTGTTTTTTTGTTTTTAAGGTCTTCCTTTTAGCCTTTTTTCAATTTTCTGTTTAATGCTTGTTAACCGTTTCATAAGATCCATTATTTTGGGGTCTTGTTCCTTTTTATAGATGGTATTCAAGTTTAATATAAGGTCTTTTGCTTCTCTAGATGCTTCTATGCGTTCGCTTGTTGTTTTAAAAGTTTGCTTCCGTTGTTCAAACTCTAAAGCAGTTTCAATAATCTTCATGAATTTTGTTATATTTTAATAGATTTCTGATGATTTTTTATCAGAATTTTGCAAGATACTAAATATAAAAGGGTTGAAAGATTATAATAGCTACTATTAAGTATAATTTAACTACCGGCTAATGGTGTTCCAAAAATACCAACAGCTATTTCGGCCCAAATAAGTATAAACACTAAAATTATGAATAGAATGAGCGTTACTCGGTGCTTAAATTTAGTCACTTTTCTTAAAACAAATTCACATAATAATCCAGTACCAAGTAGCAAACTTCCCATAGTTAAAAAGTCGGTTGTGTCCCAATCAACTTCATTTGTAAATTGCATGGCAATGAATGGAATGAGTAATAGGACGCCTATTATCATTAAAATAATATGAAGTCTTTTTATTTTCATAAATAAGAGGAATTAAAGTAAAATAAACTAGGTAAAGTTTACATGAAATTTACTTATACTAAATTTAGTTAATTTTTATGAAAGCATAAAATAAACTATGATAATGCAGTTTTATAAGTTTGCAAACAACGTTCTCTAGCAAATTTATGATCTACTATAGGTGTTGGGTAGGTGAGTTCTTGAAATTCAGGCACCCACTTTTTAATATATTCCAAGTTTTTATCGAACTTTTCAATTTGTGTGGTTGGGTTAAATATGCGGAAATAAGGTGCTGCATCTACACCACAACCAGCTACCCATTGCCAATTACCTATATTGCTAGCAAGCTCATAATCGTGTAGTTTTTCAGCAAAATAAGCTTCGCCCCAGCGCCAATCTATAAGCAAGTGTTTGCATAAAAAACTACCAACCAACATACGTACACGGTTGTGCAAAAAACCTGTTTGGTTAAGTTGTCGCATACCCGCATCAACCAAAGGATAACCTGTGTTGCCTTCGCACCATAGTTTGAATTCCGCTTCATTATTTCTCCATACAATGCGGTCGTATTGAGGCTTAAAACTTTCTGTTACTGTATGCGGAAAGTGCCAAAGAATCATCATGAAAAATTCGCGCCAAATAAGTTCTTGCCAGAAAGTTTCGTTTTGTTCGGCAGTGGCCTCTTGCATCATTTTTCGTAAGCTTACGGTACCAAAACGTAAATGAGGTCCTAATTTTGATGTCGTGTCTTTTGAAGGGAAATTTCGTGTTGCTTCGTAGTTTTGTATAAGGGTTGGGGTTATTGTATAATCGGATATTTTTTGATTTGAAATTTTAAAACCAATATCCGATAATTTTAAATTGGGTAAATCTTGGTTTTTGATGAGATTATTTAGAAGTGGTTTTGTGTCAAATGTTTCTAAATCTTTAGTTTTAAAAGTGGCTTTCCACGTTTTCATATACGGCGTGTAAACCATATACGGTGTGCCATCTGCTTTTACAATGTCATCTTTTTCAAAAACAACTTGGTCTTTAAAGGTTTTGAATTCGATGTTGTTTTCAGCTAAAAAAGTTTGAATTTCTAAATCGCGTTCCTTGGCATATGGTTCATAATCATGATTGGTATATACCGAATTGATATTATAATCTTCAATCAGTTGGTAAAAAATATTCAATGGTTTTCCGTGATAGATTGCAACACCGCTATTGTATTTTTCCCAAAGTGTTTTTCTAATGTTTTGTAATGAATGGTGAATAAATGTAACCCGAGCATCATCTTTTGGGAGCTTCTCTAAAATCTCCGTATCGAAAATAAAAATAGGAAGTACGGGTTGGTTTCCACTTAAAGCTTCAAATAGGCCGTGGTTATCATCCAATCGTAAATCACGACGAAACCAAAATATGTTCATTGTTTGTTTCATTTAATATTTACCAAATAATTCTTCAAGCTTTTTTGTTCTGTAATTAAAAATTTCTTCCAATTTTGGTTTTACTAAAAAGGGATGCATCCATTGCCCTAAGACTCCAAAAGGTATTTTGTAATCAATAATATCTTCCATTTCTACACCTCCATTTATTTCTTTTAAAAAGTGTTTATGGTGCCACAAGGCGTAGGGACCAAAACGTTGTTCGTCTACAAAATAATATTTATCTACAACATGCGTAATTTCGGTAACCCACTTGGTTTTAATACCTAAAACGGGTGTTACAATATATTGGATTATTTGTCCTGAATACATGGGTTTATCTGCGCCTGAAAGTATTTGAAACCCCATATAATCTGGTGTAATGGTTTTTAGGTTTCTGGGGTTTGATAAAAAATCCCAAGCTTCTTGTATGGAAATGGGAAGATTTTGTTTTTTATGGAGCGTGTAGATTTTCATGGTTTAATTGTAAAGGAGTATATAGAGATTTAAAGAAGAAGCTATACACAGCCATAGAAAATAAGGGAGTATGAAAAGTGTTTTGTACGATAATAGTTTTTTAAAATCATACAGAAATACAGTGATAATGGCTGTTAACAATAAAATAACGATAAGCCCCAAAGTGATGAGATGCTGATTAAAAAACACATAATTCCAACCAACATTTAAAATAAACTGTATGGTAAAAAGTGTTTTTACCTTAGTGTTTGGAAGTAGTTTGTATAGATATGCCATATAGATTGAAAAGCATAGCATGATACTGTTCCAAGCGGTAGCAAAAACCCAACCAGGTGGCGTCCAAGGAGCTTTGTTAAGTTGCAGGTACCATTCGGTTTGCGGACCATTTTTCATAAGTAAAACACCAATGCCTAATGCAGCAAAATTGATGATTAAAAAAACGAAGAAGTATTTTAAAGTTTTCATTGTAAATGTTTTGTGATTTTTTCGCTTAATGGTTTGGTAACTGAAAAATAATAATCTACCAGTTGTCCTTTTGGACTAACCAAATATTTTTGAAAATTCCATTTAACTGATGAATCGGTTTTTCCATTTTTAGATTGCTTTGTAAGCCATTGGTATAATGGATGTTGGTTCGTACCTTTAATATCTATTTTTTCGGTCATTAAAAATGTAACTCCGTAATTGGCTTTACAAAATGTTTCAATTTCTTTGAAAGTTCCGGGTTCTTGATCACCAAATTGGTTGCACGGAACACCTATAACTACTAGTTTGTCTTTATAAGTTTCGTGTAATTTTTGCAAATCTTCGTATTGACCCGTAAAACCACATTTAGAAGCCACATTTACAAATAAGATGTGTTTGCCTTTAAAAAGTGCCAAATCAATGGGTTGTTCCTGTAAACTATTTATTTTGATATTGTAAATAGATTCAGAAGGTTCTGTTTGCGCTTTAGATTTTGAGAAAAATGATAACATAAGGCTTAATAAAATTAGTTTTTTCATGTGTTTATATTTTAAAAGATACGATGCCGTAATCCATTTGGAAAATTTGACCAGAAAATGAAGCGGCTTTGTCTGATAGTAAAAATATTGTCATTTGAGCAACCTCTTCAGGGTTTAATGTTTTTTTAAGAGGATGGCGTTCTGTAATGGTTTCTCTCATTTTATCGTTTCGTAATAACTTTGAAGCTAAGTCTGTATTGGTAACTGTTGGAGCAATACCATTAATACGAACAGTTGGGGCAAGTTCTGCGCCTAACGATTTCACCAAACCTTCGATACCCGATTTTGCCGTGGCAATACTTGCATGGTAAGGCATGCCAAGTTTAGAAGCTACCGTGCTAAACAATACTATAGATGGTTTGTTTCCTTTTTTTAGAACATCTAGATATTTCTGTATGGTTTTTACGGCACCAAGAACATTAATTTCAAAGTCATCACGAAATTCATCCAAACTCAATCTGGAAATAGGTTTTAAGTTGATGCTTCCTGGGCAATAAACCAATCCGTTTAAAGAATTAATTTCTGGTAATTCATCCTTTAAAATATCGCATGTATAATGTGTTAAATTAACATGGGTTAATTCAGGAGCTGTTCTGCTTATGTTTATCACTTTGTGGGTTTCTACCAAGTTTTTTAAAATGGCATTTCCAATACCCTTACTTCCGCCAATAATTGCAATTGTATCCATGTTTTATAGTTTTATTATGAAACCAGTTTGTTTATCATACCGTTAAATATGATTCCATGAAAGGGCAGTACACTGTACCAATATAAACGCCCCCAAAGACCACGAGGTCTAAACGTGGCTGTTTGTTTTAAAATACCGTCTTCAATTTTAAATTCCAACCAAGCTTCACCAGGAAGTTTCATTTCGGCATAGAGCAATAATTTTTTTTCTTTTTTATCACTAAAAATAACGCGCCAAAAGTCTAAGGCATCACCTGTATTTAATTCTGAAATATGGGTTCTTCCGCGTCTTAATCCAATACCACCAACTAGTTTATCTAGATAACCTCTTAGTTTCCATAAAAAATTGCCATAATACCACCCTGTTGTTCCGCCTATAGACCATATTTTATTGATGGTTTTAGTTTCATCAAGTATGTTTCGTTGTTTAAAATCTTTAAAACAACCATACTTTGGTACGTTTATGTATTTATGGAAATTAGTATTCAATCGACCACTACTTACCATAGAGTCTTTCCAACTAGAAACAATACTGTTTTGTTCAATTTTCTCAAAAGCTAGTTGTACAGCTTCGGTGTAGGTTATAGGTTTTATATCTAAAATTTTGTTGATGTCACTTTGTTTTCCAACAATTTCAACACCCATACTATCCACCAACGTTGATGCTAATTTATAGGATGTAGAGGTTACAAAGTATAGCCAGTAAGATGATAGTTTTGGCGTCATTACTGGTACTGTTAAAATGTAACGCTTTAAACCTCTAATTTTAGCAAATTCTAAAAGCATTTGCTTATAGGTTAAAATTTCGGGACCAAAAATATCGAAGCTTTTATTGTAAAGTTCTTGGTTTGCTTTTGCTTTTGATAAAAATGCCAGAACATCTCTTACCGCTAGTGGTTGCGTTTTAGTGTTTAGCCATTTTGGAGCTACCATAACTGGCAATTTTTCAACCAAATCGCGAATAATTTCAAAAGCAGAACTGCCAGAACCCACTATAATGCCTGCTTTAAAAACAGTAAGCGCATAAGTGTTTGATACTAATAATTCTTCAACGTTTTTTCTAGATTGTAAATGTTTAGATAGGTTTTCTTCATTGGTAATACCACTTAGGTAAATGGTTTGCTTTAACTTAGAATCATCAAAATACGTTTTGAAATTCTCGGCACATTTTGCTTCTAAAATTTCAAAATCTCTTGATGTGTTCGACATGGAATGTATAAGATAGTAAGCAACATCAATATCTTTTGGAATACTATTTAAAGTTTCGGGTTTTAAAAAATCTGCTTCAACAATGCTAATATGTTCGTCTTCCAAATATGTTTTGTCTGCCCTTAAAGCATCTCTTACAGCACAAACTACGTGGTGTCCTTCATTAATGAGTATCGGTATAAGTCGTTTACCAATATAACCTGTAGCGCCTGTAACGAGTATTTTCATTTATTTTGGTTTAATTTCAGATATTTTTTTTGGTCTTTGGTATTCTAAACGTGTTTTTAATTTAGGAAGCGCATAGCCATCTAACCCATTAATAGCTACAGTGTTTGCTTTTGATAGGTTTACAAAACCATCGCTTTCTAATAAATAATCTTCAAGATATAAATCTAAAATTTCAGCTATAATTAATATGGTTCCATTTGCTTGAATGGGGTATTCTTCAACATATTTCATGGCCATTTGTACAGGGGATCCATTTACAAATGGTGCAAAAAAATTGTTTTTATAAATTTCCTCTAGATTAGTAACATCAAATTCTGAAACATTGGAATTATATTTTGCCGATGTGTGATGCGCATCTTCCATAATAGTTTCATTTATATGATTTATGGTAAAAAAAACAGTTTCTTTTATATTATCATAGGTGTTTCTAATAACGGTTGTTGGTCTTAAAAAGAAACCCAACAATGCCGGATTGGAACCAATATGCGTTACCGAACTAAATATGGCTACATTACTAATACCGTTTGAAGATTTTGTGCCAATTAAATTAGCCGATTTAAAACCAGAACAGCTGTTTATAAGGTTGATTTTATATAAATGCTCTAGCTTATTAATATCATCTTGACTAAAATGTGGCATTACAAGTTTTTAAAATTGTTAATCTTTACATCTTTAGCCTTAAAATCGAACATCAAGTTATATAATCCAAAAAAGGTACGGTTTATATAGATGAAATGTTTAGAACCACGATTTCCATTCATTTTTTTTAATTCAGTATTTTTGGAATAACGCTGTCCTAATTCTGCAATTTTTCCGAAGAAATCACTATCAGAAAAATCGAAGGTTTCCACATGAAACGGTTGTGTAAATAAGCTTAAAAGTTCATGAAACATTTCGGTAAAAAATTCAACTTCTTCTTTTGAATCATCTTCACGCAAAATTTCCAATTCGTATAATTTTTGAACAAAATATTTTTGATTTGAAATATTTTTTGGTTCGGCCAATTCAAAATAAGGTATATAAAAATTATTTGGAATGGTTTTCATACAACCAAAATCGAGCGCGATTAATTCTCCATTTTCAGAAATTAAAAAATTTCCAGGATGCGGATCTGCATGAACTTTTTTTAGCTTATGAATTTGGAACATATAAAAATCCCAAAGTGCTTGCCCAAGTTTATTGGCAGTTTCTTGATTGGTATTATGAGCGGTAAACTCCGAAAGGTGTTCACCTTCCATATAATCCATCGTGATAATTCTATCGGATGATAATGCTTCATAATATTGAGGAAACAAAAGGTTAGAAATGTGCTTACAAGCTTGAGATATCTCTTTGCTTTGCTGCATTTCTAATATATAATTTGTTTCCTCAATTAACTTTCCTTCCACTTCTTTAAAGTATTTATCCGAGTCTTTTCCCTTAATATTAAACATTTTCATAGCAATAGGCTTAACCAGAGCCAAATCGGACGCAATACTTTGTGCAACTCCTGGGTATTGGATTTTCACAGCAAGTTTTTTCCCATTTTTAGTTGCTACATGTACCTGACCAATACTTGCAGCATTTACAGAAGTTGAGTTGAAGGAATCATATAATTCATTTGGCTGTTTGCCAAAATAATTTTTAAAAGTTTTTAATACCAATGGAGGCGATAATGGCGGAACAGAAAATTGTGCCAACGAAAATTTTTCGACATAAGCCTGTGGCATAATGCTTTTTTCCATACTTAACATTTGAGCTACTTTTAAAGCACTTCCCTTAAGTTGTTTTAAACTATCGTAAATATCTTCAGCATTATTTTCATTTAATGTGGCTCTAGCTTCAGTTTCTGTTTTGGTTAATTTATCACCATAATATTTTAAATAATTAACGCCAACTTTTGCACCCGTAGAAACTAGTTTTGAGGCTCGGTGTATTTTAGAAACAGGAATAGAATCTATTGTTTTCATATATTTTAGTTCATGTGCATTTTTTCTTTGAAAATGAATTTTCCAAAGTCAATAACACTTTTTAGTGGTGCAATGTTTAATACATCGAAGCTCGTGTTAACTGATTTTTCAATAAAAATATCAGTTTTTTCAAAAGATGCAGAGGTGTCTTCCAACCAAAACTTTAGGGTTAAAAGGAACTGTATCCATCCAGATTCTTGTATTGCTTTATTTTGAATTTTTTCTAGCTGCTCTTGTTTTACATCAATGGTTTCAATACCAAAACTTTGAATGTAATTTGTGAAACTTTTTCTAAGTTTAGATAGTTTAGATAACCCTTTCATGCTGTTTTTATACTTGTGTAAAGCGTAAACAACATAACTTCTGTTGGCTGTTAAATTTTCAAAGAATGTAAAGTAGAAACTTAATAGCTTGTTTCTAGCATCAAATGATAGGTACTCTTCATTATTGTTTAATGCAGAAATAGTATTATCAAAAAATGCTTTAAAAATGAATTTCTCTACGGCTTCAAAGGAGCCAAAATGTTCGTAAAATTTAGCTTCTTCAAAATTATTTGCTTTAGCAAAAGCATAAACTGATTTTGGATTTTCATTGTGCTCTAAGACATAATCCATGTAAAATGAAATAATGTCGTTGCTTGTAATAATTTTCTTTTTTGCCATAATAATGAGTTATATAGCAAATATACAAAACGTTTAATCTTTATTAAACAAGATTAAACAAAATTTAACTTATTATGTGAGTTTCATTATCAAATGTTGTAATAAAAAGACAGAATGTGGATTAATATGGCTATTGCGTAATTTTAGCTTGGTAAAATTTATTATTGAAAACTGTTCTATTTACGAATACAAAAGCTTGATAAAAATCGTCATTGGGTAAATTAAAAATATCATGTCCTTTATTCAAGTAACTATATAACAGAAAACTAGTTTTGTTAAGCTCTAATTTTTCTGAAATAATTTTAGAACCGCTTAAAAACAGAAAGCCTGGTGAAGTTGGCAAGCAAGATTGATGAGAACTGGTATCGTAAGGTACCACTTTATCATTTACACCATGATACAATACCGTTGGAATTGAATTTTCTTTGGTTATTAAATCAGGTTTAAATATCGCACCAGATAGAGAAATAACTGCTGCGGGCTTAATATCTTTATAAACATCCTTGTTTTTTATAATAAAATCTCTGTTATAAATTATATTTAATGCAGTTTCACCACCTGCGCTTACTCCAAATAATATTATTTTGCTATCATCTATTAAAAATGCATTCTTATATTTTACAAGATATTGTAGCGCATTCAGTAAATCTTCAGCTCCGTTTGAGAATACTTTTATTTTATCGTTAGCAGGATAACTGCAATTAATAAATTTATTTTTAACCAATCTGTAGTCAATTGAAGCAACAACAAAACCTTTTTTAGCAACATTTTCGGCCAAATATATTAAGGAACTTTCATTGCGTTCACCTTTCATAAAACCGCCACCATGTATAATTACAAAAAGTGGTCTACCAAGTATGGAATCATTTTTTGGTTGGTAAACATCTAATTTTAAAGTATCCTTATCCCGTATGGAATATGTATATGTTTTAGATGAAATACTATCAAAAACCCGATCTACATATCGTGTTTGTGATATTGAAATAAAAGAAGAAAATAATATAAAAATGGTTATTATCTTTTGATTCATTCTATTTTATGGAGTAATTAAAAAAAAGTTTTTACAAAAGTAGGTGTTAAATTAACAGATATGTAATACTAATAAAAATTAAATTTCAAACAAGCGAAAATATTTGTAATCAGTATTTATTTAGATTGAAAATGAAGGTCTTAGTTAAAGGAAATGTAAACTATCTTAGCGTTGCTAGATTGATCATTTAAAATTAATAACAATTTGTTTAAACAGAGAATAACAAGCCTAAAGCCATGTAATTTAAGGTTTTGTTAACATTTTAAAAGGTACTATTCATTAAATTTATAAAAACTTAAAAATTTCGATTATGAAAAAATTATTACTGATTTTGATGGCAATAACAGCAGTCTATTCTGTTGATGCTCAAATAAAAACCCCACAACCTAGTCCGTTTAGTAAAGTAGAACAAAAAGTTGGTTTAACCGATGTGGTACTTGAATACTCCAGACCATCCATGAGAGATCGCGTTATTTTTGGCGATTTAGTGCCTTACGGAAGACTTTGGCGTTTAGGAGCCAATGCTAATACAAAAATTACGTTTAGTACCGATGTAACCATTGGTGATAATAAATTAAAAGCCGGTAGCTATGCTATTTTTGCAACACCAAACGAAACCTCTTGGAACGTTGTGTTTTACAGTGATGCCTCTAATTCTGGATTGCCTAAAGAATGGGATGATTCTAAAGTGATGGCTATGGTAAATGCTGAGGTGTACCCAATGCCTGTTAAAATAGAAACTTTCACTATGACTTTTGATGATTTAACAAGTAGTTCGGCAGTTTTAGGAATGCTTTGGGAAAGTGTTTATGTAGGTGTTAAAATAGAAGTTCCAACGGATGATATGGTGCTTGCCAACATAAATGATGTTATGAATGGAACACCAACCGGAAACGATTATTACGCGGCGGCTGTTTATTATTTGCAAGAAGGAAAAGACATTAAGCAAGCTAAAACTTGGATTGATAAAGCGATAACCATGGCAGGCGATAAGGTAGCGTTTTGGCAATTAAGACAACAGTCGTTAATTTATGCAAAGTTTGGAGATAAAAAAGGTGCTATTGCTGCTGCAAAAAAATCATTGGCCGCTGCAGAGAATGCTGGAAATGCAGATTATGTTAAGATGAATAAAGACTCGCTTAAAGAGTGGGGAAGTATGTAATTTTTACAAAGTTTAGATTTCTAGATTGTTAGAAATTAAGTCAATAGAATATATAAAAGCGCAACTGATAAAGTTGCGCATTTTTGTTTTTAATCTTCATCTTCTAAGGTGAATATTTCTTCTACTGAAATTTTAAAAAGGCGTGCTATTTTTAGTGAAAGTACGGTTGAGGGTACATATTTGTTTTTTTCCATAGCATTTATAGTTTGCCTACTAACCCCAATTTTATTGGCTAAATCTGATTGTGTCATATCGTGAATGGCCCGTTGAACCTTTATGCTATTCTTCATCGCTATTAGATTTTAGTTTTAAAAAATTAAAGCGAACAATAAAGAAAATTAATGGTGTAAACATATTATAAACCAAAACAGTGAAAAAATCACCTTCATAGATAAATATAACTGTTAGGAAAAGAATGATATAATTTAGTATAATTGCCCAAACTAACGATTCGTGTCTTAACTTATGAATAAATTCATCCTCAATCTTTTCCTTTGAAAAACCCACTAATAAACCTCCAATAATTATTAAAATTGAAATAATTTCATCTAAGAATTCAAATCCAAAATTATTAATTAAATCCAAATTAAAGATATCTTCAGTTGAATCAAAAATTTGAAGAGACACTCCCAGAATGATTCCTGTTAAAAATAGTACCCAACCAATTTTTTTATATTTGTTTGGTAATAAATAATTTGTTTTCATATTTGCTCGTTTTTAGATTGATTTATATGATTGATAGATCAAAAGTAAAGCAAACTTTACATTTAGACAAATATATTTAACAAAAAGTAATTCTAACTTGACTTTTAATATTCAAGATTAATAATTTCCCTAACGCTGTCCAATGTTTTAATCAGGTTTTTGCTAAAATCAAAAGTCATAATATCGCTTTCAGTTTTACCATCCCGAATGAGTTGGTTGAAGTGAATGGTTTCGTAGTTATACCCAACAGTATTATATCCAAAATTTTTTGTTTCTTCTTTTCCATTTGCTATGATGGTAACCGTTGTTGGCGCATGAAATTGGGTGTTAATCTTAATAGTTCCTTTTTCACAATAAAAAATGGCTTGTGTCGGTAATACTTCTAAAAGCGAACTTTTTAAATAGGCTTTTGCACCGTTGTCATAATTAAAAACCATACTGCATGAAGAGTCGGTGCCATTTTCAAAGAAAGTAGCCGATGCTTCCATGTTTTTAGGTAAACCAAGTGTAGAAAGTGTTGCAAAAATAGGGTAGATGCCAATATCCAATAAGCTACCACCGCCCATTGCTTTATTAAACAATCTGGTTTTTGTGTTGTATTCTCGTTGAAAGCCAAAATCACTTTCAATTTTTAAAATGCTGCCGTACGTTTTACTCTCTAATAATTTCAAAACGTATTGATAATGTGGTAAAAAATACGTCCAAAGTGCTTCCATTAAAAGTACGTTCTTTTCTTTGGCTTTAGCTATCATTTGGTCTACTTCAGCAGCATTCATAGCAAACGGTTTTTCACCTAAAACAGCAATGCCCTTTTCTAAACACATAAGTGCATTTTCTTTATGCAAAGCATGTGGTGTTGCAATGTAAACAGCATCAATTTCAGGGTCGTTTGCCAATGCTTCATAGCTATTATATGCTTTTTTAGCATCATATTTATCAGCAAAATAATCTGCTTTTTCTTGATCTCTTGATGCAACGGCATATAATTCGGCATCAGGAATTGTTAGTAGGTCGGTTGCAAAACTATTAGCAATTCTTCCTAAACCTATAATACCCCATTTTATTTTTTTAAGTTCGGATGGTGTCGTCATTTTTAATAATTAGTTGAAGGCTACATGCTATAGCAATAACAATAGCACAGCCTACAAAGTTTAGCCATAAAAAAGGCAAATTGATATGATGGTATACATCTAGAAAATACAGTGCAATTACAATAACTTGGGTAATTAATGCAGCTATAAAAACCGCTTGACCTTTTACAAATTTAAAGAAAAATGCCAGTAAAAAGATACCTAACACATTTCCGTAGAAAATAGACCCAATAATGTTTACAAGCTGAATTAAATTTTCGGCAAGATTAGCAATGCAAGCCACCCCAATGGCAATGATTCCCCATGCAAACGTAAACCATTTGGATGCTTTAACCATGTGTTCTTCGGTCTTTTCAGAGGTGTTTCGTTTGTATAAATCTATGGTGGTTGTAGAGCCTAAAGCGTTCAGTTCACTGGATGTACTGGACATGGCGGCACTTAAAATAACAGCCAACAATAAACCAATAAGTCCGCGTGGTAAATTATTTAAAATGAAGTGAATAAAAACGTAATCTTTATCATTACTTTCAACTTTAATACTTTGGTTTTGGGATACTTTATCAATTAAGTTTCTTGCTTTATTTCTGATGGAATCACTAGCTTTATTGGCTTTTGAAATAGCTTTTGAAGTAGCTTCATTTTCAGAATGCAATAACGATTTTATGAGTACTTGTTTCTCTTCAAAATGTGATTGTTGCTCCTGTTGAAGACTTTTGAATTCCTCGGCGTATTTCGAATTTAAAATCAGTTCAGTCGCTGTTGGATTAAAGTTGATGGGAGCTTCATTAAATTGGTAAAACACAAAAACCATAACCCCAACCAAAAGGATGAAAAATTGCATAGGTACTTTCAGTATACCATTAAAAATCAATCCCAATTGCATTTCTTTAACTGATTTTCCTGAAAGATACCGTTGCACTTGGCTTTGATCGGTCCCAAAATATGAGAGCATTAAAAACGTACCACCAATAATGCCGCTCCAAAAAGTATAGCGATTGTTTAAATCGAACGAAAAATCCAATATTTCCATCTTCCCATTGGCACCTGCAATAGAAAGCGCTTTGCTAAAGGTGATATCTTCCGGAAGTTTATCAACAATTAAAAAGAACGCTACCAACATGCCAATAAAAATAACCACCATTTGATGTTTTTGCGTCACGTTTACAGCACGTGTACCACCCGAAACGGTATAGATAATTACTAAAAAGCCTATGATGATATTGAGGGTCAATAAATCCCAGCCCAATACAACCGACAGAATAATAGCAGGAGCAAAAATGGTAATGCCGGCGGCTAAACCACGTTGTATTAAAAACAATATGGCGGTTAAAGTTCTGGTTTTTAAATCGAAGCGATTTTCTAAAAATTCGTAAGCGGTGTAAACATTTAACCTATGGTACAACGGAATAAATACCATACAAATAACTACCATGGCAATAGGTAATCCAAAATAAAATTGTACGAAACCCATGCCATCGTTAAATGCCTGCCCTGGTGTAGAAAGAAAGGTAATAGCACTGGCTTGGGTAGCCATAACCGATAAACCAATGGTCCACCATTTTGAGGTATTGCCCCCTTTTAAATAATCTTGAACATTTTTACTGCCCCGAGTTTGCCATGTACCGTATACCACAATAGCAAGCAAAGTAGCACTTAAAACAACCCAATCTATCAAGCTTAGTGTTTGCATATTAAAAGGCTTGCATGATTAAGTAAAACAGGATGAAATAGACAGCGTTGGCTATTAAAACGATAGAATACAGTTTTAGCCAAGGTTGTTTGGTTTCTTTTTCGTTACTCATGGCTAATTGTTTAGTTTAGATGCTGGTTTTAAATCTTCTTTTCCAATAGAAAGCATGTTGGCAAACAATCTATATGCGCCCGATACACCTTCCGGAAATTCCCTAAAAAAGCTCAACCCCGTATAGATATAGTAACCTTTACCATGTTTGGCAACCAACAAGCTGCCATCTTTTGGTGATTCGTTTTTATCGTTCATAGATAGAATAGGGGTGTACTTAGCGTCCCACGAATTTGGAAAATACAAACCGCGTTCTTGGGTCCATCCTTCAAAATCTTTTAGGGTGATTTTGTTCGGGTAATTTAAAATAGGATGCGTAGGGTTTAAAAAACGGACTTCAGCATTTTCATCGGTAACCCTATCGCTTGATAACTTCAAAGGATAAGGCGCCATGTTATTAATATTTAAACCTCTACTGGTATTGTATTGCACAACCATATTGCCGCCATTGGCAACAAAATCGAACAAAATTTGTTGTTTAAATTCCAGGTTTTCAACCACATTGTAAGCTCTAATACCAACAACAACGGCATCAAACCTACTTAAAGTTTCAGCATTAATAGCATCCGGATTTAAGGTTAAAACATTGTAACCAATTTGTTGTAAACTTTCAGGAACTACATCGCCAGCACCAGCAATATAGGCAATGTTTTCTCCTTTCTTCTTAATGTCTAAACGCACAATTTTACTTTCGCTAGGAAGCAAAACCGTTTGAAAAGGGATGTGTTCATAATTGATTTCTATAAGTTCTTTGGTATATGCTTTATCATCCACATGAACTACAGGGTTGATGTAACCTTCACTTTGATTTTTAGGAGGTATTATGGTGAAAGTGACCATTTGCTCTTCTCCTTTATGAACAATATTGACTTTTTGCTTTTCGGGGGAAACGTTCCAATCTTTAGGATGGTTAATTTCAACAAAACCTTCTAAATTATCCCGACCTGCTCTTACTATTACATTAATGTCTCGTTGTTTATCATTGCTGAAAATGATAACTTTTTCTGAAATTTTAGCTGAAGCTTCTGGAATGATTTCAAACGGACGGTACAGTTCCCCTTTATCAGGTTTTGAATAACGATATACTACAGGTTTACTGATGGTGATGGGCACATTATTGATTTTTAAGTTGAAATCTATAACCACATTTTTAGGGGTTTCTGGTAAGCCTATCAGTTCTCTGTTTTCAACTTTATACATCCCTAAAGTGCCTTTTTTGTTTAACCAATAGGGTGAGGTGTAAGCTTCATTATTTGAAATAAAATAGGTAGTTTCAAACTTTTCAGAATCATTATTTTTTAATTCTAAATTTTTTGAAATTGTTTGTTCATCACCTTGTTTAATAGTCTCTATAATAACACTTTGAGTACTTCTATTTAAAGCTTCAATATTAACTTTTATGCTTTGATTTGGAGTACTAGTTTGGGCTTCGGCTGAAGCTTCTAAATACAATCCAGCACACATCTCAATAATCGATTTTAATTCTTTTGTTTTTTGGGTTTTCCAATGTTCGTCTTCAATATTTTGAAGTAATTTATAAGCCTCCATCAATTGAGGTATATGGGTAGATGGATTTTTAAAATTGAAATTATTTTCAACAGCATATAGAATATCACCAATGGCTTTTCCACCTTTTACACGATTCCAAGATGTGTCAATGCCTTCAAATATATTGTCGTTATTGGTTAAAGCATCACCTTTTAAAAATTCCAGATATTCTTTTTGTGTACCGCGTTGCGATAAACGCCCAAAACCTTGGCATAAATGTTGGCTACTTGCCAAGGATGCCAATTCGTTATTGGACATGCCTTTTAACGGGTAGTAAACGCCAATATCAAAACTTAATTTATTGTTTTTGTTGGCTTTATCGAAATCTTCTTGACTTCTGTAAAACCACGAATTTGTATTGAAAAACAAACGTTTAGGTTGCCAAACACTGGCTTGTTTTAGCAAATCGGGGAAAGCCGATTTATCATTCGCCAAATCAAAAGCTTCAAAACTTAACATGGCAGAACTTGTATGGTGCCCGTGCGTTGTACCAGGTGTTCTGTGGTCAAAACGATTGATAACAATATCTGGTTTAAACTTGCGGATGGCCAATACCACATCGCTTAAAACCGCTTCTTTGTTCCAAATAGCTAGGGTTTCTTCGGGATCTTTTGAATAGCCAAAATCGTTGGCGCGTGTAAACAGTTGTTCACCACCATCAACACCTCTCGCGGCCAGTAATTCTTGTGTTCTTATAACGCCTAAAAGCTCACGTATTTCCGGACCAATAAGGTTTTGTCCGCCATCGCCTCGTGTTAACGACAAATAAGCGGTTCTTGCTTTTACATGGTTGGACATGTACGAAATCAACCGGGTATTTTCGTCATCGGGGTGTGCGGCAATGTAGAGTACCGAACCTAAAAAGTTTAGTTTTTGAATGGATTCAAAAACCTCTGAAGAAGACGGGGTTACTGGTTTTTGGGCTTGTGAAATTGAAAATGAAAGAAAGGATAGTATAAAATAAAGTAGAATTTTCTGCATGTTTTTATAGTTAGCTAAAAGCCAAATATATAAAAGAAACCAGCATTTTTGCTGGTTTTAATCTTTATTTAACGGTTTGGAAATACCTCTTTAAATCTTTTTAAATTCTTTTTTTTGGGGTTCGGCAGGAATGATGCTTTGGAAGTTGTGATTGAAAAACTGTTGTTGGATGGAGTCCATACGCTTCATCATGCTTTTTATATGTTCATCTTGATTTATAAAACCATCATAAAAAAAGTTATGAGGGTTGAAATGCCCCGTAATGGAATCTTGTTTAAAGAAATCATCAAAAAATGAATCATTAAAAAAAGAATGGTTGCTGAAGTGATTTTTAAATTTTAGTTTGATACTATCGCTTAACTTGCCATTGGAAGAGTAACTGTAAGAATAAATAGAGTCATATTTTGTTAAATTACCAAACTCATCATATTCTTTGTTTACTTGAATGTTCTCGTCTGGTTTTAAGGCTTTTTCTTCGCTGTTTTGTTTGGTTTGTGCGTTGCAGTTGTAAAATAGAAAAAAGAAAATTGGAATAAATTTAAGTGTTTTCATTTTTAAATATATTTTAAAATTAAACAATTTATTTTATTGAATAATTTCAAAAAATATACCAAAAACACTCATGTTATTTCAAGATTCCTGAAAATGTCAAATTGACATAAACGATTGGTTTAGAGCCACTTTTTTCGCTTAAAGTAATAAAGCATGCCTAAAAACATCACAATCATGATGCCCCATAAAATGAAGTAGGAGTATTTGTAGTGCAACTCGGGGATGTAATCGAAATTCATACCATAAATACCAGCAATAAAGGTCAATGGAATAAAAATGGATGCCATTATGGTAAGCACTTTCATAACCTCGTTCATTTTATTGCTAATGGTTGTCATGTACATATCCATTAAACTCCAAATCATTTCGCGGTAAATATCGATGTTTTCAGATACTTGGATTATGTGGTCGTAAATATCACGATAAAAGGTCTTTGTTTTTTTTAGAATGAGTGTGCTTTCGTGTTTTTCAATACGGTTTATAACTTCGCGAAGCGGAAAAATAGCGCGTCGCACCCTAAGTATTTCCCGTTTTAAATCTTGAATGTCTTTGTTTATGGTTTTGTTTACTTGCCCAGAAAAAATACTGTCTTCATAATCTTCAATTTTGTCTCCTAAATCTTCAATAATGGTAAAATAATGGTCTACAATAGCATCCATTAAAATGTAAAGTAAATAATCGGCTTGCATGCTGCGAGCCCTACCTTTTCCTTGGCGAATGCGTTCTCTTACAGCATCAAAAACATCGCCTTCAGATTCTTGAAACGATAGTACATAACCTTTCCCCAAAACAAAACTGATTTGTTCTGAAACAATGGTTTCGTTTTTATCTAAATAAAGCATTTTAACCACCACAAATAAATAATCGTCATATTCATCTATTTTGGGACGTTGTGAAATGCTTACTAAATCTTCTAATACTAAGGGGTGTAAATCGTAATGAATACCAAGCTTTTCAATTTCTTCTACATGGTTTAAACCGTTAATATTTATCCAAGTTATAGAATCTGTATGTTTAAAATCGAAAGCTTCTTCAATGGTTGAAAGTTCTTTTTCAATACATTTTTCAGTATTATAATCGAAAACTTCAACAAACAGGTTTTTAGTAGATTTATTACCCGTATAAATCATACTACCTGGAGCTTTCCCCAGTTTTTTATGATGCTTTTTAATTCTGTTTTTAGCCATTTAATAAATATAAGGAATATTTAAATACCGTCTATGGCATCATCATCAATAGCATCTTTTTCAATAAGAGTTACGGCTCTTTGTAGCATTAAATTGTTTGGGTAGGTTACCAGATCACCATTTTCTAAACGCAAGTGCAATTGAAACGCTCTAATGTCTTCTATAATGCCTTCTAAAGGAAAATCTTTATCATGAATTTGGATTTTATCTCCTACTTTATAAGGAAACGAAATGAACATGATAATGCCCGAAGTGATGTTGCTCAAAATAGACCAAATAGCGAACAAACCAATACCGATGACCGCAAAAACAGATGAGAAAACAAGAGCCAATTCGCGGGGTTGTGTTCCAAAAATAAAAGGAATAATAAGAATGCCTATTAAAACGAGTGTAACCGATACGTATCTGTTAATTAGGTGAATACGTGCTAAATTGATGCCGTTTCTTCGTGAAATTTTTGTAATAAGTGTCGTTGATATAAACCTAACAATAAGTAAAAAAAGAAGTAGAATTCCAGTTGCTATTAATTCGCTTTTGTAAGTCTCAAAAAACATTTATAATTTGATTTGAATGAATAACAAATATACGTTAGAAAGCTAATATATAGTAGTCCATTTAGAGTTTTCACAAATCATTAACTATATCGTTTAATGTTTTGTAAACAATGTGTGTTGGTAAGCCCATAACATTAAAATATGAGCCTTCAATTTTGGTAACGCCAATTTGCCCTATCCATTCTTGAATACCATAAGCGCCAGCTTTATCGAACGGTTTGCATGTTGAAATATAATGTGATATTTCTTCGTCTGTTAAATTTTTAAAAGTAACTTTTGTGATGGCATTCAAGGTTTTTTCTAAGGTTTTGGTTGTAAAGCAAACCGAAGTTATCACCTCGTGCGTGGTATTGCTTAGCGATTTTATAATTTGAAAGGCATCGGTTTCATTTCTAGGTTTTCCTAAGGCTTTGTTGTTGTGCCAAACAATGGTATCGCTTGTAATTAGTATGTCGTTTTCTTTCAGTTCACCCTTAAATGGCAATGCTTTTAGTTGTGCCAAATAATCGCTTATTTCAAAGTGTCTTAATCTTGGTGGGTAATCTTCGGCAATAGGTTTTAAACGAATTTCAAAATTCAACCCCAAAGTTTTAAAAAACTCTTGTCTTCTAGGAGAGGCAGAAGCTAAAATTATGTTGTGGTTTTTTAATTTTTCGTTCAGCATTATAATAAAATATACTTGTATAAAAGTAGTGAAAGCATTCCAAAAAGCATCACTAATTTAAACACATTACTTATATGGTGAAAGTCTTTTTTTGTTGTGGCACTGAAAATTTTAATGCATGCGTAGAGTAGTGGTCCAATGATTGAAACTAGAAAATAAAGTACCGCTATTTGATTTTTATAAAGTGAATTGATGACGTAATAAACAATCGCCAACAGGAAAATAATTGAAAGCGTAAACAATACTTTAGAAGCGCGCTCTGTGCCAATTGCAATGGGTAAAGTATTCATGCCAGCTTGATAATCTCCATTAATATCTTCAATGTCTTTAGCTATTTCCCGAAGTAGGTTAATTGCAAATGCAAAAACGGCATAATCAAAAATGATTTTGAAAAAAGTGAGTTGTGTGGGTTGATTGATACTGGTAATTGGAGGAAGTAGTTCAAACACGCCAACAATAATAAGGGTTAGTCCAACCAACATTGAAACAATAATATTGCCAATTAATAGCGTTTGTTTTAGATAGCTGGCGTAAACGTAAAGGAGTACCGAAACAATTACGAATAAAGAGAAAAAGGCACTTCGTCCTACTAAATGAGATAAATAAAATCCAACTCCAACACCAACAACGTTGAAGAGTATAAATAAATTATAAGCGGTTTTTTCTGAAATGGATGTTCCAATAATAAGTTTATCGGGTTTGTTTATAAAGTCGGTTTCAACATCATAGATATCATTGATGATGTTTCCAGCAGCAGCAATACAAACGGTAGCAATAATAAGCAGTGTAATTCCTAAAGGCGTTAAACTGGTTTGTACACCAAAAGGTTCTAAAAGTGCGTATTTAATTAGTAATTGTATTAAAACAATCATTAATAAATTTTTCCAGCGAATCAGGTTTAAGTAGTTCAAAAGTAAAAAGTTTAAAAGTTTAAAGTATGCCTAAGGCATATTGCTTAAAGCCTAAAGCTTTTTATAACGCCCATTTTCCTTGTACTTTCAATACCTGTTCAATAACATCTCTGGCAGCACCTTCACCACCTTTTTTATGAGAAATGTATTTGGATATGCCTTTAATTTCGGGTATGGCATCTTGGGGGCAGGTAGGTAAACCAACTGCTTTCATAACTGGGTAATCGGCAACATCATCACCCATATAAAGGATGTTTTCTGGTTTAATGTTGTTGGTTTTTATATAGGATTCAAACTGTTTAATTTTATCATGGGCTCCAAGAAACACGTCTTTCACACCCAAACCTTCTAAACGTAATTTTACACCTTCGTTAGTTCCTGCTGAGATAATAGCTACATTATAACCTGCATTTACGGCAAATTTTATGGCAAAACCATCTTTTATGCCCATGGTTCTTAATAATTCACCAGATGTAGTTACTAAAACAGTGCCATCAGTTAGGACACCATCTACGTCAAAAATAAACGTGGTTATGTGGTTTAAATATTCTTTATAGCTTTTTTCTTCCATGTGTGCGTTGTATAGAGGTTGTTAATAGGTTGTAAATGTCTGTATGGTGTTGGTCTTTTAAAAGTTTTAAATGCCTTCTCAAAGTTTTTTTATCATTGCGCTTTGCAGGACCCGTTTGTGCCATGTAAGGCGACATATCTTGCACTTTTTTAGCCGTTTCTAAAATAAGCGGTTTAAGTAAGTCGAATTCCGCACCTTCACTTTCGGTAATTTCATGCGCCACTCTATAAAGTTGATTAGTGAAATTGTTCACAAAAACAGCAGCTACATGCAGTACTTTGCGTTGGTCCGTATTTACTTTTTTAGTGGGGCTTCCTATTGAAATTGCCAATTTTTTTAGCAGGTGGTAATCAACACTTTCCAAAGCTTCAATGCAAATAGGTACATTAGCAAAATCAACACCTGCAGTTTTGCTGAACGTTTGCAAGGGGTAAAACACGCCACGTTTGTGCTTTTTATCAATATCATAAATACCCACAGCGCCTGAGGTGTGTACAACCAATCTGTTTTCAAATGGAAGTTGGGAAGAAAGCGGTTTAATAGCGTCGTCGCTTACGGCTAGAATGTATAAATCGGCTTCTTTAAGTAAAGATAAATCATCAATAATATCTACCTCTTTTTTATAGGCTTTCAAGGTGTTAATGCTTCTGTTATACCATTGAATAACAGATATTTGTTCTACTTTATTGAAAGTTTTAAATAAATGGGTCGCTACATTGCCAGCGCCAAGAATCACTACTGAAATCATACGGCAAAAGTACTAATGTATTATGAATTACGAATGCATAATGATAAATTTTTAGGGCGCATCCCTTTGGGTCGGGCTATCCATTCCAAGTCCTCACTCCCCGAAGTATCGGGGTTGCTGTGGGCTTTCCATTTCTATCCCTTGCGCGCTTGTTCGCAGCTATAGCTTATCGAGCAATTTTTAGTTACAATAGCTCAGGGCAAATAGCTGTAAAACAATCAAAAAAACGTTACTTTGTAATATGATTAAAAAAGACATAAAAACCCGAGAAGATGTGTATTTATTAGTGTCTTCATTTTATAAAAAAGTGAGGAAAGATGCTGTTTTAGGTGCTTTTTTTAACGATGTTATTAAAGATTGGGATGCGCATTTAGAAAACTTAACCACATTTTGGGAAGCCAGTTTGTTTTTAAAAACCAAATATTTGGGCAATCCGTTAGAAGCGCATGTAAATGTAGATAAAGAAAACAATAACAGCATTACCGAAATGCATTTTGGCTTGTGGTTAAACCTATGGTTCCAAACAATTGACGAGCTTTTTGAAGGCGACTACGCCAACAACGCTAAACAGCGCGCCCGCAAAATGGGTACTTTTCTGTATTTAAAAATTTTTGAAGCAAGAGAGCGTTAGTTTTTAGTCACAGTCGCAGTCGCAGTCACAGTTTGCTGAATACAGGAAACTTTGAACCTTTGAAACTCTGTCACTTTGTAACTCTAAACCTTAGAAGCTTTTTCATAAACTTTAACACAGTAAAATAAACTTAAATACTTAAATTTGCACGACCTCAAAAAAGGGTTCACATCATGCAGAATAAATTCACCAAAATTCTTTTTTCAACACGTCTTACCGGTATTTTATTTATAGTATTTGCAGCGGCTATGGCTACAGGTACGTTTTTAGATGCAGGACAAAATACATCGCCAACGCCATATACCAGAAATTTAATTTATAATGCGTGGTGGTTCGAGGCCATTATGGTGTTTTTTGTCATCAATTTTGTGGGCAATATTTTTAGATACCAGCTGCATAAAAAAGAAAAGTGGGCTACTTTAGTATTGCATTTAGCATTTATATTTATTCTATTAGGCGCTTTTGTTACTCGATACATTAGCTTTGAAGGCATGATGGCCATTCGTGAAGGCGCTACCGAAAACACCTTTCTTTCTCAAAAGACATACATAACCACCTATATTGATGGTGGTTATGAAATTGATGGGGTGCCACAACGGTTACCACTTGAAAAGGAAGTCGATTTTTCGGGACGCATGGAAAACGATTTTAAAATTGAAACAAAGTATCACGAACAACCTGTAACCATTGAATTGGAAAAGTTCATTGTTGGAGCAGAAGAAGATATTATTCCAGATGAAACAGGCCATGAGTATTTAAAAATAGTTGAAGCTGGTGGCGGAGGCGCGCATAACCACTTTTTAAAAGTAGGCGAGGTGCAAAGTATTCATAACGTCTTGTTTGCATTAAATAAACCAACAGATGGTGCCATCAATATTACATATCAAAATGACGAACTTACCATCCAATCACCTTTTGAAGGCGAGTATATGGTAATGGCAACTATGGCACAAGGTACTTTGGTAAAAGATAGTTTACAGCCACTTATGTTGCGTTCGCGATATGTAATCGGCGACATGCAAATGGTGTTTCCAAAACCCGTTGTCAAAGGTGTTTTTGATATTGTTCAAAAATCTCAAATTTTAAAGAATGATGAAGATGGCGTGGTGCTAAAAGTCACTACAAATGGCGAAACCCAACGTGTTGGCTTATTGGGAGGAAAAGGCATGAACAACGCTTTTAAACAAATACAAATTGGCGGATTGGATATGGCTTTTAAATATGGCTCAAAAGTGTTGGAATTGCCTTTTGCCATAAAATTAAACGATTTTGAAGCGGAGCGTTATCCAGGAACCGAAAAAGGGTATTCAGCTTATTCAAGTCAAGTTACGGTTGTTGATGAACAAGAAGGAAGCTTCGACTATAAAATTTTCATGAACAATATATTGGACCATCGAGGGTATCGTTTTTTCCAATCAGGTTTTGACCCCGATGAAAAAGGTACAATCCTGTCTGTAAACCACGATTATTGGGGTTCTTTAATCACGTACATTGGTTACTTTTTATTGTATTTTGGGATGATGGCTATCTTGTTTGTAAAAGGTTCTCGTTTTGGTGATTTAAAAAATCAATTGGAAAAAGTAAAAGCAAAGAAGGCAAAATTGTTAGGTGTTTTGATATTGTGTTTTGGTTTGAATTCGTTTGCACAAACCCATTCTGAAAACGACGGGCATAACCATAATAACAAACCTACCAAGGCACAAATAGATTCGGTTTTAGCAGCTAATATCACTCCAAAAGAACATGCCGATGCCTTTGGGCATTTGGTAATTCAAGATTTAAGCGGGCGCATGATGCCAGTGAACACTTATGCATCTGAAATGCTTCGTAAATTAAGCAAGCATGATGAATATGAAGGTTTTGATGCCAACCAAGTGTTTTTATCCATGCAAGAAAGCCCAATGCTTTGGTATAACGTTCCAATAATCTATTTAGCCGCTAAAAAAGCAGATACCATTAGGCATCTTATTCAAGTAGATTCCAAAGAAAAATATGCAACTCTTGCCGATTTTTTTACTGAAAGGGGCGAATACAAATTAACACCATTTTTGGACGATGCTTACAAAGCTTTAGCACCTAATGGATATCAAAAGGAAATTAAAGAAGCCGATCAGCGTGTTAATTTATTGTATAACACCATTGAAGGTGCTTCATTAAAAATATTCCCGATTCCAAATGATGAAAATAACAAATGGATTTCGGCTAATGAATTTAAACATAGCGATTATAAAGTTCAAGATTCGCTTTATGCAAATTTTATAAGAAATGGTTTCAGAATGTATTTATATACATTGAATGCTGCTAAACAATCAGGCAATTTTTCTGAAGCCACCAAATTATTGGACGCTTTCAAAAAAACACAGCATCAACATGGTGGAGCAGTGATGTTAAGCGATGAAAAAATTAACACGGAGGTTCTATACAACAAATACGATATTTTTAAAAAGCTTTTCAGTTGGTATTTATACGCTGGAAGTTTATTGTTTGTATTGTTGATTGTTCAAATTTTTAAAGAAAAAAGCAAAGCTTTAAATATTAGCATTACGGTTTTTAAGTTCGTTATTTTAGGACTGTTTATTTTACATACTTTAGGACTTATTACACGTTGGTACATTTCGGGTCATGCACCTTGGAGTGATGCTTATGAATCGATGATTTATGTAGCTTGGGCCACCATGTTTTTTGGGTTGGCTTTTGGAAGAAAAAGTGATTTAACCATAGCATCTACAGCTTTTGTTACCGCCATGCTTTTAATGATTGCCCACTGGAATTGGATGGATCCTGCTATAGCTAACTTACAGCCCGTTTTAAATAGTTATTGGTTGATGATTCACGTAGCTGTAATTGTGGCCAGTTATGGTCCGTTTACTTTAGGAATGATTCTAGGGCTTGTATCGTTAATGTTGATGATTTTTACAACCGAAAAGAATAAGATTAAAATGGATTTGAACATTAAAGAACTTACCATTATTAACGAAATGGCGCTAACCGTAGGTTTGGTAATGCTTACCATTGGAAACTTTTTAGGAGGTATGTGGGCAAATGAAAGTTGGGGTCGTTATTGGGGCTGGGATCCAAAAGAAACTTGGGCGCTTATTAGTATTATGGTTTATGCCTTTGTGATCCACATGCGATTAATTCCAGGACTTCGTAGCCGTTGGTTTTTTAACCTTATGACTATTGTTGCTTTCTCTAGTATCATATTTACCTATTTTGGTGTTAATTTTTACCTTTCTGGTTTACACTCCTATCAATCTGGGCAACAAATTGCAAGCTTTAATATTATAGCCATAACAGTAGGCATAGTGGCTTTAATAGGTGCTTTTGCATACCGTGGTTACGTTAAGTTTTATAAAAAGTAATTTTTATGGCTAAAACGGGCAGAGATAAAAACACAAAAAACAAAGCGAAGCATTCTAAGTTAATGGCTCAAAAGAAGAACAAGAAAAAGACAGAAGAACAACTTAGAAAGGAACGTTTAAAAGCGATTATTCAAAAGGCAAATCAGGAAAAGAAGGATTTAGGGTAAAGGTATCTGTAATGTTTTTTAATGGTGTTCGACCAAAACAGGAACACTTTAAAACCAACATTATGAAAACCTTTTATCTACTTTTTTTAGTTCTAATTTCTTTTCAATCGTGTTCAAGTTCAGATACCTCAAAGATGGATGATGAAATGCAAATGGAAGAAGATGATATGATGAATGCTTCCGCTTTTGAAGGTGATTTTGTTTCAAGTGCTCACCCTACTTCAGGAAAAGCAACTGTTAATACCGAAAAAACTATTTTATCGTTAACAAATTTTAAAACCGATAGTGGTCCTTCTTTAGAAATATATTTGGCGACAAATACTTCTGGTTCAGATTATATAACATTAGGTGCTATAAAAGGGGTTGATGGCAACTATAATTATGCCTTACCTGCAAATGTAGATTTAACTAAATACAACCATGTTATAGTTTGGTGTGTACCTTTCTCTGTCAATTTTGGATATGCAGTTTTACAGTAATGATTTAATCTTATCAAAGTTTATTTCATCAAACTTTTTAATTACTAAATCAGCTTTACTATAATCTTGGTTTTTAGAATGGAAGCTATCAAAACCTATACAAAACACACCCGCACCTTTAGCTGCTTCAATACCGTTGGTGGAATCTTCAATGACCATACATTCTTCCGTTTTAAAACCAGAAGCTTTTACCGCATTAATAAAAATTTCGGGGTGTGGTTTCGATTCTTTTAAATCGGCACCACTCAGTTTTGCAATAAAATATTGGTTTAAATCAAACTTATCAAAAATACGTTCTATACTTGGCATGGTGGCAGAGGATGCCAAAACTAAGGTTACGCCGTTTCTATGTAAATCTTTTATTAAATCCAAAACATCTTCAATTAAATCGAAATCAGTACTGTTATTAAAAACATAATCAAAATGATTTCTTTTTAACGAAACTAAATATTCTGGGGTTTCTTTCAAACTAAAAAGATCGCACACTTGTTTGCAAACGTTGATGGTTGATTTTCCTGTAAATGATTCATAAAGACTATCCGTCACTTCAACATTCACATCTTTAAACATGCTGTGGTAGGCATAATGGTGTAATGGTTCACTTTCAATCACAACCCCATCCATATCAAAAATAACAGCTTTTAGCATTTTAATTTTTTTTGTGCGAAGATAAAAGAATAGAAGCTAATTGCCTAAAATATGAGTTTTTGAAAATTTATAATAAAGGTCGAAGTTTAATTATTAAATAAATTTTAATTTTAAACCTATACATTTAGCATATTAAAATTAGTTTTTATTGAAATTATCTAATTTTTAGATATTTAATTTACATGGAAAGAATACAAGCAACATACCTTATTGAAACTCCTTACCCCGTTGAACAAGCTGCGGCTGTTTTAGCAGGTGAACAATCTAGTGGAACTTTTGTATCTGTTCCCGGAGAAACCGATGAACTTAAAACACGTTTTGCGGCTCGGGTTGAGTCTATAGAAATATTAAACGAAGTTACTTCACCTAGCATGCCTGGTGAAATAATTGCTAATAAAGTTTATACACAGGCCAAAGTGAAAGTGTCTTGGTCGGTAGAAAACTTTGGGTATAATATTCCAACATTAATTTCAACACTTCAAGGGAATTTATACGAATTACGTCAGTTTACAGGATTGAAATTAGATGATTTTGAATTACCGGACTCCTATAAAAATCATTTTAAAGGCCCGAAATTTGGTATGAAAGGCACCAAAAAATTAGCTTCAGTTGGTTCAGACCGTCCTATGATTGGTACCATAATAAAACCAAGCGTGGGTTTAACACCTGAGTATACTGCCGATTTAGTAAAAACCTTAGCTGAAGCAGGGATTGATTTTGTTAAAGATGATGAGCTTTTAGGGTCGTCAGGAAATTCACCTTTTGCAGTACGGGTGCATCAAATTATGAAAGTGATTAATGCTTTTGCTGATAAAACAGGTAAAAAAATCATGTATGCTTTTAACATTACGGGCGATTTAGAAACCATGAAAACCAATTATGAGACGGTTTTAAATGCAGGAGGAACCTGTGCTATGTTAAGTATTAATAGTGTAGGTTGGGCAGGTGTGAAGCAGATTTGTGACTTTGGAGAACTATCTATACACGGGCATAGAAATGGTTGGGGCATGATAAACCGACATCCACTTTTGGGAATAAATTTCCCAGCATATAATAAAATTTGGCGATTGGCAGGTGTCGATCAAATGCATGTGAATGGTATTAAAAATAAATTTTGGGAATCAGATGATGCTGTGGTGCGCTCCATAAAATCATGCCAGACACCGTTTTTAAATAATGAATCGGTTATTCCTGTGGTTTCTTCTGGTCAATGGGGAGGTCAAGCTTTTGAAACTTATCAAAGAACAAATACAACAGATTTGCTTTATATGGCAGGTGGCGGTATTATGGCGCATCCTTCTGGTCCAGCAGGTGGCGTTCGCGCATTACACCAAGCTTGGGATTCGGCTGTAAAAGGCATGAGTTTAGAAGAAACGGCAAAACAGTATAAAGAGTTTGGAGAATCAGTTGTAAAATTTGGAAGTAAAAACTAATGCAGGAAGCAAAAGATATCTTATTGGCTTTTTATGGTGATGACTTTACGGGGTCTACCGATGCACTCGAGTTTTTAAGTAGAGCAGGAGCTAAAACGGTGCTTTTTCTTGAAAATCCAACATCAGAAATTTTGGAACAATTCAAAGATTTAGATGCTATTGGAGTTGCAGGTATGACACGTGCTATGGTACCAAAGGAAATGAAAGAAGTACTTGACGAAGCCTTTCAATCATTAAAACAATTAAAACCAAGACATATACATTATAAAGTATGCTCAACCTTTGATTCTTCACCCGAAATAGGAAATATAGGAACAGCTATTCAATGTGGAGTTCATGTTTTTAATAATAAATTCACGCCTGTTTTAGTAGCAGCACCCAATTTAGGGCGTTATGCTGCTTTTGGAAATCTTTATGCTCGTATGGGTATTGGTAGTCAAGGTGCTATTTATCGTTTAGACAAACATCCTTCTATGAGTAAGCACCCTATTACACCTTCCTATGAAAGCGATTTACGAGTTCATTTATCAAAACAAACTAATCAGTCTATGGGTTTAATTGATTTGGTAGATTTAAGCAAAGACGTTTCAGAAATAAAAGAAAAGCTTTCAGCAGAAATTAAATCAGGAAACCATATCGTGTTTTTTGATGCTATGTATGAAAACCAAATGCAAATTCTAGGTGAAGTTATAGATGCTAAAGTTGATGAGAAAACACCACTTTTTTCAGTTGGTTCTTCAGGTATAGAAAAGGCTTTGGGCGATTATTGGACAAAAACGGGAGCATTAAAACAGCGAACAGATTGGGAAATATTAGAAGAATGCCAACCTATGTTGGTACTTTCAGGAAGTGTGTCACCTGTTACGGCATCTCAAATTAATTGGGCGGTTGCTCATGGTTTTGAAGAAATTCCTGTTTCAATAGAAGCTTTAGAAAACGAAATTTCGGGAGCGAGATTCATTTCAGAATATCAAGAAAAGATAGTAACCTTTTTAAAAGAAGGTAAAAGTGTTATTCTTCACACCTCAAAAGGACCAGAAGATTCTAGATTTCATCAAACTAAAACGTTTTTCAATAAAAAAGGTTGGGACGAGCAAATGATTCGTTCGCAAACAGCCAAACGATTTGGTGAAATTTTAGGACAATCGGCAAGAAAAGCATTGGAGAAAGTTCCCGTAAAACGATTGGTGATTGCTGGCGGAGATACCTCAAGTTATGTAGCCAGAGAATTAGGTATTAAAGCGGTAGAAATGATAGCCCCCGTTTTTATAGGCGCACCCATGTGTCGTGCCATAGCACCAAATTCACCAGTGAACAATATAGAGGTTAATTTAAAAGGCGGACAAGTAGGCGATGAAACCTATTTTGGTGCATTACAAAAAGGAAAAAAATCAATTTAAAATATAAGTAAACTAAATATCATGGCAAAAACATTAGCATTAATACATACATCGGCAACATTAGTACCACTATTTCAAGATTTAATAGATAAACATTTGAAAGGAAAAGACATTAAAATTTTCAATATTGTTGATGATAGCTTAATAAAAAACACCATTGAAAGAGGTAAAGTAACACCCGATACCTCACGTAGAGTTGTAAATTATATTGGGTCTGCTGAAGAAGCTGGAGCTGATTATATCATGGTAACCTGTTCCTCTATTGGTGCTGCTGTTGAAAGTGCTGTGCCACTAACAAAAGTACCTGTGTTACGTGTCGATCAACCAATGGCAGACAAGGCCGTATTATCAGGAAAAAGAGTAGGAGTGATAGCAACATTACCAACAACACTTGAACCAACTAGCGATTTAGTAAGAAGACGTGCCATCGCTTTAGATAGAGAAGTTGAAATAACTTCAAAACTTTGCGACGGTGCTTTTGAAGCATTAATGGGCGGTAAACCAGAAGTTCACGACCAAATGGTAGCTTCAGCATTAAAAGAATTATCTCAAAAAGTAGATGTTATATTATTAGCACAAGCCTCTATGGCTCGAGTAGTAGGTCAACTTTCAGAAGCCGATAAAAAAGTGCCTATTTTAGCAAGCCCAGAAATAGCAATGGCGTATTTATCTGAGATACTATAGCCTATGAAACAGGTCGAAAAAAATACGCTTTGGTTAGGCATTGTATCAGTAATTGCTCTTTTATTATCTGTTATCATTGATTGGGATAGTTTAATCGCTCCTTTGGCGGTAGTATCTGCAATAGCTTTGTCTATCGGAATGCGCTCTATAGAATCTTTAAAAAGCTATCAATATACTGCATGGATACTGGTTGCCATAGTTTGTGGCATGTTTTATCCTTCGGCATTTTTACAATGGGGAAGTTTCGATTTACGTAACAAATGGCTCATTCTTATTGTAGTTCAGGTAGTTATGTTCGGTATGGGAACACAAATGAGTATTAAAGATTTTTATGGTATTAAAACCATGGGAAAAGGTGTTCTGGTTGGAGTTTTATGTCAATTTACCATCATGCCTATAGTCGGATACTTACTAACGCGTATATTTAATTTTGAACCTGAAATTGCTGCGGGTATTATCCTTATTGGATCCTGTTCTAGCGGATTAGCATCTAACGTAATGGTATTTATAGCCAAAGCAAACTTAACACTTTCTGTAACCTTAACAGCTGTAGCAACGCTTTTGGCACCTATTATGACACCATTAATGATGAAACTTTTGGCAGGAACTTATGTGGAAATCGATTTTATAGGTATGTGCGTTCAAATTATAAAAATAGTTATTGTACCTATAGGAGCAGCCTTACTTTATGATGTCTATTCGCAAAACTTAAAAGGAGCCAGAAAACGCATTAACGTAGCCTTTTACATTTCGGTAGTTTGGTTATGTGCCATGATTTTTGGTTTTTGGACGTTCTTAGAATCCAAATCATCCGAAAGTACCTTGCAAATAATAGCATTAATTAACTTTATTTTTGGGGCTGTTATCGTGGGTAAACTATATTACCATTTGGTTGCTTTCAAGCCTACAATACATAGTTTCATGCCTATATTTTCTATGTTTGGCATCGTATATTTTACAACGGTTACCACAGCGGCAAGTCGAGATAATATACTTACTATTGGTATTTTTATTTTACTGGCGTCCATTGTACATAACGCATTGGGCTATACCTTTGGTTATTGGATAAGTCGGGTTTTAGGTTTGGATAAAAATTCATGTAGGACAGTTGCATTAGAAGTAGGTTTGCAAAACGGAGGCATGGCATCTGGTTTGGCAGGCTCTATGGGCAAACTAGCAACCGTTGGTTTAGCTGCGGCAGTTTTCAGTCCTTGGATGAATATTTCAGGCTCCTTATTGGCAAATTATTGGAGAAAGAAAACAGAAACAGTTTCTAAAGAGGAATAAGGTTTCTTGGGCGTTACCTTTATCCTGAAACGAGTTCAGGAACTGGGTCGGGCTTTTCACTATATCTTTTTTTCGTACCTCAAAAAAGGATGCCGTTTCAATCCCTAACGCAATTTTCAATTCTATTGAAATAATGTGTAAATTAGAAACATCAAAAAACAAATCCAATGATGACAAAAGGACGATTAGAAGCATTTACCGATGGGGTTTTAGCAATCATTATAACTATCATGGTATTAGAACTAAAAGTACCGCATGGTGGTAGTTTTGAAGATTTAAAACCTTTGCTACCTGTATTTGGAAGTTATATTCTAAGTTTTATTTACATCGCTATTTATTGGAATAATCACCACCATATGATGCAAACCGTAAAACATGTTACAGGTAGCATTTTATGGGCTAATATGCATTTACTGTTTTGGTTGTCATTAATTCCTTTTGTATCGGGATGGATGGGTGAAAATCATTTTACAACGGCAGGTGTGTTTTTGTATGGTATTGTTTTGTTAGGCGCCGCCATAGCTTATTTTGTGTTACAAAATCTAATCATAAAAAGTCATGGTAAAGATTCTATTTTATCTAAAGCCTTAGGAAAAGATTTAAAAGGAAAGGCATCTCCAGTACTATATATTATTGGGATTTTTTCAGCTTTTTTCAATGTTTGGATAAGTGGTTTTATGTTTGTTTTTGTAGCAATTATGTGGTTAGTTCCAGATAAACGTATCGAAGTAACCCTTAAAAAAGATTCCAACCTGTAAAAATCAAGTTATCAAAAATAATCCTAATTTTCATTCTAAAAACAAGCATAAATCTGGTTATGATTTAGATGCTTTATGTGAGGTATATCCAGACTTAGAGTCTTTTGTGTTTGAAAATAATTTTCAAACACAAACCATCGATTTTGCAAATCCTAAAGCAGTAAAAGCACTTAATACGGCTTTATTAAGAAAACACTATAATATTTCCTTTTGGGAATTTCCAGAAACCAATTTATGTCCACCAATTCCAGGTCGTGTAGATTATATACACCATATTTCAGATTTATTTGAAACTTCAAAAATAGATAAAGATATTTCTGTTTTAGATATAGGTACAGGTGCCAGTTGTATTTATCCTATTTTAGGAAATGCCGAATATAGTTGGAAATTTACAGCATCAGATATTGATGATGCTTCATTAAAGCATGCACAACAAATTATCATTAAAAATAAATTAAACGAAGCTATTTCATTAATACTTCAAAAGGATAAAACGCTAATTTTTAAAGGTGTTTTAAATACTTCCGATAGGTTTTCAGCATCGGTTTGCAATCCGCCTTTTTATAAATCGGAACAAGAAGCTTTTGAAACTACAATCAAAAAACTGGAAGGCTTAAAAATATCAGGGTCTAAAGCCATTAGAAATTTTTCAGGAACCCATAATGAGTTGTGGTACAAAGGTGGCGAAAAGGCATTTCTTCATAATTATTTATATGAAAGCTCTTTATTTAAGCAACAATGCTTTTGGTATACAACCTTAGTCTCTAAAAAAGAATTGGTAAAAGGCATGCATGCTTCATTGAAAAAGTTAGGAGCAACAGAAATTAAAACCATCAATATGGGGCAAGGAAACAAGTTGTCTAGAATTGTGGCCTGGACATTTTTAACCCAAGTGGAGCAGGAAAATTGGTAAAAATTTAAGATTGATTTTTCTTTCTTAAGTCAGTTTTAATAAAAGTGCCAACCTGTAACCTGTGTAAATTTAAACCGTTTATCTTATGGTTTAGGTATCCAAGTTGTATACTATATGCTTTTGAAATGTTAATATCTAACCCTGTGTAAAGTCGGTTTTCAGTAAACATATCTTCTTTAAGGTTTGCAAAAAACTCGTTGCTTGTATTGATATACAAATTGTTAGACAATTTTATTTTGGTTCCTAAAGAGTAGCGTAGCCTATGTTTGTTTTCTAATTCATGTGCATAATTTAAAAATCGGTGTTCTACTCTAATTCTGTGTGTAATAGGTAAATTTACCAGTTTATGTTTGTAGCTAAACTGTTCGTATATTCTATTTTCGTATTGATGAGGAAAACCAGCATCTTTAAAAGTTTTATCAATATCTAAATACCCATAACACAAAGTAAAAGTGCTGTTGGTGTTTATTTTATAATTTACTCCCGAGTATAAAAAGAGTAAATTAATGTTGTTAAACACTTCATAAGATCTTAATTGTGCACCTGTTTTAATACTTAATTTGTTGGATACCGAATGGTTAACATTTAGTATGTACCATGCACCTAATGAATTTTCGGTAGTAGATTGTGGATAACCTATAGCTGTATAGCATGTCAAAACAATAAAAAAAAGAATTGCTTTCATTATATTGATATTTGTAAAATTGTATGAAAAAAGGAGCCACAATAGGCTCCTTTATGGTAATTAGAATTGAATTAAATATGTTCTTCTAAATGGTGATGTTCATCAATTAAAGGGCCTCCCTCTATAATTTGTTGAGATGCTTGGTGTGCAAATTTTTCAAAATTTAAGTGGAAAGAATGTGCCAATTGAATAGCTTTTCCAATATAAGCTCCTTTTTGTAACCAAGTATTCATGGGATCTAGCATTTCACTAGGCACTCCAGGACAATATTTAGGCATAAACAAACCAAATATGGGGTTTTGTTCATAATCAACATCATCTAAATCGCCATTAAGAATTGCTGTAATCATGGCTCTAGTGTATTTTAATTTAATTCGAGCACCTATCCCGTAAGGTCCGGCACTCCACCCAGTATTTATCAACCACACATTTACCCCGGCTTCTTGCATTTTTTTACTTAACATTTCTCCGTAAACTGTAGGGTGTAATGGCATAAAAGGTTCACCAAAGCATGCAGAGAACGACGGAACGGGTTCGGTAATACCTGCTTCGGTACCAGCTACTTTAGCTGTATAACCAGAAATAAAGTGGTATGCAGCTTGACCAGGGGTAAGCTTAGATACAGGAGGTAAAACACCAAAGGCATCACAGGTTAAGAAAAAAATGTTTTTAGGATTGTTGGCATATAAGGTTTCTTGAATGTTGTCTATATGGTAAATAGGGTAGCTTACACGTGTGTTTTGGGTAATGCTACTGTCCATAAAATCTACTTCGCCATTATCTTTGAATACCACATTTTCAAGTAATGCTCCAGGTCTAATAGCCCTGTAAATGTCTGGTTCTTTTTCTTCGGTTAAATCTATTACTTTAGCATAGCAACCACCTTCAAAATTAAAGATGGTATTATCGGCAGTCCATCCATGTTCGTCGTCTCCAATTAATTTTCTTTCAGGGTCGGCTGAAAGTGTTGTTTTTCCAGTTCCAGATAAACCAAAGAAAATGGCTGTATCTCCTTTTTTACCAACGTTTGCAGAACAGTGAATGGGCAGTACATTTTTTTCAACAGGTAAAATTAAATTAAGAGCAGAAAAAATCCCTTTTTTCATTTCACCTGTATATGCTGAACCACCTATTAGTGCAATTTTATCGGTAAAGTTTATAATAGAAAAATTACCTTGGCGAATGCCAAATTCGGCTGGATTTGGACATACATAACCTGGAGCACATATAACCAACCAATCTTCTTTAAAGTTTACCAGTTCTCTTTCGCTAGGTCTTAAAAACATATTATAAACAAATAGATTTGACCAAGGAAGTTCCGTTATGGTTCTTATTTTGGTTTTAAATTCAGGTTCGGCACATACATAGCCGTCTCTTGCATAAAGTTCTTTTCCAGAAAGATATTTGGCAACCTCGTTTTTAAGTTTTTTAAAATTTTCTGGTGAAACAGGTTTGTTAGTTTTTCCCCACCAAACTTTTTCGATGGTATATTCATCTTTTACAATAAATCGGTCTTGAGGAGAACGTCCTGTAAATTTACCTGTATTGATGGATAAAGTTCCATTTTTAGTTTCCTTACCCATGTTTTTTTCAACTGTAATTTGTTGAAGTTTTTCGGGTTTTAAGTTCCAATGTACGGTTGCGTTTTTTAAACCATAGCTTTCCAAGCTTTTTTGTGGTTTAAGTGTTGTTGCATCATTCATTTTTTAATTTTAAAGTTCTTATTAATATTTTATTTTAAAAAGGCCAAATAATTGGCACTAGTATCAATGTTATAACAAAAAGCAATAGCAGTAAAGGAGCTCCAACTTTTAAGTAATCTAAAAACTTATAGCCTCCCGCAGTCATTACCATAGCATTGGTTGGCGTTCCAATAGGTGTTAAAAATGCTGTTGCTGCGCTTATGGCCACCACCATCATGAACGGTTCAGGCGCTAAGTTTAATGAGCTTGCTGCTAGCATAGCTATAGGAGCCATAAGTACGGCGGTTGCTGAATTACTTATAACTTGGCTAAATAAAGTTGTTAGTAAAAACACACCTGCTAATAATACTATAGGGTGTATGGCACCTAAATTATCCACAAGGCCAGTAGCTACAAGTTGTGCAGTACCTGTTTTTTGCAATGCAATACCCATCGGTAACATGGCAGCAATCAAAACCACACTGGTCCAACTGATGCCTTTATAAGCTTTGGAAATCGGTACACAGCCAGTAAGTAAAATAATTCCAGCAGAAATTAAAGCAGCAATAGAGCCAGGAACTATATCGAATACCATAAGCGTAATCATGAATATTAATGAAGCTAAAGCGATGTAAGATTTAAGGTTTAGGTTTTCAATGTTTTTAGCCATGCCTTCAGGGCTTCCTATTATCACCAAATTTTCATGTTGCTTTTTTAGTTCATCAATGTGTTCCCAAGTACCTCTAATTAAAAAAGCATCTCCAGCCTTTACTACAATTTCTTTGTCTTGTAATGGTTTGTTGTTTCTTGAGGCAGCTAATAATTGGATACCAAATCGTTTAAAATAATCGCCTAGTTTGTATTTTCTTCCAACTAAAATAGAGTTTGGATTTACAATCACTTCAGTCATGCCAACCTCTTGGTTTATAAGGTTGTGTTTAAGCTCATCCATAATGGGTTCTAGAGGCAGAAGTCCTAATCTGAAAGTAATCATCATTTTGTTTATAGCTTCAGTTTCCCCTTTAACAGTAATGATGTCGTGGTAATATAATTCTGTTTGTGGACTTGGAAATTCTTCAAACGGAGGAATGCCTTTTAACACCTTTGGATGTCGTCTTTTTATTCTAATGATGGAAACATTGTAATTTTTTTCAAATAGCCAATCTTCCAATTTTGTATTTATAAGTGGTGATAGTGATCTTATACGTAATCTATAATAATCGTCATCTACTTTATAAGCTTCAATCCAATTGTGTAGGGTAGATTCGATATTTACAGGTCGATTGTTTGTTTTGTTCTTCGGAAGTAATTTATATCCTAAATATTTGAAATATAGTAAAGTAGCTATTAAAAGAGGCAATCCAATTAGGGCAAACTCAAAAAATGAAAATCCTTTGTATCCGGCATCAACCAGCACATTGCTTGCAATAATATTTGGAGGTGATCCAGTTAGTGTTAGTAAGCCTCCCGTATTTGATCCAAATGCTAGGGGCATGAGCATCTTTGATGGTAGTGTACCAATACTCCAAGCCGATGAAATTGTTAAAGGAGTTAAGGTAGCAACCGTTCCTGTGTTGCTTACTAAACCAGAAAGTACACCAGCGCCTAATGTTATCATAAACAATAATTTGGGGACGCTTTTGCCGGCCCATTCAACAAATTTTTTGCCAGCTATGGCGGTCCAACCTGTTTGTGCTATGCCTTCTCCTACAATAAATAATGCTGCAATCAATATCACAGTTGGATTGCTGAATCCACTTAAAGTTTCAGTAATATTTAAAATTCCAGTTAAGAACAGGCTTAGCATCGAAATAAGTGCAACAACATCTGGCGTGAATTTTCCCCAAATAAAAAGTATTATTGTTATTGCTAAAATGATGAGCATTAAAGATACCATATCTAATAATTGTTTATTAAGTTTACAATTTATTAATTAACCGTAAATGTTTGTATTTCAAGGTTGTTTCAGTAATTTATAGGATAAAGTTAGGCTGTGGTATGTTTAAAAAGTATGACATAAGTCAGACTTTAATAGAGTATAGCATATTTAAATTATTGGTATATTTAAGCAGTAATCGATGCGTAATAAATAAGCGAAAACGTATTCGTAATTAAGAATTTTAGGTATTATGCTGTTTTTATTTAGAATTACACTTTTAACATTTTATAAACTTTAAGAAAAAGGGCCATATAATTAAATAAACAGCGTTAATTTTGTTATAAAATATTTAAAAAAGATGAAATTAGATATACTTGCTATAGGAGCACATCCAGACGATGTAGAATTAGGTTGTGGTGCTACGTTAGCGAAAGAAATTGCTAGCGGCAAAAAAGTAGGCATTTTAGATTTAACACAAGGTGAATTAGGTACACGTGGCACTGCGGAAACAAGATTTGAAGAAGCCAATAATGCATCAAAAATATTAGGCGTATCGATTCGAATTAATATGAAGTTTGCTGATGGATTTTTTACTAATGATAAAGTGCATCAATTGGCAATTATTAATAAAATACGCGAATATCAACCTGAAATTGTGATTTGTAATGCTATTGATGATAGGCACATAGATCACGGTAAAGGAAGTAAATTGGTGAGTGATGCTTGTTTTTTAAGCGGGCTTATTAAAATTGAAACTCAAACAGATTCAGGTGAATTTCAAAATGCATGGAGACCTAAACAAGTATACCATTACATACAGTGGAAAAATTTAGAACCCGATTTTGTAGTTGATGTTTCTGAGTTTATGGAAACCAAGATGAAAGCAGTTTTAGCATATAAAACACAATTCTACGATGCGAGCAGCAAAGAACCAGAAACGCCCATTTCAAGTAAAAATTTCACCGATAGTATAATGTATCGCGCCAGAGATTTAGGACGTCTTGTGGGGGTAGAGTACGCTGAAGGCTTTAATGTGGAACGCTACGTAGTTGTAGATAGTTTGTTCAAATTGAAATAGTTATCTGTAAACTAAAAATTATTTAAAAAAAATCATTTAAAATTTTCAAAAAAGTCTTTGTAGAAAAGATTGAAATCAGTTACATTTGCACTCGCATTAATAATGCGTGCTACATGGTGGTTGTAGCTCAGTTGGTTAGAGCATTGGTTTGTGGTACCAAGGGTCGCCGGTTCGAGCCCGGTCTTCCACCCAAAACAAAAGCCTTTCAAGAAATTGAAAGGCTTTTTTTGTTACTTTGGTTTATATTTAATTTTTAATATTTTTAGAATGAAAAATTTAAAATTCCTATTTCTGCTTATTAGTTTTTCACTATTAGTTTCTTGCCCGAAAGATGATTCACCTCTTGAGGAAATAGCTGTAAAACCTATCACATATAATCTGTTATATTTCAATTTCGTACAACAAACAGATACTAATGAAGATTCTTTGTCTTATGAAATTGAGTATATAAATTCTAATGATTTTGAAGTTAAAGGGTTTCCGAAAGTTACACTTACAGTTGGGGACACAGATGATACATCTACCGTTACATTTACACCAAGTGGAAATACTCAATGTAGGACTATTGATGCCAACAGTTCTTGTATTCTAACTTACAGTGCTGTTGATGACAATCCAGGATTATTTCCTGCAAATCCTATTAAGTTTATTAATGCGTCATATTACATAGAATAAAAACTATTAATCCAATTTAATACGCTCATCTCTATTAGCTAATTCCCAAGCGGTGTGAAAAATTAATCGGCTGCGGGTTTCTAATAAATCATATTGGATTTTATCAGGCGTATCTGTTGGTTTGTGGTAATCGGCGTGTGTACCATTAAAATAAAAAATAACAGGAATATTTTTTTTGGCAAAATTGTAATGGTCTGAACGATAATAAAAACGGTTTGGGTCGTTTTCATCGTTATAGGTATAATCAAACTCCATGTTAAAGTATTTTTTATTAACCGCTTCCGATACCTCATGTAACTCCTTGCTCAATTTATCAGAACCAATTAAGTACAAATAGTTACGTTTGTTTTCATGTTTAGGGTCAACACGTCCAATCATATCTATATTCAAATTAGCAACTGTATTTTTTAAAGGAAATACTGGGTCTACATCTGCATAGTATCGCGAACCATACAGCCCTATTTCTTCTCCTGTAACATGCAAAAACAAAATAGTACGTTTAGGACCTTGGCCTTTATCGGCAGCAGTTTTAAAAGCTTTTGCTATTTCTAAAATAGCAACCGTACCAGAACCATCATCATCGGCACCGTTGTTTATATCTCCATTGTTGGAAACTCCAATATGGTCTAAATGTGCTGAAATTATTATGACTTCATCAGGCTTTTCATAACCTTTTATGTATGCCAAAACATTTTCAGATGCTTTTACATTATTAGAAAAAAATGTTTCAGGAATTTCTTGAAAATAATCGCCTTCTGAAATTGGTGAAGGTATTCCTAAAGCCACATAGTGGTTTTTTATAAACTCAACAGCTTTTTTTTGTCCAGGCTCCCCTGTTTTTCTGCCTTCAAACTCATCGGATGCATAGGTGAAAAGCGCTTCTTTTAAATTATCTGAAGTTATAATTAGTGCATAATCTGATGGGTTGGCAACATTTTTTGAAGCGTTTTTATTTTGACAGGTACCACATCCAACAATTAAAATAGCGATGCATAAGAGTAAGGTTGTTCTTTTCATGTTTTGAAGCATTAATTTTATACTATAATACGAAAATGAATTAAGGTAAACAATTTTCAGGTTAATTTAGTAAAGGGTTAGTGGCATCAACTTCAAGCCGCTTGGTTTGATTGGCTATTTGCCATGCAGTAGCAAAAATAAGTTTAGCACGCTTTTCTAATAAATCATATTCTATTTTGTCTGGAGTGTCTGTGGGTTGGTGATAGTCATTATGTTCTCCATTAAAATAAAATATTACAGGAATACCTTTTGAGGCAAAATTATAGTGGTCGGACCTGGTGTAATAACTGTTTTTTTCTCTTTCAGCATTAAATCTATAATCTAAATCTATATTAAAAAAAGTATTATTTACTTTTTCAGAGATATAGTGCAGTTCCTTACTCAATCTATCAGATCCAATGAGGTATATATAGTTTTTATTGTTTTTATGGGCTTCATCAACTCTACCTATCATATCTATATTAAGATCTGTAATGGTGTTTTCTAAAGGAAATATGGGATTGTTTACATAAAATTCTGAACCTCTTTTTCCAATTTCTTCAGCAGTTAGGTGTAGAAATAGAATGCTTCGTTTAGGGCCATGTCCTTCTTTTTTAGCAATATTAAAGGCTTGTGCTATTTCCATAATAGCTACAGTACCAGACCCATCATCATCTGCACCATAATTTATTTGACCGTTATCACTAATTCCCAAATGATCTAAATGTGCTGAAATCACGATAATTTCTTCTGGTTTTTCACTGCCTTCAATGTATGCAAGTACGTTTTCGGATGCTTTGATGCCATTTGAAAAAAAGTCTTTTGGAATATCTTGGTAATAATCATCACCTCCCAAAGGAGATTTAATACCTTCGTTTTGGTAGTATGATTTTAGAAATTCAGCTGCTTTTTTTTGGCCTTTTTCACCAACGCGCCTTCCTTCAAAATCTCTTGATGAAAATGTGTATAGATGTGTGCTTAACTCTTTTGAACTTATTGTATTGGCATAATTAATAACTAATGCGCTATCTTCTAATTTGATACCGTCTTTTATACTTTGAATTCTTGCTGTGTATTTTGGTGTGGCACATGTGCCAACTAACGCGAATGCTGAGAGTATGCAAAAGGTTTTCATGTGTAAATTTAAGCTGTTTTAGTAACATGTAACTTACAATAAAAGCATCCTCTGGGGCGGGAAAACGTTTAGAATGTTCGTTTCATTTATTATATAAAAGCAAATATACTAAATAATGAAGAAATTACTTACTGTAGATTGTTTAAATCTTCTTCATTTAATTCAATGCTTTGTATTTCAGGTATTTCAGTTTCTGTTTTTTCAGTATTTAAGTTTTCTGATTCTTCAAAACTATCAATTTCAATACTTTCAATATCTAAATTTTCTAACTCTTCAATGGCTTCTTCTTCAAATTGGGTTTCTTTTGCATCTAATATTTCGGTATTAGTAACTTCGGTTTTAACAAAAAAAGCTTTGTAACTTGTTATAGATAAGGCACCTATTGTTAGAAAAAATGTAAATTGAATAATTTTTTTTATTTCACCTGTTTTTTTAGATAAATAAAAGGCTATACCACCAAAAATTAAAGCAGTGATGCCAGGAAAAATAGCTAAGTTTGAAATTGGCAAAACTGAGAATAAAATAGCCAGTATGGATGCTATAAGGGCTAAAATTGTAAATAGTTTTTTCATTTTATAAATTTAGTTTTTTAAACCAGTTGCCGTTTTAATTTTTAATTCGCCATTACCAACTGGTATTTTAAATTTACCGTAAACAATTATTTTATTTTCATCGGCGGTTAACCATAAAAAGTTACTGTTACTACCTTGTAATACATCAGCTTCACTAGATGCAATTGCCAGTTTATAACATTCTTTTTTGCCAATAGCAGTTGCAAGGGTTTCTTTACCTAAATAGGTGATGATACCCTTAACTTCTTCATTGTCAAATAGTATATTGAATGATTTTTTTGTGCCAACAGGCATGCTTTTATAGTCTAAAATCCTCATGTAATATAAGGTAGATACAATATCTTTAGTTCCAGAATTAATTTTGATGCTGTTGTTTTCAACATAATTATTCTTTTTTTTCATCACAGACTTAACTGTATTTGTGCCATTGCTAAAGGTGTATTTCATGTTTTTGTAATAGTTGCCTTCGTTTACATCTCTATTATATAAATAAGGTGCTAAACTATTTGGGTTTACATAGCTTTCGTATAAATCCCTTATTTTAAAGAAACTGTCCCATTTGCTGTAAGTGGCTGCTGTACATTTTAGCTTTAAGAGTGTGGCTTTTGATGTTTTTACTTCACTAGCTTCCATGGTTACTTGGGCAATATCTGTTAACACGCCAGACATGTTGTAAGAAGCGGTATAAGTAAGTTTTTCTCCAGCAGTTATGGCTTTATTTTGGGCAGAAACATTAGTGTTTAAAGCTAATAATAATGAAAAAAGTAATAAGATTCGAGTCATATAATTAAATTAACTTATAACGTGGCAATTAATATTTATTGTGCCGAAAATTACAATGCTTTGAGAAATTAAACTAATTTTTATTAGTATAAAATAAAAATGTTTAGTAACTGACATTTATCATAGTTTTATAAATATGCCATATCTATTTTTATACTTCAAACTAAGTTTAAGATAGGTTATTATAATTGTTAAGGAGTAAATATGATATCTATGCTTAAGTAAAAAAGTGTATGATGCATGAAAACTATATTATTACCAACCGATTTCTCTAAAAATTCTCTAAATGCTATAAATTATGCTATGGGATTATTTAGAAATGCTCCATGCAATTTTTATTTACTTCATGTAAAAAAAAAATCTTCTTTTATTTCAGATGATGTTATGACGGCAAATACATCAGAAACTATTTATGAAACCATTGTAGATACCGCAAAAAAATCTCTCTTCAATATTATAAAAAAAATAAAAGAAAAATATGCCAACGATAAGCATCATTTTGAAGCCATTGTAGATTATGATAATTTTATAGATTCTATTAATCAAGTTTCAGAAAAATTTAATATTGATTTAATAATCATGGGTACCAAAGGAGCATCAGGTTTAGCTAAAGTACTTTTTGGAAGTAATACTGAACATGTTATAAATCGAGGTAACATACCTGTTTTAGCAATACCCCATAATTGTAAGTTTTCAAGTTTAGAAAAAGTAGCATTCACAACTAGTTTTAGTAGGCTGTATACAAAAGAAGAATTGAATCCGTTGGCAAATATTTTATCTTTACATTATAGTAAGTTATACGTTTTACATGTGTTTTGTGATTTTGATTTTTCAGAAGAGTTAAGCAATAATATTGATTTTTTTAAAACGAATTTTAAATATCCTTTTTTTAAATATTTGGATGTGAAAGATGATGATGTATACAAAACTTTACATCAATTTATAACTTCAAATACTATTAAAATGATAGCGATGGCAAGGGGCAAGCATTCGTTTTTTGAACGATTATTCAATAGTAATACGTTTAAAAATATTGCATTGAATATTGATATCCCCTTTTTGGTAATGAAAAGTAACTAGATAGGTTTTTACTTTTTTTGATGTAACATTTTTGATATTTATGCGTCATATAAGTATCAATCAATAAATAACCATCATGAGAGAAGACAAACAACTTTTAGTAATTACCCATTTAAGCCAATTGGTTACCTTGGTAACGGGTTTTGGGAGCTTATTAATACCATTAATAATTTGGATTACCCAAAAGGAAAAAGTGTACCAAATGGACGCACATGGTAAAAACATTATAAACTTTCAGTTAAGCTTAATTGTGTACTTTATAATATGTATCCCGTTAATTTTATTACTTGGTTTAGGTATTTTAGGGTTTATTATTTTAGGGATTATTTCAATAATTTTCCCAATAATAAATGCGATTAAAACTAGTAATGGTGAAATACCAAAATACCCATTATCCTTTAACTTTATTAATTAATTTCTGCTCTAAATTAAGTAGTGAATATTAAACTTGTTCGAAATAAACTAAAAAGCGACTATCTTGTTTTATTTGGGATAGTCGCTTTTTTTATAATGATGTTCCTGCCTTCACAGGATTTTTTAGCTATTCAGCATTACAGGCATTACAAGCATGGTAACTTGTTCACCATCATCTAAACCATCAATAGGTGTTAAAATACCTGCTCTATTTGGCATACTCATCTCTAACTGTACATCGTCTGAATTTAGGTTGTTAAGCATTTCGGTTAAAAAACGTGAGTTAAAACCAATTTGCATATCATCACCTTGGTAATCACAGGTTAAACGCTCTTCAGCCTTATTACTGTAATCAATATCTTCAGCAGAAATATTAAGTTCGGCACCTGCAATTTTAAGTCTAATTTGATGCGTTGTTTTGTTTGAGAAAATACTAACACGTCTCACAGAGTTTAAAAACTGTGTTCTGTCTATAACCAATTTGTTTGGGTTTTCTTTAGGAATTACTGCTTCGTAGTTAGGGTATTTACCATCAATCAAACGACATATTAATTCTGAATTTTCAAAAGTAAATTTTGCATTCGAATCGTTATATTCAATAATTACTTCATTTTCACTTCCAGCTAAAATTCCTTTTAATAAGTTCAAGGGTTTTTTAGGCATGATAAATTCAGCCACTTGGTTTGCTTGTAAATCTTCGCGCGTATATTTTACCAGTTTGTGCGCATCGGTAGCTACAAACGTTAAGCCTTGTGTAGAGAATTGAAAAAATACACCACTCATTACAGGGCGTAAATCGTCGTTTCCAGCTGCAAAAATGGTTTTGCTTATGGCGGTGGCCAATACATCACCAAGAACTACTGTTTTACTAGGGTCTTCTAGAGTAACAGCTTTCGGGAATTCTTTGCCATCAGCATAAGCCAACGCATATTTACCGTGGTTCGAGCTTATTTCAACGGTATTATTATCTTCAACTACAAAAGTTAAAGGTTGTTCAGGGAACGTTTTTAATGTATCTAATAACAATCTAGCAGGAATAGCAACACTACCTTTGCTATCACTTTCAACTTCAAGAGAAGATGCCATAGTGGTCTCTAAATCGCTTGCAGAAACCGTTAAGGTTGAATTGTCTAATTCAAATAAGAAATTATCTAAAATAGGTAAGGTGTTCGAACTATTGATAACACCACCCAAAACTTGTAATTGTTTTAATAAATAGGTACTTGATACTATAAATTTCATTTAATATCGCTTAGATTATTTTTAAATTATACTACCTACAAATATATTCCATAGATACTGAAATTGGAAACAAACTTATTAACATTTATAACCAGAAAAGCTGGGTTTGTTTAACAAAATTTCTATGCTCAATTAGCATATTTCTTTCTTCTGAAATAATTGAAAATAACGCCAAAAGTCCCTAAAATCAGTAGTGGAAGCAAAATATTTATAAGTTGCCATTTGGTTTTTTCATCAGCAATTTTTTCCTGATCTAAAAATTGAACCGTTATTTCTTTAGAACGAATGTTTATAAGTCCAGTGTCGTCCAAAAGGTAATTTACGGCATTCAGCAAAAATTCTTTGTTACCATAGGTTTGTCCGGTCCATCTATCAAACCCTAATTCTTGCGGAACATTTCTAACCACATCGTTTTTTATAATATCGCCATCGGCAACCACAATCATTTTTGTAGGCTTGCTTTTAATTTTTTCGTTTTTAAGTTGAAGTGGTTTTATACGATTGGCATAAACCGAATTGAATTCACCTTCCAACAAAACTGCTAAATTTTGATTGCCTTTATTAAAACTGGCAGGGTCGGGGTCTTGTGTTACAACTTTCAAGCTTATTTCGCGTGGAGTGCCTTCTAGTTTGGTTAAAGGTGCAGTTTCCAGCAAAATAGTTTTTTTAATGTTGTTTTTAAGGGTGTCCAAGGGGTTGGCAAAATCGAATTTAACCAAGTTTAAATTATTAACAATAGGATGGGTGCTATTGGTTGATGCTAGCGGTGAATAAGGCCATCTAAGGTGTTGGAACTGCGATTCGCTGCCTTCGCCCATGGCAAGCGTAATAGGCGCCGAGTAAAGTGTGCTTACAATTTCTGGGTTAACACGAACCCCATATTTAAAAAAGAAATCGGTTAAATTAAGTTCTCTGGTTACTGCAAAATTACTGCCTCTCGCATTGTACAAACTGTCTTTTTCCATTATAACCGCATCAATAAGCCATAAGCTTTTGCCTCCGTTCATGGTATATTGGTCCAGTACTTGCTTTTCTTCTTCGGTGAAGGCTTCCGTAGGTTTTGCCGATATTATTAAATCGAAATCCTGCAAGCCATCCAATGTTTTTTGTGGGGTAGTGGCAACACTGTCTAAGGTAAAGGGCGCAATAAAATAATACTCACCAAGTTTCCTAACAAAATCGACAATATACTTATCTGCCAATTGTTTGTTGCCTTTTAAAATGGCTATTTTTTTGCTTTTAGGTTTGGTTAGCTTGCTAAAACCGTCGGCAAATGCATATTCTAAATGTTGAACTGAATTGATCACCAATTCCTGTTGCGATGCGCCTATTTTTGTTTTTACTAGTGGAATGATAACCGTTTCATCATTATAGCTTGCCAATGCCCAAGGAAAAATAATGGCTTGTGATGCTTTTCCGTTTTCCTGTACACTTAACTGCATAGGGGTTAAGCCTCTTTCGGTTAGTTGTTGTATGTTTCTTTCACGGGTTTCATCAACTTCAATGGGATTAATGAAATTGAAAACAATATGGCTGTTTTTGGATGAAAACTCTTCCAGTAATTGTTTGGTTTCGTTTTGAAGACGCCTGAATTCCGAAGGAAAATCTTCTCCTTTTAAAAATACATCTATAAGAATAGGCGCTTCTAAATCGTTAATGATTTCAATAGTAGATGCGCTTAATGTGTAGCGTTTATCTTTTGTTAAATCAAAACGTTTAAATACAAAACTACCTATGTAATTAATGCCCAGTAAAGCAATTAATAATATGGTTATATGTTTAAGGTGCTTCTTCAAACTTGGTTTCTAATTGGTATTGTTTAATACTTACAACTTTATTATCTTTAAATTCCAACTCCAAACATTCTTGGGTAAGGTTGAAAGCACCTGGTTTGTAACCTAAATTGTAATTCCATTTATTTGGTGAATTGGCTTTTATACTATCATCCCATCCATACCATTCGCTACTGCCCAAAATAGCTTTTACTTCGCTTTTGGTTTTGCCTTTAAACATTTGTTGTTGGGTAATTTCGTTACTCATTTCGTAACGTAAAGAAGGTTTATCAGTCCACGCTTCGGCATCAAAATGTTTTTCATGATGGTAGCTACTAAAAATGTTTATAAGTGGATAGAACACAAAAAAATAGACAATGGGCGTTAAGACGATGCTTATTAAAAAGCTCAACCATTTGCGTTTATCTATGGTGTTGGTAAATGCCCAAACTAAGATAAAAACGACTATTAAAAAAATAACGAACAGCGGTGTTAAAATCATTTTTTGTCTATGTTAATATTTAATTTAGTTAGTATTATAAAAAAGGTAGTAATACTTAAAAAATAGATGATATCCCGGGTGTCTATAACGCCACGGCTAATGCTTTTAAAATGAACATTCATTCCTAATTGTTCTATAAAGCTGCTCGTTGTAAATTCTGCAACCGCATCAAAACCAATATAAAACACAAAGCAAATAGATACCGAGGTTATAAAAGCCACAATTTGATTGTCTGATAATGTAGAAGCAAACACGCCAATAGCCGTATACGCAGCAATTAAAAACAACAATCCAAAATAAGAACCTAGTGTGCTTCCAAAATCTAAATTACCAACAGGGTTTCCTAATTGGTAAACGGTATATACATATAATAAGGTTGGTAAAAGAGCAATTAAAATAAGTATAAATGCTCCAAAATATTTACCTAAAACAATGTTTAAATGCGAAATAGGTTTGGTAAGCAACAACTCTAAAGTACCTTGTTTTTTTTCGTCTGAAAAACTGCGCATGGTTACCGCAGGAATCAGGAAAATCAATATCCAAGGCGCCAGTAGAAAGAATGAAGATAAATCGGCAAAACCATAATCCAATATATTGTTTTCACCTTTAAACAACCATAAAAATAACCCATTAAGCACTAAAAAAATGGCAATAACCAAATAGCCAATAGGCGATGCAAAAAACGAGTTTATTTCTTTTCTAAGAATGGCTAACATTAATTTTGTTAAAAGTTAAAAGTTTAAATTCTGTCTATCATCCACCGTCTAAAGTCTAATGACTAATGACTAGCAAAATCCGCTTCAAAATTACTAAGAAATTGTTCTATATTTTCTTTTAATTATTTTTTATTCCAAACTTTTTGGAAGTATCGATTCTGTGCTGAAATTAACGCTCACCGCATCCATCAAACTTAGTCCCATTAAAGTAGAAGCGCTTCCAACCGTAGCACTATTGCTTTTATAAACGGCAATTTCCAAAAAACCTCCCGAATTAAAAACCACTAAACCTCTGCCTTCATCATGCCGTTTTTCCTCAGGAATTTCAAAATTAACAATATCGCTGTACTTATAATGTATTTTTTTAAACTTGTTATTTCGTGCCGATACTTCAAAAGTTCTTCCTTTTTGTATGCTTTCAAAAAACGAACGTTTTATGTTGGTTACAACGTTTCCATAGTTATCAACATAAATAACACTACCAATAATTTGGGTTTTATCGTCGTTTACAAAAGGCACAATGTTTTTAATGGGTTTAATTTCGTTTATGGTTTTACCAATAACCTCCAGTGTGCCACCACGTGCAATATGGCAAGCTACCTTTACAAAAACATCCAGTACAGAGAAACTTGTTTCTATTTTATCGTGAATATTAATTTCAACAATTTTTTCGGGTGCAATTTCAGAGCAAATCATACTCATAATACCATTGTTGGCACAAATAAAGTAGTGGTCGTCTAGCTTTAAGGCAATATGTTTGTTTTCTTCGTTAATTTCAGAATCAATGCCAATAACATGTATGCTTCCTTTAGGAAAACTTTTATAAGCATTTTGAATAATATATCCCGCCTCTAAAATATTAAAAGGCGATACGGAATGTGAGATATCAACAATTCTAACATTGGGCAATTCACTGTAAATAGCGCCTTTGGTTGCGCCAACAAAGTGATCTTTTTCTCCAAAATCGGTAGTTAATGTTATTATCGCCATTGGCAAATTGTTGATATGTTTTTAACGGTTGTACACTCAAATTTGTTTATTTTTGAGTTTTAGCAATATGCAACAAACCTACATAAAATTTTTGTTTTCGTTTTTAAGTTTAACATGAAAAATGTAGGTTTATAAAGATAAATTTATCAAATTAAAATAACTGAATAAATCTAATAAATCATTTCGTCTGAGTAAGCAATATTATTATTAATCTTAGAGGAAATTATAAACAAACTTTACGCCTTTGAACGAAATTATTATTGAACTTGAAGAAATTACTCCAAAAGAATTTTTTGGAGCCCAAAACGCCAACATCGAACTCCTAAAAAAATACTTTCCCAAACTGAAGATTGTAGCAAGAGGGACTAAAATTAAAGCCCTTGGCGACGACGATTTACTAGAAGAATTCGACCGTCGAATGAAAATGCTACTAACACATTTTTCAAAATACAACAAGTTAGACGAAAATGTTATAGAGCGTGTATTGACTAGCCAAAGCAGCGACGATTATTCTACTTCCGAATCTAGCGGCGAAGTATTGGTTCACGGTGTGGGTGGCAAACTTATAAAAGCGCAAACAGCAAACCAACGTAAATTGGTAGAAAGCATGCGTGCCAATGATATGGTTTTTGCCATTGGGCCAGCAGGTACGGGAAAAACCTATACAGGTGTAGCTTTAGCGGTTCAAGCACTTAAAAACAAAGAAGTTAAACGTATAATATTAACCCGTCCGGCAGTTGAAGCAGGGGAGAACCTTGGTTTTTTACCGGGTGATTTAAAGGAAAAGTTAGATCCGTACATGCAACCTTTATACGATGCGTTGCGAGATATGATACCTGCAGAAAAATTAGCAATGTACATCGAAAACGGTACCATACAAATTGCTCCTTTGGCATTTATGCGTGGACGTACGTTGGATAATGCTTTTGTCATTCTTGATGAAGGACAAAACACCACGCACAACCAAATGAAAATGTTTTTAACCCGTATGGGGAGAAACGCCAAATTTTTATTGACCGGCGACCCAGGGCAAATCGATTTACCACGACGTACCATTTCTGGTCTTAAAGAAGCGCTTTTAATTTTGAAAAACGTAGAAGGTGTTGGTATGATATTTTTGGATGATAAAGATGTCATTCGTCACCGATTGGTTAAAAAGGTTATTGAAGCTTACAAAAGCATTGAAAATATAGATTAGGTATAAAAACCAATTAAAAACCAAGCCAGTTATTCATTTAGCTGGCTTTTTTTGTTTTATGAGAGTGTTCGGTTTTGTTCATATAATCAGTGAGTTAGAGGTTTGTGACTTTTAATTCTATAAACTTTTATAAAAATCATGTAAAGCATTTACTGCCCATGTTGCCGAGATTTGCTGTATAAATATTTAAAAAAAGAACATTATGAAAAAATTATTTTTAGTTATCGGAATCGCATTAATAGGATCAACCTCCATGTATGCACAACAAACGGACATAGATATTACACCAAACAATTCTTGGTTAAAAGCCGGATTAACAGCAGGTGTTCCAGTAGGTGATGCTAGTGATTTTTCTTCGTTTTCAGCTGGTGTAGATTTAAGAGGTCAGTATTTGTTCAATCCAAATTTTGCCATTGGAGTGGCTTCTGGTTATAGCCATTATTTTGGAAAAGATGGTTCTGATGATTTTGGTTTGGTGCCAGTAGCAGGTTTTGCCCGTTATTATTTCACGCCAGATGGTTTGTTTATAGGTACCGATGTTGGTTATGGTTTATTGACCAATGTAGATAATAACGACGGTGGTTTATATGTAAACCCACAAATTGGTTACCATAACCATGATTGGAATATTTATGCCTTTTACCAAAACACTTTTGCAGAAAACGATATCGATTTACAAAATGTGGGGGTAGGCGTAACTTACAATATTCGATTTAAATAATTATCAGTAAAAGTTATAAACGTAAAAAGGAGCATGTAAATGCTCCTTTTTTTATTTACTATTGTTTGGCAAGCCTAAACAAATTACATTTGCAAAACAAACAACACGTTACTTTAAATGAATACTATAACGAGTACCAATTTCAATTTCCCAAATCAAAAATCGGTTTATCACGGAAAAGTTAGAGAAGTCTACAATATAAACAACGAGCAGTTGGTTATGATTGCTACGGACCGCTTATCGGCTTTCGATGTGGTGATGCCAAAAGGAATTCCATACAAAGGGCAAATATTAAACCAAATCGCTACCAAAATGATGGCAGCTACAGAAGATTTGGTACCCAATTGGTTAACAGCAACACCCGACCCTAACGTTGCGGTAGGGCATTTGTGTGAACCTTTCAAAGTAGAAATGGTAATTCGTGGGTATATGAGTGGGCATGCAGCACGCGAGTATAAAGCAGGTAAACGTGTGCTTTGTGGTGTGGCCATGCCAGAAGGAATGAAAGAAAACGATAAGTTTCCAGAACCTATTATTACGCCGGCAACCAAAGCTGAAATGGGCGACCACGACGAAGATATTTCGCGTGAAGACATTTTAAAACGCGGTATTGTAAGTGAAGCAGATTATGTGGTATTGGAAGATTATACACGTAAATTATTCAACCGAGGTACCGAAATAGCTGCAAGCCGTGGTTTGATTTTAGTAGATACCAAATACGAATTTGGAAAAACCAAAGACGGACAAATTGTGTTGATTGATGAAATACATACTCCAGATTCCTCGCGTTATTTTTATGCAGATGGTTATGAAGACAGACAGGCAAAAGGCGAAGCCCAAAAACAACTAAGTAAAGAGTTTGTACGCCAATGGCTTATTGCCAATAACTTTCAAGGTTTAAAAGGACAAACCGTACCTGTTATGAGTGATGAATACATCGAAACCGTTAGCGAGCGTTATATAGAACTTTACGAAAACATTACAGGCGAAACCTTTATAAAAGGCGATGTAAACGATATACAAAAACGTATTGAAGATAATGTTTTGGCTTATTTAAAGTAGAAATTACTATTATATAAAATTGAAAAAGATCTTTAATTAAGGTCTTTTTTTATGCGGTATCTTGGGATTTGCGCTTACAGCCATTATTGGTAAACGCTTTTTGTAATTATTATTTTTTGTACTGATTAGTCTTTTCAAAGTATTTATTCAAAACCGACAGAGATATTAAGTCTTCCAATTGTTTGTTTTTAAATTGTGAGACATATTCATTGGCATTTTTAATTATTTCAATTGCTTTATCTACATTATTAATATAGTAATTTAGTTTGCTCTCCAAATCGGAATAATCATCATTTATTAAAACATAGTGATAATCAGGAATTAGAAGTCCTTCCATGAACCAAGTTTCAAACTTAGGTTTTGGCATAACAGCTAAAGAATTGGAAGACATAACCCATTTTAAATTACTGGCAACATCATTTCCCTCTAAGCAGAGGATAAATTTATACTCAAGTTGCTCATCAATAACCATTCTATTAACCTTCCATTTAGAATTAAGTTCATTATTATTTACTTTACCAATGTTGCACATGGGGTGCCCAAAATATTTTTCTAAAAATAGGACTCTATGTGGCTGTGTAGAATGTACTTTACCACGACTAACGAGCATATCTTTTTTAAGTGAAAATGGTCTTTTATCATTTTTAATATACATGAAATGTCTAACTTTATCCCATTTCAATAGTATTGAATAATCGTTATTGTTTAGAATGGGTCTGCTTTTTACTAAACTAGGTGCTTTTGGTATGTGCGTGATATCACCAAATAAAAAATGTCCTTTTAAATTTTGATTGAAAAACCTACTATATTCATAAAGATCAAAGAAATAAGTCTTAGAGCCTTTTATAAGCTTTAAATCAGATAATTTTATTGCTTCAGTTGTTAATTCAACAGGTTCTTTTAGCTTATTATAATAATTCAATCGAAATGCTATTTTTTCAATATCATCATCACTTAATGATTTTATAGATTTTAGTTTTTCACTTAGTTTTGCCTGGTAATAATTAGATTGAATTAATAACCTTATATAATTTTTAATATAGTACAGTACTTTATTGTTTTTATGCTTGTACGATAATCTCTTAATCTCCATTTTATACAAATTGCCAGTTTATGCTTTGATTTCGATTTTTTAATGTTTGCTAACTGTTTAGAATATAAATCCGTTTCTTTATATGGAAAACTGAAATAAGTTAAGGTAGACAAAAATCAGTTTTAGCGTCGCTTCTTTTTAACAATAACCTGTTTCGCTTTAATACGTACAAAAATGAGCTTATGGCGGCTTTTTGGGTTTTCGCGTTGCTCCAACTCAAAAATATCAATCGATTTTATTAATGGTGTAAGTTTTTCAAAACCAAAGTTTCTGGAATCGAAATTGGGTTGCTTTTTTTGTAGCAAGCTACCTACATCTCCTAAAAATGCCCACCCATCATCATCGGAAACATCGGCAATGGTGGTTTTAATAAGCTCGATATCTTTTGGAGTCAATTTATCAACGTTGTCTTTGGTGTCGTCGGTATCTTTGTTTTCCCTATCGGCTTTGTTCTTTAAAATTTCAACATAAATAAATTTATCGCAAGCCACAATAAACGGGTTAGGTGTCTTTTTTTCACCAATACCAATAACCAACATGCCCGCTTCTCGAAGTCTAACAGCCAATCGTGTAAAATCGCTATCGCTGGATACCAAACAAAAACCATTTACTTTGCCCGAATAGAGCACATCCATGGCATCAATAATCATAGCAGAATCGGTAGCGTTTTTTCCAGTGGTATAACCGTATTGTTGAATGGGCGTTATGGCATTTTCAAGCAAAAGGTTTTTCCATTTGGAAAGATGTGGGTTGGTCCAATCTCCATAAATACGTTTGATTGTGGGATTGCCGTATTTGGCAATTTCTTCCATCATTTCCTTTACGTGGGCCGACGGGATGTTATCACCATCAATAAGTACTGCTAAATTTATATTTGTGTCCATATATTTAAGTGTTGTGTGCAACTTTGAGTTGCTAAAAGTGTTTTAAAAAACAACTCACAAAATAGCGAAGTTAAGTTTTATAAACCAAAAAGGCGTTTATTTTGTTTTCTTTTTAGGCTTGCTTGCTTTGGCTAACGGGTTAAAAGCTAAGCATAAATCGAGCCAATAGGATAAGTCTGCATCGGCATCAAAACCATTGGGAATTACAAAAATATAACCTTTCATGGGTTTGCCCGTAAAATCCATAGGTAAGCAGTTTGGTTTTTTTAGTTCTTCTTCATAAACAGCTTCACCCACACGTGCCATGAGTAAATCGTCGCCAAATTTTTTATCAAAGTGGATGCCACAAAGCATCTTATTATCTACTTTAAAACATAAACCACCCATCATGTTGAGCTCTTTAAAAAAAATGTGTTTTTCTTTGAGTTGTTGGCGGATTCTATCGGCTAAAAAAGCATCGTAAGCCATCGTTTATCTTTTAAATAAATTTATAAACTTTCGGGCTAAAGTATATACAAAATGGTTGGTACGTGCGTAGTAAAACGATATTAGGCATACTACTATAACAAATGTAGCTGCGCCAAAAATAGCTTCCCAAGGGTTTAAAGATTGATTGAAGAATTTTTTCAAACCATAGCCTGTAAAACTTCCGTAAAGAATGATGAAATGTATCACATACATAGACAATGTTTTTTCACCTATTCGTGAAATAATGGATTGTTTTAGATAGCGTTCAAACGTGTAGAACAAGCCGAAGAGTAACAAAACATTACCCATTCGAATGAATAAATAATTAAAATCGGCACATCTATATAGCAATTCATAACCGGTTACTTTGTGAAGGTAAAAAAGAAAATCTGTAGAGTAGTAAATCAATAATAACCCAGCTATAAAAAACGTAGCTATTGTGAAATGTTTAAAACGACTGCGGTGTGCATGCCTAAAAAATACGGTAGCGAAGAAAGCTCCAAATGCCGAATATCCAAACCATGGTAAAATGGTAAAAACGGATCCGTTAACTTTGGTCATGTAATTGGCAAAAAATAACGGCACATTATCTATAACCAATTTTCTGTACAAAGGTTCGGTTAAAAATATACTGCATCCAATACAAAAAAGCACCACAGAAAACAGGTAGCTATGATTCTTGAATATAGAAAAAAGGATAACCAATAGAATAAGCGATAAGCCAATACATTGCAATACGTCTATCACCAAAAAATACGGACTAAAATATCCCGTAAACCAACTTACTAAATTAACACGTAAACTGTAGCCTATGGCTAATAGTAAAAGCCCCCTGAAGATCCCTTTTTTAATTCTTTTTTTAACTTCGCCTTTGGCATTAGCACGTAATAACAAATAGGAAAAAACCAACCCAGAAATAGTAAAAAAAGTAGGAGCCGTTATGCCTCTAAAGTAAGACCAAACGTTGTAAGCTGGGTAAATAGGATTTCTGTAAAGCGGGTCTAATAGGGTATCTATAAAATGCCCTTGGAGCATCATTAATATAGCAAATGCCCTAACGGCATCAATGAAATATAAGCGATTAGTTTGCAATCTTAAATTCGGTTTGATTAGGGTAAATATACTTCTAATAATTAAAACTAAGTAAACCTTCTATAATATTTGTAAAATTATATTAAGATATTTTTAACAGAAAATGCAACGCTTTGAAAATCTGATATATTGATTGGGAATTTATATTTGAAATCTGTTTGCATTTTAAAGATCATTCAAATAAAGGAGAAAATGTATTTAGATTTAGTGAGTAAATATTATATTAGCAGTCGCGTCTTGCTCAATATTTATGTTAAAAATTAATGATTCAATAATCATTGTGTAAAAAAAATGATTAATTCTGAAAAGGAAAATCTATATCTTAAAAGATGGATATTAATTAATGAATACGTAAAAGAATGTTTTTTTTTGACCAAAAGAATCGAAGAGCAGTAAGATGCAGGATAGATTAAGTTTTAAAAAAAGGTAATTTGATAAACAGTTGAAACGTTCTATGGTTTATCAACTTAAATATTAACCAACTAATAAAATTAAAAATGACAAAAAACAATGCAAAAGCTTATTGGAAAGAAAATATCAGGTATCTCTTTATACTTTTAGCCATTTGGTTTTTTGTGTCTTATGGTGCAGGAATACTGTTTAAAGACGCTTTAAATCAAATAAAAATGGGAGGTTTTAAACTAGGTTTTTGGTTTGCACAACAAGGTTCAATTTATGTTTTTGTTGTTCTTATATTCGTATATGTTCGCCTTATGAATAAACTAGATAAAAAATACGGATATGATGAATAGTTTATTTTTAGCATCAGGTTTAGGAGTACAAAATTGGACTTACATTATAGTCGGACTTACTTTCACACTTTATATTGGTATTGCCATTTGGTCTAGAGCAGGCTCCACCAAAGAGTTTTATGTCGCAGGAGGTGGTGTATCGCCTTTAGCCAACGGTATGGCAACCGCAGCCGACTGGATGAGTGCAGCATCGTTTATTTCCATGGCAGGAATTATTTCTTTTGCAGGGTACGATGGTGCGGTCTATTTAATGGGATGGACTGGCGGTTACGTTCTGCTAGCTTTGTTGTTGGCGCCTTATTTACGAAAATTTGGAAAATTTACCGTACCCGATTTTATAGGAGACAGATATTATTCCAACTCTGCCCGTATGGTGGGTGTTTTTTGCGCCCTTTTAGTTTCGTTTACTTATGTAGCAGGACAAATGCGCGGGGTAGGTTTGGTATTTTCACGTTTTCTAGAGGTTGATATCAATACAGGGGTTATTATTGGTATGATAATCGTGTTGTTTTATGCAGTTCTTGGAGGCATGAAAGGTATCACATATACACAAGTAGCGCAATACTGTGTGCTTATTTTTGCTTTTATGGTACCTGCTATTTTTATTTCGATTCAAATGACAGGAAATCCAATTCCGCAATTAGGTTTTGGAGACACTTTAGCTGATGGTTCAGGAACATATTTATTAGATAAATTAGATGGTTTGAGTACCGATTTGGGTTTTGCAGAATATACTGAAGGTTCAAAATCTATGATAGATGTATTCGCCATCACGTTAGCTTTAATGGTTGGAACCGCAGGTTTACCACATGTTATTGTGCGATTTTTTACAGTAAAACGTGTGAAAGATGCCCGTAAATCGGCAGGTTTAGCTTTGTTGTTAATCGCTATTTTATATACGGCAGCGCCAGCGGTCTCTGTTTTTGCAAGAACGAATTTAATTGAAACGGTTAGCAATAAAGAATATCTTGATATGCCTCAATGGTTTATAACATGGGAGGAAACCAAATTAATAGGATTTTTAGATAAAAATTCAGATGGAAAAATTCAATATTTAGCAGGTGAAGCATTTTTAAAAGATGAAGAAGGGCAATTTGATTTTAATAAACCAAATCCGAATACAGATAATGAATTGTATGTAGATAATGATATCATGGTACTTGCCAACCCGGAAATTGCAAATTTACCAGATTGGGTTATTGCTTTAGTAGCAGCAGGAGCATTAGCAGCGGCTCTATCTACCGCAGCAGGATTGTTGTTGGTTATTTCGTCGTCAGTATCTCACGATTTAATTAAGAAAATGATCAACCCGAACATTACAGAAAAAGGCGAATTAATTGCTGCACGTTTGTCGGCTGTAGTAGCAGTTTGTGTGGCGGGTTATTTTGGTATCAATCCACCAGGATTTGTGGCAGCCACCGTGGCTTTGGCGTTCGGTTTAGCGGCAGCATCCTTTTTTCCAGCCATTATTTTAGGGATCTTTTATAAGAAGATGAATAAAGAAGGCGCTATTGCAGGTATGGTTGTAGGCATTTCATCTATGCTATTTTACATGCTTAAATTTAAGTTCGATTGGTTTGGCGGTGGCGGAAAAGCAGATTGGTGGTTCGGAATTTCGCCCGAAGGTTTTGGAACTATCGCCATGATTCTTAATTTTATAGTGTCTATTGTTATTATGAAATTTACACCTGAACCGCCACAAGATGTACAGGATATTGTTGAAAATATACGTATACCAAGTGGTGCAGGTGAAGCTACAGGACATTAGTTTAATGGACAATTAACAATTAATAATTAAAAAGGTTAAGTCGGATGTTGTGGAGTTGTTTAGTTGATTTTTCAACTTAATAACAAACAACTAAACGACAAACAAATCAACAACATACAACAATGAGTAATTACCACATAAAGCATTTAGAAGAATACTATCAGGTTTATAGAAAATCCATTAGAGAGCCCGAAAATTTTTGGGAAGAAGTAGCCGAAGAACATTTTGTATGGCGTAAGAAATGGGATAACGTTTTAAGTTGGGATTTTACCAAACCCGAGGTAAAATGGTTTGAAGGTGCCAAATTAAATATTACCGAAAACTGCATCGACAGGCATTTAGCAACACGTGGTGAAAAAACAGCTATTTTGTTTGAACCGAATAATCCTGATGAGCCTTCGGAGCATATTACATATAGCCAATTGCACAAGCGGGTTAACCGGTTTGCCAATGTACTTAAAGCACAGGGCATTCAAAAAGGAGACCGTGTATGTATTTATGTGCCTATGATTCCAGAACTCGCTATTTCATTATTGGCATGTGCGCGTATTGGCGCCATTCATTCGGTGGTATTTGCTGGATTTTCGGCAACAGCTCTAGCCACGCGTATTAACGATAGCGATTGTAAAATGGTTATTACGGCCGATGGGTCGTATCGAGGTGCTAAATCCATCGATTTAAAAGGTATTGTAGATGAAGCTCTGGAACAATGCCCATGTGTAAAAAGTGTATTGGTAGCAAAACGCACCAATTCTGAAATTATAATGAAGGAAGGTCGCGATTTATGGTTGCAACCACTTTTAGATGCTGCATCGACAGATTGTAAAGCTGAAATTATGGACGCTGAAGATCCTTTGTTCATATTGTATACTTCAGGTTCCACTGGATTACCAAAAGGCATGGTACACACCACGGCTGGTTATATGGTTTATACCGCATACACGTTTAAAAACGCCTTTCAATACAGAGAAAATGACGTGTATTGGTGTACTGCCGATATTGGTTGGATTACGGGGCATAGTTATATCGTTTACGGTCCGTTAGCAAACGGAGCAACAACCGTCATGTTTGAAGGCGTACCCAGTTATCCAGATTTTGGGCGTTTTTGGCAAATAGTAGAAAAACATAAAGTAACACAGTTTTATACAGCGCCAACCGCCATTCGTGCGTTGGCAAAACAAGGCGTGGAATTGGTTGAAAAGTTCGATTTAACATCCTTAAAAGTACTAGGAAGTGTGGGTGAACCAATCAACGAAGAAGCGTGGCATTGGTACAATGATGTGGTAGGGAAAAATAAAAGCCCAATTGTAGATTCTTGGTGGCAAACCGAAACAGGTGGTATTATGATAACGCCTATACCTTATGTTACACCAACCAAGCCAACCTATGCCACCTTGCCATTTATAGGCGTACAACCCGCATTAATGGATGAACATGGCAACGAGTTAAAAGGCAATCAAGTAGAAGGGCGTTTGTGTATTAAATTCCCGTGGCCATCTATAGCACGTACCATTTGGGGCAATCATGAGCGTTATAGAGAAACTTATTTTTCGGCCTACGAAAATAAATATTTTACAGGTGATGGTGCGTTGCGAGATGAAGTGGGATACTACCGTATTACGGGTAGGGTAGATGATGTTATTATTGTATCGGGGCATAACTTAGGAACAGCTCCTATTGAAGACGCTATCAACGAACATCCAGCAGTAGCGGAATCTGCCATTGTAGGTTTTCCACACGATATAAAAGGTAGTGCTTTATATGGTTATGTAACCCTAAAAGATACTGGAGAGTATAGAAACCATGACAATTTAAGAAAAGAAATCAATCAGCTTATTTCCGATAAAATTGGTCCTATTGCAAAACTGGATAAAATACAGTTTACACAAGGTTTGCCAAAAACACGCTCAGGAAAAATTATGCGTCGTATTTTACGTAAAATAGCAAGCAAGGATACTTCAAATTTAGGTGATACGAGTACGCTATTAAACCCAGAGGTGGTACAGGATATTATGGATAATGCCCTTTAAAAAAAAGTAAATAATTGACAATTATCAATTGATAATTGTCAATTATTTTGCAACAAATATTCCCAATTCAAATGCTTACGTTTATCCAATCGGGAAACTATTTTTAAAAATACTAAAGCGGTAATTAAGGCATCCCCCGTAGCGGTATGTCTATCAACCATAGGCACGTTGAGCTCTTTACATAATTCATCCAATGAATAAGATTTATCTTGTTGTCTATAAATAATATGAATTGATTTTTTATAAATGACACCTGTATCTATAAACTTGTTTTTTAGTTTTCCCAAACCATGTCTTAAAAGCATTTCGTTAATCATACATCTATCAAAATTAGCATGATGAGCAATTAAAACATCGTCTTTTATATATGATAAAAATATTTTTATAGCTTCTAATTCCGATATTTTTTCTTGTGAACCTGTTTTCATTAAACCATGAATTTCAACAGTTTCAGGTTTGAAAACATCTTGCTTTAAATACAGTTCTAAGCTATTGTTCACTTGAATGGTTTTGCCTGTAAAGGAAACAGCACCAATAGATAACACACGGTCTTCTTTTTTATCAAATCCTGTAGTTTCGGTATCAAAAGCTACAAATCGGGTGTTTACAATAGGGTTTTCTTTGTTCTTTTTCTTATTAAATAACTCAAGATATTCTTTCCAAAAATCTGGAAAACCTTGTTTTTTCTTAAATAACCAACCAAAATTCATCGTTACATAAAGTTTTTTAAATCGAATCTCATTTTTAAGGTTTCCTGAATTTCTTGAATGGGTTTAAAGCAACGTCTCAACTTTAGTTTTTCTTCTTTGTTAAGGGTTTCCAATTCAATAAATTTTCCTGAGTTGTTATGTAATAAACCTTGTTTTGTTTTAAATTTTGATAAAGCCTTAAAAGCATAAGAACACGATTGGTAAAGTTCTTTATTATTGGGCTCTATTTCTGCTAGTTTTTCAAAACGTTCCGAAGTGTTGTTGATGCCTTTTATATTATTGCTTAAAGTGAGTAACCTAGCGGCATCAATTAAGGGCATCAACGCTCTACTTTTTATATTGAAAAGGTCTTTTTGTTCGCCATTTTCTTCAACTAAAAACTGCTTAAAGAAACCAAGTGGTGGTGGGTTTTTAAGCGCATCTCTTCCTAAAAATTTAAAGAATAAGGATGTTTTACTTAAGGTTACGTAAATGGAATCTGATAATTCATCAATCAAATTTTTATCGCCATAAACACCGTTGTAGTCAAAAAATATAGACGATAATAAAATGGCTTTTTCATCGGGGTTTAAAATCCAATTTTCAAATTGTAATTTCCATTCGGTAATAGATTTACACCATGCTACATTGCTAGCCATCATATCGGCTTCACAATATTCAAATCCTATTTTGTTTAAAGCTTTTGTAACCAGTTTTGCTAGTTCTAAAAAATAAGCTTGTGTTTCTTCATATTTGTTTTTTTCAACATCTTGAAAAACAATAGCATTGTCTTGGTCTGTAAAAAGCAATTGTTCTTTTCTGCCTTGACTACCAATAGACATCCATGAAAACGTTACGGGAGGAGGCGTGGGCATTTTTTTTATAGCCAATTCTATAGCGCGAACCGTAACAGCATCATTAATTTGCGAAATGATTTTTACGATGTGTGAAATAGGAATGTTTTGTTCTAAATAGCTCTTTAGGAGGGTGTTGGCTTTAAGTCTGGCAGTTCGTAGTTTTTTTGCACGTTTGGCACGTTTTATCTCTTTTAAAATCACCGACGGATTGTTACCTAAAGTAACCAATACGTCGTGGTGTGTTAATACGCCTATAAGTTTAGAATTCACCGTGCCGTCTTTGGTAATGCATAAATGCCCGATATTGTGTTTTATCATTTGAAGTTGACCATCGGCGACTGTTAAATCTTTTTTATTGGTGATAACAGGCGAACTCATAATATTGGTAACCCGCGTTTCAATGGGAAATAAACCAGTGGCGATTTTATTTTTAATGTCACTGTTTGTAATGATGCCTACAGGGTTTATATCATCATCTACAACAACAATACAGCCAATTTTATACTTACTCATTTTTATAGCTGCATCTTTCAATGATGATTTAAAATCGCAAGTAATGGGGTTTTTAGAATAATTAGCTGTTTGAAAACTAACAACATCTTGGGATGTACTTGGTAAATAATCGGAAAATATTTTACCGGTTTCCTCGGCTGTATAGGGGTCGTAGGCATTGGTAGCAAACGCCGTAATTAAAAATTTGTAAACACTTGGGTTGTCATTGGTAACTTTTTGAAAGGTGTCTATTGGAATGCCATATACAATAGATTCTTCGTTAGCGGTTGCAGTAAGCTTGTAATCTTCTTTGGCAATCAGGGGGCGTACGCCAAAAATATCACCGGCATCACTAATGTTTACAATTTCTTGTACGTTGTTATTGTTTGTATGAAATGAGGTAATGGCACCATTTCGAACCATGTAGAAATATTCGTTAAAGGCATCCCCTTTTTTAAACAACGTATCGCCTTTTTCTAAATAAATAATAGAAACCTGTTTTGAAATCTCCAATAAATCATCAGCTTTTAAAATATTAAAGGGTGGATAATTCTTTAGAAAATCGTAAACACGTTCTGCAATGGAATTCTTCATTAATTATTGTTTTTTGAAAAAGGTATTTTATGTAAGAGAGAAGCAATCTAATTCTTTATCAAAATAGATTGCTTCAATAATGGTTTAAATAAGCTTTATTCTTTGTTAAGAATTAAATCATTTTAAAATCTAAAAGCAATTCACCTTCAACATAGCCTTGTAAATGGTCGCCTTTATGTATTTCGCCAGCACCAACCGCAGGAGTACCTGTAAAAATAAGGTCGCCTGGTTCTAAAGTCATGTATTTTGAAGTGAATGAAATAATATCGCTAAAGGTATAAATCATTAACGCCGTGTTTCCCACTTGTTTTTCTTCACCATTAATCACCAAACGAAAATTAATATCATCCAATTTTGGGAAGTTAGAAACCGGTTTAAAGTTTGAAATAGGAGCAGCACCATCAAAACCTTTACCTAAATCCCACGGACCTTTGGTTTCTCTACAAGCGTTAAAAACATCTTTAGCCGTATAATCGATACCAACGCCAATTTCCGAAATGTACGAAGCAGCATCTTCTAAACTAATGTCTTTTCCTTTTTTACCAATTTTGATAACCAATTCAATTTCATAGTTTAATTGATTGGTGAAACTTGGGTAAACCACATCTTTGTTGTCTCGTACAAGGCTAGATTCTGGCTTAGAAAATATAATTTGATTTCCTGTTTTGTTGCCACTTATTTCTTCTTTATTACTTACATAGTTTTTGCCTATAGCCAGAATTTTCATAGTATTTTGATTTAGTTTAAAATTTAGATTGTAAATTTAGTGAAATATGAGGTTTAAAATTAAAAGAAATTTAACTTCTTTATACTCTGTACTGCTGTAGTTTTTCCGTATCTTCATATCGTTAATTCAATTTTAAAATTGTTTATTTTAATTCTATTTATTATGGCTAAATCACACGACGCTAAGAAAACGGTTAAAAAAGAACCTCTTTTAACACCGAAAGAAAAAAAAGCTGCAAAACTTGCTAAAAAGGCAAAACGCGATTAAGAATTTATAACTTTTCAATCATTTAGAAACCACCCTGAAAAGTGGTTTTTTATTTATATTTTTTATCATGACCATTTCAGAACTACAGACCACGGAATATCATACGTTTTATAGTAATTATTTGGCATTAGTACCTAAAGACCTATCGCTAATAGATGGGTTTAAAGATAGTTCTCAAGATATTATTGACTTCTTTCAAAATATACCTGCTATTAAATTGAATTATGCTTATGCTAATGAAAAATGGAACGTGAAGGAAGTTTTTCAACACCTCATTGACACCGAACGTGTATTTCAATACCGTTGTTTTTGTATGGCAAGACAGGATAAAACATCGTTACCTGGGTTTGAGCAAAACGATTATATTTCACCTTCAAACGCAAAAAATAAAAGTTTGGAATCGTTGATTGAAGAATTTAAAACGGTTCGACAAAGTTTTATTGCTTTGCTTAATTCTTTAAATGATGAAGATTTAAAATGTATAGGGGTTGCTAATGGTAATGCGATGTCTGCCAGAGCCGCTGCGTTTATTATTTTAGGGCATTACCAATGGCATATAGATATCATTAAAGAACGGTATTTATAATTTAATTCGATATTAACTAGCTAAGGCTAAGGCTGTTTTTCGTTTTATGGCAACAAAAACCAATACAGATAAAACACCAAAAATAGAAAACCCAATAAATAGTGGTAAAACTGATGTTTTTACAAAACCACCAATAAAATTAGCAATAGGTACTGCCATAACTGTAGAAATAAAACCATTTAGGGCAGCTCCAACACCAGCTATATGTCCTAAAGGTTGCATCGCCAACGCTCGTAAGTTTCCAAATATAAAGCCTACAGCAAAAAACTGTAAACCAAAGAAGGTGATTAGAATATAAATATTAGGGTTATTTCCAGACCAAAATAAAACTACATATAAAATGGAAACAATACTATAGGCAACGGTTGCCATATAGCCCAGTTTGAACATACCAAACCTTACAACCAAGGCACTGTTTAAATAGGTGGCAAGCCCAATGGAAATGGCTAAACTTGCAAATATATATGGGAACATATCAGACAAATGGTATTGGTCCACAAAAATTTGTTGCGAAGTACTTAAATATACCATAAACGAGCCCGTAATAAAACCAGAAACCAATGTGTAAGAAATAGCTTCTGGGTATTTAAAGAATTCTTTAATACCATTCGAGAATAAATGCGGTGTAAAATTTACGCGTTTTTCTTTTGGAAGGGTTTCGGGTTGACGGAGCCAAAACCAAGTCATAATCATTATTCCGAATACCAAATTGAAATAAAAAATAGATTGCCAATTAAAAAACTGAAGAAAAAAAGTACCCAATGTAGGTGCAATTACAGGAACTAGAATAAAGAACATCACCACTATAGATACTATTTTAGCCATATAATCTCCACTATACGAGTCTCTTACCATAGAAATGCTTAAACTTCTAGGAGATGATAAACCAACACCTTGAAGCACACGACCAATAAGCATTACTTCAAAGTTTTCAGTAGTTACACAAACAATACTGGCAACTATAAAAACTAAAAACCCAAAAAACACAATGGGCTTTCTTCCAAAGCTATCAGATAAAGGCCCGAAAATAAGTTGTCCAAAACCTAGACCTAAAAAAATCATGGTAATAAGTAATTGGTTATCGCTTGGGTTTGTAATATGTAAAGAAGTACCAATATCTGGTAGCGCTGGTAATAAAGCATCAATAGATAGGGCTACTATAGACATTAAGGAAGCCATCAATGCTACAAATTCAAATTTAAAGGTTTGCGTTTTTTGCATGTGGCAAAAGTACCTCTATAAAATAAGTTAAAAGTTAATTTAGATTAATAAACCCGCGATATATTGTTAAATTTGTATTAAACCTTTTTGTAAATGAACTTCGACCCCTTATTAAAATACATAAACAATTATATAGATTTAACGGATGATGAAATTGCTTTTTTAATATCTAAACTCATTATTAGAAAGTATTTAAAAGGACAATATATTGTACAGCAAGGTGATATATGTAAATATGAATGTTTTGTTTTGAAGGGCTGTACCAAAACATTTTATGTTGATAAAGAAGGGCAGGAGCATATTCTTATGTTTTCAATTGAAGATTGGTGGACTTCGGATATGGGGAGCTTCATCACCCAAACCCCGGCCGATTTTAATGTTCAATGTTTGGAAAATTCTGAATTGGTAATGTTTTCCTATGATATTATTGAAGATTTGTACAGAGAAATCCCAAAATTGGAACGTTTTTTTAGACAAATTATAGAACGTGCTTTTGTAGCATCTCAAAAACGTATCGTTAGAAGTTTTAGTCTTACTGCCAAAGAACAATACCTTTATTTTAGAGACCAATATCCTCTTATTGAGCAACGTATCCCTCAGTATATGATTGCATCTTACCTTGGTATTACTAAAGAATTCCTTAGTAAAATTAAAAGCCAGTTAATTTTGGAACAATAAATGTTAAACTAGTTTAACATCATTTGATAATCTATGTCATTTTCTACAACGTATATGTTTTAGATATTTGTACCAGTAATTTATCATGAATACTTTAATAGAAAAAATAAGCGCGGTAAACGATTTAATCCTTCAAGGTAAGGGATTGGAAGCTTTTGATATTTATTATCATGAAGACGTTATAATGCAAGAAAATGACAACGAAATATTCATTGGAAAAGAAGTAAATAGAAAACGCGAAGAAGCCTTTTTTGCCGCTATAACGGAATTTAGATGTGCAAAGCCCTTAAAAGTAACCGTGGGCGAAAAAACAACCATGGTAGAATGGATGTTTGATTATACACACAAAAACTTGGGTTGTAAAAACTATACGCAAGTAGCTGTTCAAGAGTGGCAAGACGGAAAAATTATAAAAGAAAAATTTTATTACGGATCATAAACAAAAACAAAAACAAGATGAAAAAAACAATTAAAAATTTAGCAATCGTAGCTTTGGTAGCATTCACAACATTTTCTTTCACAACAAAATCGGGAGAGAAAAAAGAAATAAAAACAGATAAAAGTAAAGTAGTTTGGAAAGGTTATAAAGTAACAGGGTCACACGAAGGTACTGTTGCTATACAATCGGGCTCTTTAACATTTGATGATAATAAATTAGTTGGTGGTGAGTTTGTAATGGATATGAACAGCATCGGTTCTACGGATTTAGAAGGTAATATGAAAGGAAAACTGGATGGACATTTAAAATCGGACGATTTTTTTGGTGTTGAAAAACATCCAACAGCAAAATTGGTATTTACTAAAGTAACTCCTTCAGGAAAAAATGCATACACGGTTACTGGCGATTTAACTATAAAAGGAAAAACAAATCCAGCAACGTTTACCATTTCAATTTACGGAAACAAAGCAACAGCATCTTTAAAGGTTGATAGAACAAAGTACGATGTTCGTTACGGTTCTACAAGCTTTTTTGATGGGTTGAAAGATAAAGCTATTTACGATGAATTTGACTTAGTAGCAGATTTAGAGTTTTAATTACAGAGTGACTGATTCAATAGCTAAATAAAAGGGTGTTCAGAAATGAACGCCCTTTTCGATTTTTATAGGGTTTTAAAAAGCTTATCTTTGTTTGTTCAAATAAACGCTATGTCTTTTAAAAAAATTATAGAACCTCTTAAAGATAATTTACAAAAAAACGGAATTACCCAGCCCAATCCACTTCAAACAGCCATCCTTTCAAAAATAAAAGGAGGTAGAAGTATGTTTGTAATAGCGCCAAAAAATGCTGGTAAAACCACAAGCATTGTAATAAGTGTAATAAACAAATTGAAGGAAGCCTTTGAAGATGCGCCTCGTGCTTTAATTTTTGTAAAAGATAAAGAAGAAGCATTGAAGCTTGAAGAAATTTTCAATACCTATAAACGAGGGACTGATTTGCGTGTGTATTGTGCTTATGAAGAACACAATATGGAGTTACAGCGTGAAGAGCTTTACTTAGGAACCGATATTGTTATAGCAACTCCAAAACGGCTTAATAGAATTTTTTATTTAAACGGAATCAACTTGAACAAATTACAAATGTGCATTGTTGAAGATGCCGAATTTTTATTTAGAAACAATAATTTTGCTGAGGTAACCAGAACGCCAGAAAGCATCAGTAAATGTCAATATCTTGTATTTTCTGATAAGTTTGACACCCGTTTTGAGCGTTGGCAAGACTCCTTTATGTACTTGTCGGAAACCGTAGAGTTTTCTAATTAGCTAATAATCTTTTACTTAATTGTATCAATTCAATAAATTTCCAATTAAAATATAAATTAGCTTTTTTTGTATAATTTTTTTAATTTAATGAAAACTTTCAAAAGGAATTTTTTTGTTAAAGTCTCTCAAAAACAAGGTCATTATAAAGGGATTCGTTTTTATATGCTTTATAGCATGTAATACTGCTATATATTCTCAAAATAGCAATAACGATGATTTTATTCGTTTTGTTGATTCAGCTGAAGTTTACATAGATATATCTTCAAAAAAAGCCCAAGTATTTCTAGACTCTATTCCTGAACCTGTTGAAGTTGTACTAAAAGGGCGTCTTGCAGACTTTTATGTGATTAAAGCTTTAATACACGATGAGCGAAGTGAATATGCACGCTCTAGCCAAAATTACATGCAGGCTATTAAGTATGCCGATAAAGAAAGCAATTATAAAGTAGCGGGTAATGCTTGTTTAGAGTTGTTTGCAAGTTTGCATTTTGCAAAAAAAGATTCTTTAGCTTTCGAATACTTAGATAAAGCTAAAAACTATTATGAGCTTGATAATAATAGTAACGGACTTATAGAAGTTGAACAAATGTATGCTTATATTGAGTTTTCCAATGATAATTATAAAACGTGCAATAGCATGTTGTTGAAAAATTTAGATACTTATAGGAAAATAAAAGACGACGCCTACTTTTATTTATTTGCAACCTATATGCTAATTTCAAATTATATTGAGTTAGGTGATTTAAAAAGTGCGTACGCCTACCTAAAGGAGTTTGAAAATTTAGAAGCTAATACAACCATAACCAAATTTAACTATGAGTCATTTAGCGCAGGTATTAACTTGAATTTTGCTGAATATTATCTAAAGAGTAAAGCCATAGACTCCGTTTCTCGTTATTTATCTAAATCTGAAAAGCATAGAAAGGTTATGAATAATGATTTGGAAAGGAAGTATTTAAACCTTAAAGTAAATGTTTATAAAACCCTTGGCGATTTAGATAACACTAAAAGATATTTAGATTCTATTGTTTTTTTTGAGAACAAAATATTTAATAGCAATCTAGAAGCCAGTTTACAGTTAAACAATGTGTTGCTTAAAAAAGAAACCGAATTAGAAAACGAAAGCCAAAAGAAATTCTGGAATGGAGCGTTGGCAGTATTATTTTTTGGAGCATTGTCTTTTATTAGTGTTTTCTTTTTAATTCATTATAAAAAAAGCAAATACAAGTTAAAGGATTCTTTAAATAAAGTCAATAATCTATCCTATTTAAAATCTAATAATGAAAAGCTTACAGGCAAGTTGTTAGGTTTGGAAGAATATATTGTTAACCTTAAAAAGGAGGTTAAAAATATTTCAACCATACACGATGTTTCAATTCAAAGAGAAAAAATTAAAGATTTATATAAAAATTTACTTCATAATTCATCTACGCTTTTAGATAAAAGCGAAAATCATTTAGAATTAGTAAACAATCTTAATGTTGAATTTTTTAATAGAATACAATCTAAATATCCGCAATTAAATGATTCTGAAATTATCACATGTTATTATTTATTCATGGATTTTAAAAACAAAGAGATTGCCTTATTTTTAAATATATCTGTAAGAGCTTTAGAAAGTAAGCGCTATAGAATATCAAAAAAGATTAATCTCAACACAAAAGAAACATCATTGCTAAATTTTCTTAAGCAAACATTTAAGGATACAAAAGTAGGATAGTATAAAATTTTCAAATCAAACCATGTTATTTATAAGAATAATATTATAAAGTGTTTGTTTTATCATCGTGCGTAGTAAATGCGTAGTGAAAAGTTAACATAGTATAATAACAATTAGCAATATTTGTATTGCTATTAATTGATTAACTGATTTATCAATAACATATAAACTTCTGTTTTCTAATTGGTTGGAATTTGGTTGAATTTTAAAGCTTTATCAAGCGGATAATTTAATCTAAAACAAAAGTTGTTATTGACAAAAAAGTTGTTTTTAGGGATTAAAAAAAGGGGTCTGTTTTTAGACTCCTTTTTTGTTGTAATTTTTTTAATAATTATGTGACCTATCTATAGCTTTTGTGTCTCAATAAAAAAGTAAACAAATAAACTAGCGGAAGCTACATTTGAAAACCTTAACAAACAGTACCGAACTGCCAGATGAAGATCTGGTAAAAGCCATTGTGAGAAACAATGATACATTGCTTTTTGAGATTTTGTATGATAGATACGCAGTTTTGGTATTTAATAAATGTTATAGTTTTTCTAAAAACGAAGATGAGGCTAAAGATTTAACACAAGATGTGTTTTTAAACCTCTTTGTTAAATTGGCTAGTTTTAAAGGAACAGCTAAATTTTCAACTTGGTTATATGCTTTTACATACAATCATTGTGTAAATTATATAACTAGAAATACGGCTAAGAAAATTGAAAAGCAATCAGTGGAATATGCTGATATGGAAAATATTTCAGATGTAGAAGACGAAAGCGGTTTTCTAGAAATGAAAGTAGATAAGTTACAAAAAGCATTAGAACTCATTTCTCCAGAAGAGAAAATGATTCTATTATTAAAATATCAAGATTTCCTTAGTATCAAAGAAATTGAAAGTGTTTTAGGAATAGGGGAAAGTGCTGTTAAAATGCGTATTAAGCGAGCTAAAGACAGGCTTATTAATGTATATAATGAAAATTTTAACTAATGGAAAATCCATTTAAGCATATTAACCAGCCACTTAAGGACGTTCCGCCAGAGCTTAAGGCTAAGGTGATGAACGATATTGCCATGGCTAAGTTGTTTATGGATTTGGCAACACTGTTTTCATACAATATGGGGAACGTCATAGAGTCGGTTATAAAAAACAGAAAAAAATAAAAAGATATTTAACAACAAAACTAAATGGAAAAAGTAGCAAAATGGAAAGAAATAGCCATGGAATCTGTAACGAAGCTATGGTTTGAAATAGCAAGTATATTCCCAAACATTATAGGTACTATAGTTGTTTTAATATTAGGTTGGTTGTTTACTAAGTTAGCTATTCGTATTATCAAAAAACTATTAACATTGGCAAAGGTTAATAAGTTAGACAATACCATTAACGAAATTGAAATTATTGAAGGTAAAAATTTAAACTTCAATACAGTAAAAGTCGTTTCCGTTTTTGTAAAGTGGCTTATATATATTGTACTACTTATAATGGCTTCCGATATTTTGGGGTTAAAAATAATATCGCAAGAGATAAGTAATTTTTTAGGCTATTTACCGCAGTTATTTGGAGCCTTAATAATATTCATTTTAGGATTATTATTTGCTAATATGGCAAGAAAAGGCATAAAATCTTTTTTTGAATCTATGGAACTATCTGGCTCTAAAATTGTGAGTCAAATAGTATTTGTAATTCTTTTGGTGTTTATTTCCATTACAGCCTTAAATCAAGCTGGTGTGGATACCGAAATTATTACCAATAATGTTACCATGATACTTGGTTCATTACTATTGGCTTTTGCTTTAGCGATAGGAATAGGAGCTCACAAGGTGGTAGGTGATTTGTTAAGAACTTTTTATGCTAGAAAAACTTATGAAATTGGTCAAGTTATAGAGTTTAATAATATTAAGGGAGAAGTAGAGTCCATTGATGGGATATCGGTAAAAATAAAAACAGCCCAAGGTAAATTTGTAATACCAATTAAAGATATTGTAGAGAGTCAAGTACGCGTACAGGATTGACTTTAAGTTAGGGTTAAAATTTGGTTGGTTAATTTCCTGTAATCAGAAAACCTCTCTGCATGTTACAATCCCTTTTCATTTATTTGAAAAGGGATTTTCTTGTTTTTAATTATTTGATTTATCATTAAAAAAGTAAATTAGCCGTTACATTATTCAAAAAACCAACGAAAACAATGAAAAAGTTATTGCTCATTCTTCTTTCAACATTTTTATTTACCGCTTGTTTTAAGCAAAATACAGCACCACAAACTAAAGTGCTTCCAGAAGTTTCTGCCAACACAGTTGGTATGTCTCCAGACCGGCTTAGTCGTATAGATACCATGTTAACCAATGCTATTAAGGACAACAAAATACCTGGTGCAGTAGCGTTAATTGCACGACATGGTAAAATAGTGTACCACAAAGCTTTTGGTATGGCAAATAATAAATCGAAAGAAGCATTGAAATTAGATCATATTTTTAGAATTGCATCGCAAACTAAAGCCATAACCTCCACAGCAGTCATGATGCTATGGGAAGAAGGCAGGTTTAGTTTAGACGACCCTATTTCTAAATACATACCAGAGTTTGCAAATCCACAGGTGTTAGAATCTTTTAATGAAGCAGATTCATCATATACTACCAAACCCGCCAACAAAGAAATAACCATAAGAAACCTGCTTACACATACATCAGGTATTGGTTATGGGCAAATTGATGGTGATGCACAATTCAGAAAATTATACGCCAAAGAAGGAATTGTAGATCTATTCACTACGGAAGATGTGAAAATTGCCGATAACATTAAAAAACTGGCAAGCTTGCCATTACATCATAACCCTGGTGAAAAATTTACTTATAGTGAAGGATTAGATGTGTTGGGGTATTTTGTTGAGATCATCTCAGGAATGCCTTTTGATAAATTTCTGAAAACAAGAATTTTTGAACCTTTGGGTATGAATGATACCTATTTTTATCTCCCTGAATCGAAGTATAACCGATTGGTAACCGTTCAGACAAAACGAGATAATAAATGGATAAAGTATCCTGTAACTTTTTACGATACCGATTATCCAAAAACTGGTGCTAAACAATTTTTATCTGGTGGTGCAGGACTTTCAAGTACTGCTAAAGATTATGCCACCTTTTTACAAATGTATTTAAATAAGGGAGAACTTAATGGGGTTCGACTTTTAAGCAGAACCACCGTAGAAACCATTTTAACCAATCAAATACCTTATATTTCTAATGAGATTCCTGCGGTTCATGGGTTGGCATTTGGACTTGTAGATACCAAAAAACACGATTTGGGAGGTAGTGGAAGCGAAGGTACTTTTGAATGGGGCGGTTATTTTAATACACAATATTTTGCAGATCCAAAAGAAGAACTAATAGGCATCATTTTAAAACAAACCAAAAGCGTAAGTGAAGATACGGCTGGAAAGTTTAGGCTTTTGGTACATGCTGCAATTGCGGATTAGTTATAAGTTGCTTGTATTGAAATCTGTTTTTTAATTTATTCAGCAGAAATTTTTTTTTGATGATTTTTCTTCTTTCTGTCATCAAATATTTCTGTTTTTTTACTACATTTATTTTTATAAAACCTTTAACTTACTTTAAATGGAATACTCTAAAGGAGTTTTGTTGTATAAAAATTACAGCTTATCAGTATCTAAAATGATTTTCTTAGTTTTAGTATTTATAAACTTGAATAATTGCTCAAAAGATAATGAAGAAGATAAAGTAGAAGAAGTACCAATTGATTTATCCCTTAAAATAGATAAAATATTACCTAATAAAGCTGATTTAGGAGATACACTTTCCATAGTTGGAAAGAATTTTAAAAGAAGTGTGATTTTATATCTTGATGAAAAAAAATTAGAAATAGTTTTTAACAATGATACTTTAGTTAAGTTTAAAGTTCCTTACAGCGGATTTAAACCATCTGATTTCAAAATCAAAATTGACAATGGCGAAGGCGTAGATAAAATGGAAATTTTAACATCGCCTTTTCAATTATATACACCTAGTGTTGATTCAATTCCAGTTAACTTTAAGTTTGGAAGAGAAGTTGTTGTTTATGGTAAGCATTTAACAAATTTTCCATCAAAAAACACAGATATCATATACTTAAATAGTCAGCAAATTACTGTCACTAGTCATAGTAAAGATTCTATTGCATTTAAATTACCAAATAATTTACAAAGTTTTGAGCAGGATCTCTTAATAAAGGCTCAACTTCAAGAAATAGAAATACTGAAAGGTGTAAAATTACCTGAACCAATTATTACTGGCGTTTCAAAGAAAGATGTAAAACTTGGCGATAATATAATGATTTATTTATTTAATTTCTTCCCAGATATTACTAGATATAATGATTTTTTTATTGCAGATAATAAAGTAGAAGTAATAGAATCGTACAGTGATTCTATACTTGTGAAAGTCCCGTTAGGACCTTACAAAGGCAGGGATATAGGCAACTTAAAAGTTAAAATATTTAATACAGATTTTAAAAACACTGTTCCGTTAAATCTTGTCTCAAAATGGTACTTATCTGCATTTAAAAAAGATTACGAGATTACAAATGGAATAGCTGGTGTAGGTCATTTAACATTCTGGAGTTTTTATGATAATAATGCGCCATATTTTAATGTATACAGGAATAGTAATGATGTTTTAAACAATGTCATTTATCAATACACCCCCGAAACGGATGAATGGAAAGAATCTATTCTCCCTATATCAACCGTAGGTATGAGGTTTGGAGAAGTTTTTTACTTTATCCCTTTGAACGATGGAAAACACACCTATTTATATATTAGCAGAGCCACTAATAATTTTTATAAATATAATTTTCAAACCAATACGGTAACTCAACTAAAAGATTTTGTGAACAATGAACTAATTCAACAACCTACAGGATTTGTACATAATAGCGAGTTGTATTTTGGTTTGGGTTATACAGGTTCTACATCAGTATATCAAAATAGAAAAATATGGAAGTATAATGAAATTGATAATTCTTGGGTACAGTCAACTGAAATACCATTAGTTAACAGTACAGATTTAAGAAATGCTCCTAGTGTTTTTAAAAATAACGGTAAGTATTACATTGGAAATGGATTGGAAAGTACAACCAATTTTTGGGAATTCACTCCTGATAATACATGGGTTAGAAAAAGTGACATAGCTAAGCCGTCTCAATATGCTATTAATGTTCAAGTTAATAACAGAGGATTTTATTATAACAATTATCTCAAAAATTTTTGGGAATATAATATTGGAAGCGATCAGTGGTTAGAACGGAATGACTTAAAAGCAGAGGGGTATAGTTTTGGCCATGAATATATGTTTATTCATAATAATTACGTTTATTTAGTTGGTTATCAGTTAGGTTATCCTCCAAATAATTCACCTTTTACTAGATACGATCATATAATTTTAAGAACTGAACTTTCTAATTTCTAATGTAATGCCAAGAATATTTATTTATACATCTATGTTTTTGTTGGTTTTTAGCTGTCAAAAAGATGACCCAACTCCAACACCTGAAGCAATTAATTTAACCTTATCTGTTTCTGTTCCTCAAAATGGTGGAGTTAATTTAAAAGCTACTTATACTGGTTTGGATTTAAATAATATTTCAGAATCGGGCTTTTTATTATCAAACCAGCCCGTGCCAACTTTAAATAACTCAATCATTATACAAAGTAAAATAACAGGCAATCAATTAGAAAATACAATTAACACAGATTTAGTCTATAATGGAGAATATTTTGTGAGAGCATATATAAAAGTTGCAGATACCGAAATTTATTATAGCGATGAGCAATCATTTGTGTCTTTAGGATCCACTACTCCAATAATCAAAGAAGTACCACAGCAAGCACATATATTAGATACGATTTCAATTTCTGGTAATTATTTCTCAACAAAAACGAATTATATTAAAGTATCATTAGGAGGAGAATCAAGTAGAATAATTTATTCAAACGATAGTATTATAAAATGTATTGTTCCTGTAACTTTAAAAAGCTTTAACCCAACAATAGAAGTTAAAATATATGAGAAGAAGGTAACCTTTAATGGCTTTTCTTTATTCAAACCAGAAATATCTTCAATTTCATCTTTAAGTGGCACGTTTAGAGATGAATTGATTATTAATGGAGACCATTTTGATTTTGAAAAATCAAGAAACAAAGTTTATTTTGGAAATGTAGAAGCTACAATTACCTATGCCGATAGAAATACTTTAAAAGTTTTAGTTCCCGATGATTTGGAAAGTAGTTCTGAACAAATTAAAGTTTCAGCTCAATTACAAGAAAATTCATTTAGCGATAATTTTAAGCTTATAGCCCCAAAAATAAACTTTGTTGAAAAAAATGTATTTGCAAATCAGAGCGTCGTTATTCAAGGAGCTAATTTCCACCCCTTAAAAGACAAAAATTTTATCTACTTTGAAGAAGCTAAGGCAAACATCTCATTTGGAGATACACAAAACCTTAATACAAAAGTTCCTTTTGGCGCCTTCCCTAGAAGAAAAGCCATTGTAAAAATTCAGTTGTTAGACTTAATAGTTGAATACGAGGTTGAATTGAATATTCAAGACAAATGGATAATGGTATCTAATAACCTCCCTTTTCGTTTTTATAGAGGTATTAATAATGCGGTAGTTACAAATAACACCGCTTATGTTATAGCTCCTTCAAAAGATTTATTTGATGACAACTATTATTTATGGAAATTTAACCCTAATAATTTTGGTTGGGAAAAATCTACAATTCCTTTTTCAATAAAGTGGAGCGGTGTGGCAGAGGCAAACATGGATAAATTATTTGTTTATACTGCTGATAGCAATAATAGTTTTTGGGAATATAACCCACTAACCCAACAATGGAAACAGCTTCCAAATTATCCTGGGGCTAGAAGAGATTACGCTACGCATTTTTCAATAAACAAAGAAATATACATGGGAATGGGCGCTGACTTTGAACCTTATACAAGAATTACTTATGGCGATTTTTACAAATATTCACCTGATACAAATACTTGGACACAAATTGTTGATTTTACATATCAAAATTATTTTTTACGTACAGAAACGTCAACTTTTACAATCAATAATATTGCCTATGTAGGTAATGGGGCAACAAATACTGGAATGGTAGATTATTGGTCTTATCACCCTAATACAAATGAGTGGATTAGAATAGCAAATTTTAAAGATTCTAGAAGATATACGGCATCGTTTGAACTTAATGGTTTTGGATATGTTACTGGAGGTAATCCAACAGGTGGCAGTAATACTAAAGATTGTTGGAAATATAATCCTTTATCTAATATTTGGACTAAAATTGATGATATTGGTCATATTGAAAGAGGAGGACATTTTTCGTTTTCACTAAACGGTAAAGCCTATGTTGGTGGTGGTGGTATTTACGATTCTGGTGGTTCAAATGGCTATGATTTTTATGAGTATATACCATGAAAATTATTTTCAATAAGTATTGATTATATAAATTAACTATGACAAAAAAAAAACTCCAAATCTTAATAATTATATTATTAGGAATTACAATCTTCACTTGTGAAAAGGATGAATCGGAATCTGTAGGAAGTGTCCATGGTGTCATTTTATCAAATGGTATAAAGGTAGATGGTGTTTCAATAATACTAGGCGCTACAGACCAGACCACAAGTGATTCTCAAGGATATTATAGTTTTAATAATATTAAAGCAAAGACTTATCAAATTAAAATATCAAAAGCAGGTTATGTTCCAATACTTGAGAATATAACTATTCGGGGAGAAGATAATCTAGTTAAGGATTTCGAAATTATTAAAATAGCAGCCCCTGTGGTATATACCGGATCTATATTAAATGTAACACAAACTTCTGCTAATGTAAAAGGTAATATTGCTTCTTTAGGCTCGGGGTATCCAGGAACAGTTGAATACGGTCACTGTTGGTCTACAACGGCTATGCCAACCATTAATAATTCTAAAACAGAATTAGGGATACCAAATTCAACAGGTGAATATCAAAGTAGTATTGCTGGACTAGAGGGCAATACCCAATATTATGTTCGTGCCTACATAAAAATAGGTACAGTTGTATTTTATGGTAATGAATTTGAATTTAACACAAAAGCTTATCCACCAGAAATAATCAATTTTAATCCCAAATTTGGCCCAATAGGAACAAGAGTGGAAATTACTGGAAATCATTTTTCAACAACAATTTCAGAAAATACCGTAAAATTCGGTGATTTTACCGCTGAAATTGAATCTGCCACAGAAAACGTATTAGTTGTTAAAGTTCCATATGTTTATATGGCACAAAAATTAAATATTACTGTTACAATTGAGGATTCGACAGACGCTTCAAACGACTTTTTTGATATATGGTTTCCTTGGTTGCAAAAAAGTAGTCAAAGCTCTAAAACCTTTGATGCAGCATCTTTTGTTATGGATGGATTCGGTTTTGTAATAGGATCAAATAGTTTATACATGCTAAAATATAATCCTATTTACGATTCGTGGGAGAATAATTTAAGTCTACCTGAAAACTCAGGAAAAAAACCTTTTGCTTTTAATTCAGGATCTAAGGTTTTTGCGCTCTTAGAAACAAGCTTTTGGGAATATAATACACTAACAAATATTTGGAAAAAACGGAAAAATTTTACAGGCTCATTACAAACTGACAGAAGGTATAATTTCAATTTTAGTTTAGATGGTAAATTGTATATAGGCAATTGTTATAAAACATATGAATTATGGGAATATGACATCGTTACTGATTTGTGGAAAAGAAAGGCTGATTTTATTGGAAATTTTGATACTAGCAATCCTGTTTGGGGAAACTATACATTTGCCCTAGGGCAAAAAGGTTTTTTAGGAATTAGTCAAACGGCATTCGGAATAAATACGTTATGGGAATATAATTCTACACAAGATGCATGGGTATCAAGAACACCAATACCTTCAAATGCATATAATCTATATGCAAGTTTTATTATTAATGATGAAGCCTATGTTGGATTAGGGCAAAATTTCGAATGGGGAGATGGTTATGTTTCTAATACATTGTGGAAATATAAACATGTTACTGATGAATGGATTAAACTTCAAAATTCACCAATTAATATGTCTGTTTATACTAGCTTTAGTATTAACAATAGAGGATATGTGCTTCCAATGTATACAAAATTCAATACTAAATTGAACGATGTTTGGGAATTTAATCCTTTAATGAATTAATTAAAAAAGAAAAGATAATTTAGGATAGAATGAATTAAATTAGATTGTAATTGATTTAATGAAGGTTGTAATATTATTTCCTCTTATTCCGCTTATTATAATTCTTATCACCTCTGGTTTTAGGTTTTTTGTATTTGGCTGCAATTTTAAATTTGTAAGAACCGCCTAAATTCTCTTTGGAGTTTTTTTCAGATTTTTCATGAAACGCAGGCCCTGGCGCATCTTCATCTTTGCGTTTTATGGGGTTGTAGCGTTCTTTTATTTGTGGACGTTCTTCTTCAATCAATTCGGTAGATACTTCAACTTCTTCAGGTAAATTTTCTAAAGAAATAACCATTTTCATTAGGTTTTGAATACTTTCAACATGTTCCTGCTCACTTTCCGAAGAAAGTAAAATAGCAGTTCCTTCACGTTCGGCTCTACCGGTTCTACCAATACGGTGCATGTAGTTTTCTGGGTAATCGGGCGTGTCAAAATTTATAACATGACTAACGTTGTCAATATCCAAACCACGCGCCATTACATCGGTAGCAACCAAAATACGGTTATCACCATTTCTGAATTGCTCAATGCTACGCAAGCGATAATTTTGTGTTTTGTTGGAATGTATCACGCACAATTCGTCATGGAATAATTCGTCTAGTTTTTCAAATAAGCGGTCTGCCATTTTTTTATGCGATACAAATATTAATACCTTATTAAAGGTTTCGCTATCAATAAGCAGGTGCTTTAATAAATTAACTTTTGTGTAAAAGTTAGGTGCATTGTAGCGAATTTGTACAATGTTTTCAAGCGGTGTACCCGAAACTGCAATAGAAACACGCTCAGGACTTTTAAAGAAATCGTTAATAAGGATATCTACATCTTCCGTCATGGTTGCAGAAAACATTATGTTTTGGCGTTTTTCGGGTAGTAAATCGAAAATATTAATCAATTGGTGCCTAAACCCTAAATCGAGCATCACATCTACTTCATCAATTACCAATTTATGAATGGATTTTAGTTGTAATACGCGGCTTAAAGCCAAATCGTACAACCTGCCTGGTGTCGCCACTAAAATATCCACACCATCGGCAATGGCCTGTTTTTGGGTATTAATATTGGTGCCACCATAAACACCCAACACGCGGGTATTCATGTATTTTGCAAGATTTTCTATATCGTTAACCACCTGAACTACCAATTCACGAGTTGGAACTAAAACCAAAACACGTGGACTTTCTTGCGTTGAAAATTTTAAATGTTTTAAAATTGGCAACATGTAGGCGAAGGTTTTACCGGTACCTGTTTGGGCAATACCAACAATGTCGGTACCCGAACATACCACATTAAAAGCTTCTGCTTGTATGGGTGTGGGTGTGGTAAAGCCTAAATCGTTTAAGGCGTTGTATAAAGGTGTGTTTAAATTTAAATTTTCGAAAGTCACGGTGTGCTATTTAGCTGGCAAAGTTAAGCTTATTATTCTATTTAGACTAAACTGTTGTGTATTTCAATGGTATAAGTGGCTTTAAAAGTATTGCCAGCTTTTAGTTTTAAAATACCTTCTTTGGTTTTAAAGTCTTGATTGGTGTCTTCACTATCGGCAATTCCTAGCCAGGGTTCAATACAAACGTAATTACCCGTTGGTTTTGCCCATATACCTAAATAAGGAAAATCTTTATAACTTACCGAAAGCACTTCGCCATATTTTTTGCTTTTTAACGCCACTTTTCTCGATTTTAAATCTTTAAAAATAAGTGCATCTTCATTAAATAAATCGTGGGTTAATGCTAACTTATTAGTGTTGTTTAAAATAGGTTTTTTTTCAGTTGAAATAAGCCCATTTGCCATATTAATAAGATGGGTTTTTGAAGTTTCGGTATGTTCAAACTCTAAAAAATAATCTCCATAGTTTTCATTTTCAAATACGGGACATTTAAAAGCGGGATGCCCGCCAACTGAAAAGTACATGGTTTTATTATCTACATTTTTTACTGTATGAACTACTTCAATAACATTATCTATAAGTTTGTAAGAAATATAAAACTCAAATTTAAACGGATAGTTCTTTAAAGAATTTTCATTGTATGCCAATTTAAAAGTTAAACTATCGGCGGTTTGTTCGTGCAAAACAACCTGGGCGTTGTTTCTAACAATACCATGTTTTGGTAAATTATATGTTTGGTTTTCAAAAACATAGCTATCGTCCTTTAAAGCGCCAATTACAGGGAATAGATTTGGTGCATAGCTAGCCCAAACTTCCGGATTTGCATCCCACATAAATTCGGTGTTCTTTTTTACAGACGTAATTTTACACAATTCGGCACCTACTTTTTTTACCGCTATTTTAAGTTGTTTGTTTTCTAAAGTTATCATGTAATTGAAATTTAAACTAAAGTACAAAACTTGTAATTTTTTAAGGAATCTAACTAACTTTACAGCTTAAATTTTAGAATTGAGAGCAAAATACAAGCATACCGATAAAAATATTGAATTGTTTAAGCAACAATTATTGAATTGGGCGCAACAGTTTGATGATGTTGTGTGGTTAGATTCTAACAATTACGAACAAAACTACTCAAATTACGATGCTGTGTTGGCAGTTGATGCTTTTACAAGTCTTAAAACCGATTACACACAGGCTTTCGAGCATTTAAAAGAATACCAAGCCATTACAAATGATTGGATTTTTGGTTATTTAACCTACGATTTAAAAAATGCTGTTGAAAATTTAATATCTCAAAATTTTGATGGTTTAGAGTTTCCCGATTTGTATTTTTTTCAGCCTAAAAAGCTTTTCTTTTTTAAAGGCAATCAAGTGGAAATGCAATACTTAAAAATGGTTGATGATGAGTTTGAAAGTGATTTACAATATATTCAACAAATTAACGCATCAACAAATCAACAAATCAACAATCAGATCAAAATAAAACTCCGCATCCACAAAGATGAATATTTCGAAAAAATTAGCAACATGCTTGCCCACATTCATCGAGGTGATATTTACGAAGCCAACTTTTGCCAAGAGTTTTATGCTGAAAACACAGAAATCAATCCTTTAGAAACCTATAATAAACTCAATGCTATTTCAAACCCACCATTTGCAACCTTTCTTAAGTATCAAGATAAATATTTGCTTTCTGCTTCACCAGAGCGCTATTTGAAAAAACAAGGAAACACCATCATTTCGCAACCCATAAAAGGAACAGCAAAGCGTTCTAAAAATATCGAAGAAGATAAGCAGTTAAAACAAGATTTGTTAGATAACGAAAAGGAACGCAGCGAAAATATTATGATTGTTGATTTGGTTCGTAACGATTTATCTAAAACCGCCATAAAAGGCAGCGTAGAAGTAGAGGAACTATGTAAAATATACAGTTTTGACCAGGTGCATCAAATGATTTCTACGGTAAAATCTAAGGTTGAAACTGCTACAAACCCAATTGATATTATTAAAAGTACCTTTCCCATGGGAAGCATGACCGGGGCTCCTAAAATTTCAGCAATGAAAATTATTGAAGCTGTGGAAGAAACCAAACGTGGACTCTATTCCGGCGCTGTTGGGTATTTCACACCAACGGGCGATTTTGATTTTAATGTGGTAATACGCAGCATTTTATATAATGAAACAAAAAAATACGTATCATATTCCGTTGGAGGTGCCATTACAGCCAAAAGCGACCCACTTAAAGAATACGAAGAATGCCTGGTAAAAGCCAAGGCGATGCGACAGGTTTTAGAAGACTAGTCTAAATTCGTGTTAAAGGTTTTTTTAACGGTTTGGATGATGCGTTCAATACGTTTTACTTCAATGTTTTTAACTTTTGCAATGTCGTGTACACTCAGCTTTCCAAAAACATATAAATCGATGATATTGGATACATTTAAAGGCAAACGGCTGTACATATTACCTAACACTTCATTGGATTTACTGGAATTGGAAGTATTAAAATCGAATGCATTTAAAATGGCGTTCTCGCTATCATCATATAAAAAAAGATGTTTGGCATGTCCGTTTTGTTGGTATGAAATATCATCTAAATCTTCATTCATAATATAATCAAACCCATCATCAATCGTATACTTTTCTTCCAAAGCATCCAATTCTTCTTCTAAAATGGCATTAGTGCTTATGGTATTTTTATGGAAGGATTCATTTTTGAAAATAGCCTCTAAATCGGCATCAACAATTTTAAAAAGTTTCAGCTTTAAAGCGTCGGAATGCATATCAATATCATATCCTTTTTCATATAGCTTGATAATACTTTCATCAATAATACCGTTTGAAGCATACATTTTTTTTGGAATAACACCTGTGTTTTCAGCAATATAAAGACGGTGTTTTACGTAAGGATGCAGTTGATGGGACACACCCACCACTTTTTTGTTAAACGCTGTTTGAGTAGCCTGGTCGTTTAATTTTTTAGTTGTACTCATAATATCCGTATTTAGTATGTCCTTCTAAATTTACAAAATTCTATTGGATAATGTATAATGAAAATGAGTTTCCGTGCGCTTTAACTATTCGATAATATACTTTGCGAGATTAAAATAAACCTTAACTTTGAAATATGATTAACAACTTTCAAAACCATATAAATTCCAAGCTCTCATTTTTAAAGAATAGTAAGCTTTTGCTGGCTATCTCTGGAGGTATTGACAGTGTGGTTTTAGCACATTTATGCCATAGTATAGGGTTGAATATAGCCTTAGCGCATTGTAATTTTAATTTACGAGGAAAAGAAAGTGATGACGATGAAGATTTTGTGCTGCAACTGGCAGAAGACTTAGATTTAGAAGTTTTTATTGAAAGCTTTGATACGAAAGCCTATGCTAAAGACCATAAACTTTCCATACAAATGGCAGCCCGCCAGTTACGCTATAATTGGTTTAAAACCTTGGCGGAGCAACTTCAGTTTGATTATGTATTAACTGCCCACCATGCCGATGATAATTTGGAAACCTTTTTAATAAACTTTACTAGAGGCACCGGTTTAGAAGGGTTAACGGGCATTCCAGAAGTGAATGATGTTTTTGTGCGTCCGCTTTTGCCTTTTTCGCGAGCGGATATTGAAGTCTACGCTAAGGCACGTAAATTAAAGTGGGTGGAAGATAGAAGCAATAATTCAACTAAATATTTACGAAACAAACTGCGTCATGATGTTATTCCAATTCTAAAGCAAATAAACCCAAGTTTGTTGGATGGTTTTCAAAAAACCATCAGCCATTTACAGGGTTCCAGCGATATCGTGGACGATAGTATAGAAGCTCTTTTTAAAAATGGCATCATGAAATTAACCCCTACAGGGTTTAAGTTGCAGATTTCTGAAATACAAAAGTTTTATAACCCGAAAGCCTATTTATACCGTTTTCTAAACACTTACGGATTTACAGAATGGGATGATGTTGTAAACTTATTGCAAGCACAATCGGGTAAATGGGTACAGTCATCAACCCACCGTTTGATAAAGGATCGGGATTTTTTACTATTAAGTGAAATCCTTGAAGATGAACATGCATCCATGACTGTTTTAGAAACCGATAAAAAACTAGAAACACCCATAGGGACATTGTTTTTTGATGAAGCAGATGCCATGTTAAATACAGATAAGAACACAATTTATATTGATAAATCTACCATAACCTTTCCCTTAACTTTAAGGAAATGGGAGGATGGCGATGTGTTTTATCCATTGGGGATGCAGGGTAAAAAGAAGAAGGTGAGTAAGTATCTTAAAGATGAAAAACAATCACTTTTAGAAAAAGAACAAACATGGTTGCTGTGTTCGGAAAACAACATTGTTTGGATTCTTGGAAAACGTGCCGATGAACGCTTTAAGGTTACCGAAAAAACTAAGCATATTTTAAAAGTTGAATTGAAATAATTTAAACGGAATAGTCAAATTAAATAACTGTGTCACACTGAGCGCGTCGAAGTGTCTCATTATCAAAAAATCATAATTTGAAATTACAAGGCAATATAGTCGATATACCAAACAAACGTATTTTTAAAGGTGAAATCACTATTGAAAACGGGAAGATTTTTTCAATTGAAGAAAGCCAGCACTATGTTGAAACTTATATACTCCCTGGCTTTGTAGATGCCCACATTCACATTGAAAGTTCCATGTTGGTTCCTAGTGAATTTGCACGATTAGCGGTCACACATGGCACGGTTGCTACGGTTTCCGATCCTCACGAAATCGCGAATGTTTTGGGTGTTGAAGGTGTAGAATTCATGATTGAAAACGGCAAAAAAGTACCGTTTAAATTCAATTTTGGTGCGCCATCCTGTGTGCCTGCCACCACGTTTGAATCGGCTGGAGCCGTCATCGATTCTGAAGCCATTAAAACACTTTTAGAAAACCCAGACATCAAGTATTTAGCGGAAATGATGAATTACCCAGGCGTGTTGTTTGACGATGCCGAAGTGATGAAAAAAATAGCATATACGAAGCATTATAACAAGCCCATAGATGGTCATGCACCAGGTTTACAGGGTGATGCTATAACCAAATACATACATGCTGGAATTTCAACCGACCATGAGTGTTTTACTTTTGATGAAGCCTTAGAAAAACTTCAAAAAGGTATGAAAATTCTAATTAGAGAAGGAAGTGCCGCCAAAAATTTTGAAGCACTTATAGATTTAGCTTCAGAACATTTTGAAAACATGATGTTTTGCAGTGATGATAAGCATCCAGACGATTTAATATTAGACCATATCAACAAGCTTTGTGCTAGGGCTATTGCAAAGGGGATTGATGTTTTTAAAGTATTGCAAATGGCCTGCGTGAATCCGGTAAAGCATTATAATTTAGAGGTGGGTTTGTTGCAAGTTGGCGATGCAGCCGATTGTATTGTGGTTGAAGATTTAATAAATTTTAAAACCATTCAAACCTATATAAATGGGGCGTTGGTGTTTAGTAAAGGTGAATCGTTAATCAAGCCTGTAACATTTAAAAACCTGAATAATTTCAATTGTAATAGCAAAGAAGTTTCAGAATTTAGATTTGAATTTTCATCAACCCTTCGACTGCGCTCAGGACAAGCAAAAATTAGAGTCATTGAAGCTTTGGAAGGGCAATTAGTAACCAACGAATTCATTGAAGATGCTTTGGTTGTTGATGGGAATTTAGTGTCAAATATCGAAAAGGACATTTTAAAAATGACAGTTGTCAATCGATATGAAAACCAAAAACCAGCCATCGCGTTTATTAAAAATTTCGGACTAAAAGCAGGTGCTATTGCATCGTCTGTTGGTCACGATTCGCATAATATCATTGCGGTAGGTGTTTCCGATGAAGCTATATGTAGAGCGGTTAATTTAATTATTGAAAACAAAGGCGGTATTTGTGCAGTATCCAATTCTGAAGAAAATATAGTACCATTACCAGTAGCAGGAATTATGAGCGATCAAGACGGTAAAACCATAGGTAACCAATATGCAGAACTTGATATCATGGCAAAAAAATTAGGCAGCAAACTAAATGCGCCGTATATGACCCTATCGTTTATGGCGTTGTTGGTAATTCCATCATTAAAATTAAGCGATAAAGGGTTGTTTAATGGCACGGATTTTAAATTTACTGGTTTGACGATTGACGATTGAGAATTACGAATTGATAATTTTGTATTCCAAAAACCCAAAACAAAAACTAACAACTAGCAATCCATATGCCAATAATCGACTCCACATACAAACCTTCATTTTTATTTGAAAAGGGTTTTATTTCCACAGTATATTCTGGTTTAGTTCGTAAGGTTTCCATCAAACAAGAACGGGAACGCATCATATTAAGTGATGGCGATTTTTTGGATTTAGATTGGAGTTTTTCAAACGAAAAAAGCAACAAACTCATTGTTTTACTCCACGGTTTGGAAGGGCATGGGCAACGGCCTTACGTTACAGGTGCTGCAAAACTATTTAACGATGCTGGTATAGATGCGGTGTGCATGAACTTTAGAGGTTGTAGTGGTGAACAGAATTTAAAGTATTACAGCTACCATTCTGGTGCTACCGAAGATTTGGAGTCCGTAATCAATCATGCCATTTCCAATAAAAATTATTCTGAAATTTATTTGAAAGGCATTAGTTTGGGTGCAAATATCATTTTAAAATATTTGGGTGAGCGAGCGTCTGTTCCACAGGAAGTAAAAGTAGCTATAGCGGTTTCAGTGCCATGCGATTTGTATGGTTCGTGCAAGGAGCTGCATAAACTTAAAAACCGATTGTTCCATGACCGTTTTTTAAAAGATTTGGTATATCATTTAAAGTTAAAACAAGAAAAGTTTTCCGATAATTTGAGTTTAAATGAACTGAATTCCATCAAAACATTAATTGATTTTGATAGCGTTTACACCTCAAAAGCCCACGGTTTTAAAGATGCTTTAGATTATTATAAGCAATGCAGCAGTCTGCAATTTCTTCCTAATATAAAAACACCAACGCTTATTATAAATGCGTTAAACGATTCGTTTTTATCTCCGGAATGTTACCCAGTAAAGGAAGCAAAAAACAATCCGTTTTTGCATTTAGAAATGCCAAAATTTGGTGGTCATGCTGGGTTTATTGGTAAAAAGAATGTGTATTATAATGAAAAACGCGCTTTAGAGTTTGTACAGAATCACAAAAAAAAATAGCATTATATTGAAATTTACATTAAAAATTATCGGATTAGTGATTCTATTAATATTTCTATATTTCATAGAATCATTAGTTTTCTGGCTGATTTTCGGAAGCGGAGGACAGGCGAGTACTGTTGCAGAAAAATGGTCGACAAAATTTGTGATGTATATGTTACCTTTACTTATTATAGTCGGTATTGCATATAAAGTATTCCAAAAAAAATAAAATCGAATTGAAATTGAACACAGACGATTTTTTAAAAATAAAGACAAATTACCTTGAAAGTACCAGACCTCACAGGTTTTTAAAACCTGTGAGGTCTTAAAATAAAATACTGTCTATTTGAAAAGAAAAATTCAATTTTCAACATAACATCATTTTTAAGGTTTCATAAATAGCTATATATTTAAGAATATTTTTGATTTTAATATGAGCGCATCCCAAGAAGATAAAGCCAAAACCCCTGAAGTTTTTACCAATTTAAAAACGAAAACCCCACCAACAAATAGCGTGGGTTTTGGGGCTTTAAAAGCTGCTATTGGTCATGCAGCGAAATACATGAATCCTGCCGATGCATTGAAAATATCATTGAAGCTAAATCAAAAAGGCGGATTTGATTGCCCTGGTTGCGCATGGCCAGACCCAGATGATGAGCGCTCTCCTTTAGGTGAATACTGTGAAAATGGGATGAAAGCCATGGCCGAAGAAGCTCAGAACAAAACCATTGGTGAAACGTTTTTTCAAAAACATTCGGTTGATGAACTCGCGAGTTGGTCTGATTTTGAAATAGGCAAATCAGGACGATTATCAGAGCCTATGTTTTTAGAAGCAGGCGCATCGCATTACCAACCTATTTCATGGGAAGACGCCTTTGCAAAAGTGGCAAGTCATTTAAATACCCTTGAAAATCCTGATGAAGCGGTGTTTTATACGTCTGGTAGAACCACCAATGAAGCGGCATTTTTATATCAATTGTTTGTTCGTGAATTTGGTACTTCCAATTTACCCGATTGTTCCAATATGTGTCATGAAGCGAGTGGAAGTGCATTATCTGAAACTTTGGGCATAGGAAAAGGCTCGGTAACTTTGGACGATTTGTATAAAGCTGAAGTTGTTATGGTTATTGGTCAAAATCCAGCAACAAACCACCCAAGAATGCTAACTGCTTTGGAAAAATGCAAAAACAATGGAGGTAAAATAATTGCCATCAATCCATTGCCGGAAGTCGGTGTGATAAAATTTACCAATCCACAAAATCCTTTAAAATTGTTAACGGGCGGAACAAAACTAGCCGACGTGTTTGTGCCTATTACCATTAATGGCGATGTGGCTTTTATAAAAGCGGTTCTTATTAAATTACTTGAGAAAGAAGAACTTGAAGGCGGGGTGTTTGATACTGAATTTATAAGTGCATACACTGCAGGTTATGATGACTTTATATTAGATTTAAAAACATACAATTTTGACAATTGTTTGAAATTATCAGGTGTTTCCAAAGAGGTATTTGATGAAGCTTTCCATTTGATAAGCAATAATCAGAAAATCATTATTTGTTGGGCAATGGGCTTAACGCAACACCAAAATGCGGTAGATAATATTCGCGAATTGGTAAATCTGTTACTTTTAAAGGGGAGTATAGGTAAAGAAGGTGCCGGTACCTGTCCGGTGCGAGGGCATTCCAATGTGCAAGGTGATAGAACGGTTGGTATTTGGGAATCGGCGCCACAAGCATTTTTAGATAAAATTGAAGCGAAGTATGGCTTTAAACCGAGCACAAAACATGGTTATTCGGTTATTGATGCCATCAAAGCCATGCACCAGAAAAAAGCAAAAGTATTTTTTGGGATGGGAGGCAATTTTATATCGGCAGTTCCCGATACGGAATACGCTGCCCAAGCTTTAGGGAATTGTAATTTAACGGTGCATGTAAGTACCAAATTAAACCGTTCGCATTTAGTCACGGGTAAAGAAGCATTGATTTTGCCATGTTTAGGACGTTCTGAAAAAGATTATCAAAAAACAGGGATTCAAGTACAAAGTGTTGAAAACTCTATGGGTATTGTGTCTTCAACCAAAGGCATTTTAGAACCTTGTTCCGATAAATTACTTAGTGAAGTCGCGGTGGTTTGTGGGGTTGCGCATGCTACTTTAAAGGATAGATCAAAAATTCATTGGCTTCAATATCAAGACGATTATAACTTGGTACGTGATGATATTCAAGAGGTTGTTGATGGATTTGAAGATTACAACACCAAACTAAAGCAACCTTCAGGGTTTTATTTGCCCAATGGTGCACGGGTTAGACAATTTAAAACCAAAACCGGAAAAGCCAATTTCACCATTAATAAATTACCGGAATGGAAGCTAAAAGATGATGAATTAATAATGATGACCATTCGTAGTCACGACCAATTCAATACCACCATTTACGGATTAAACGACCGCTACCGAGGTATTTATAACGAACGTCGTATCATTTTTATGAATCGTGAAGACATGGAAATCAGAGGGTTGAAAGAACAACAGGTGGTTAATCTTAAATCGGAATTTAATGGAGTTGTTCGTAAAGCCAATAAATTTAAAGTGGTTGGTTATGATATTCCTAAAAATTGCTGCGCTACGTATTTTCCAGAAACAAATGTACTGGTTCCTTTAGATAGTTTTGCGCATACCGCTAAAACACCTGCTTCTAAGAGCGTTATTATTACATTAGAAATTATATAGTATTCTTATTCTTTCGTATTTCTAGTATTGATATTTTGATTAATACTTAGAAAATGATTGTTCAATTTGAGAAATTGTTAATAGTGACTCACAATCAGCATTTTTTTATCTAAAAATAAGTATTATTACGTAGTTTTTATTTATGTTTGTAACGTAAAATACGTAATTATGAATCGAGCATGTTATAAGTATTATCATTTAAGCAAGTGATTAATAGCGAACAGCATGTGACAATTATAAAACAATAAATATTAACACATGAAAAAAATTATTGTTGTAGGTAACGGTATGGTAGGGTATAAGTTTTGCGAAAAATTTGTAGCCCTTGCAAAAGACAAAAAATTTCAGTTGACTGTTTTTGGTGAAGAACCCAGACCAGCATACGATCGTGTTCATTTAAGTGAGTTTTTTCAAAATAAAGATGCAAAAGCTTTAGAAATGGCTCCAAGAACTTGGTATGAAGAACATGGTATTGAGTTAGTGACCAATGAGCGTATTACAGCAATTCATCGTGTTTCTAAAAAAGTAACAACTTCTAAAGACTTAAATTATAAGTACGACTATTTAGTATTAGCTACGGGTTCTGCGCCTTTTGTGCCAAATATTCCTGGGGTAGAAAAACAAGGTGTTTTTGTTTACAGAACCATTGAAGACTTGGAAGATATGCTTTCTTATGCGGCTAAATTGAAGAAAGGCAGAAAAAAAGACACGATTAAAGCAGCAGTTCTTGGGGGTGGTTTATTAGGTTTGGAAGCTGCCAAGGCGGTTATGGATATGGGCTTTGAACCGCATGTGGTTGAATTTGCGAATAAGTTAATGCCACGTCAGTTAGACACCAGAGCTAGTAAAGTTTTACAAGAAAAATTAGAATCCTTAGGGATCAATATACACTTATCCAAAGCTACCAATAAAATATTGGGTGATAAAACTATCACAGGTATGGAGTTTGGCGAGTATGATAAAATAGATGTTGAAATGCTTGTTATTTCGGCAGGAATTAGACCGCGTGATGAGTTAGGAAAAACCTGTTTTTTAGAGATGGGAACCCGCGGTGGTATTGTGGTTAACGACAGAATGCAAACTTCCGATCCTGAAATTTATGCTATAGGTGAAGTGGCTTTATATAACCAAATGATATACGGTTTGGTAGCGCCTGGTTACGATATGGCAGGTGTTGCGGCAAACCAAATTTTAGGAAATGTAGAGGTTCTGATGCAAAGTGATATTGATATGTCTACCAAACTAAAATTGATAGGTGTAGATGTAGCGAGTTACGGCGAACCTTTTATGCCTGTTGAAAAAGGTTACTCTATCATTTACGAAAACAAAACCAAAAACTTATATAAACGTATTAATATCAGTCATGATGGGAAAAACCTTTTAGGAGGAATTTTAGTTGGTGATGCGTCTGATTATAATATGTTTCACCAAATCTATTTAAACGGATTGCCAATTCCAGAAGATGCCGAAGAGTTGATTTTAGGAAGTAGAGGTGAAGGTGGTTCATCATTTGGAAGTGTGATGGATATTCCTGATGCAGCGCAAGTTTGTTCTTGTGAAAGTGTTACAAAAGGAGCTATTTGTTGTTCGATTACTGAGGGCGATTGCCAGAATTTAGGCGATGTTATTGCAAAAACCAAAGCAACTTCAGGTTGTGGTGGTTGTAAACCTATGGTGGTCGATTTGGTAAATGAAACCTTAAAATCCTTAGGTAAAGAAGTTAAAGAAACGCTTTGCGAGCACTTTAGCTTTAATCGTCAAGAATTATACGATTTAGTAAAAGTTAATAAAGTTAAAGATTACGACGAAGCATTGAACCTGTTTGGTGAAGGCGATGGTTGTGAGGTTTGTAAGCCAGCATTGGCATCTATTTTCGCTACCATTACTATGGAGACGCCAAACAAACAAGTGGCTATCCAAGATACCAACGATAGATTCTTAGCAAACATTCAACGTAATGGAACCTATTCGGTAGTGCCTAGAATTGCGGGTGGTGAAATTACACCAGACAAGTTAATCGTTATTGGTGAAGTTGCTAAAAAATACGATTTATATACGAAAATTACGGGTGGACAACGTATCGATTTATTCGGTGCACAGTTACACGAATTACCACTTATTTGGAAAGAATTAATTGATGCTGGTTTTGAAAGCGGACATGCTTACGGAAAATCGTTAAGAACGGTGAAAAGTTGTGTAGGTTCTACATGGTGCCGTTACGGTATGCACGAAAGTGTAACGTTCGCCATAGAAATTGAAGACCGTTACAAAGGTTTGCGTTCGCCACATAAATTAAAAGGTGGGGTTTCGGGTTGTATTAGAGAATGTGCCGAAGCCAGAGGGAAAGATTTCGGATTGATTGCTGTTGAAGGTGGTTGGAACTTATATGTATGTGGAAACGGTGGTGCTACACCAAAACACGCCATTCTTTTCGCAGAACAATTGGATGATGCTACAGCTATTAAATACTTAGATAGATTCTTAATGTTCTACATACGTACCGCAGGGCCTTTAGTTAGAACCGCACCTTGGTTAGAAAAACTGGATGGTGGTATTGAGTACTTGAAGAAAGTAGTTATTGAAGATTCCTTAGGTATTGCTGAAGAATTGGAACAAGAAATGCAAGGGCTTGTAAACAAATACGAATGTGAGTGGAAACAAGCTATTGAAGACCCAAATATGGCAAAGCGTTTCAAACATTTTGTGAATTCGGATGATACCGATGATAACTTGGTGTTTGTACCAATGCGTGACCAAAAGATGCCGAAAGCGTGGTAAGTCAATTGACAATTATCAATTATCAATTGTTCCGCGTTAGGGATTGTAGCGGAAAGCCCGCAGTGAGGCACGAGCGAGGACTTGTAGCGTAAAGCCCGACTTTTACGCTCCTGCAAGGTTTTAAAAACCTTGTAGGTATAAGTAAAAGGAACGCCCAAATAAAAAGAATTGAATTAAGCGGATTTGTTTAATTGTTTGTAACACTTATACAAATCAACAGATAAACAAATCAACAAAAAATATAGATATGCAAAACATTCTTGAACAATATAAATCGGTTACAGAAGCAGAAGTAAAAACTTGGTTTGAAGTGGGTACGGTATCGGATTTTCCTGAAAATAGTGGCGCCTGTATCAAGTACAAAACCAAGCAAATAGCGGTGTATAATTTCGCTAGAAAAGATAAATGGTATGCCTGCCAAAACTTATGTCCACATAAAATGGAAATGGTTTTATCGTTGGGGATGATTGGCGATAAAGAAGGCGTTGCTAAAGTGGCTTGCCCGATGCATAAAAAGAATTTTTCGTTGGAAGACGGTAGTAATTTAGGCGGCGATGATTTAAAAATTGCAGTGTATCCTGTTAAAATTGAAAGCGGAAATGTGTATATTGGCTTTTCAGATTAACCAATAATACATACACATCATGAAACCAACACGTTTTGAGACAGCCATAGCCTTAATCGATAAAAAAAATTCTGAAGATCCGAATGTTTACCACGCATGTGGGTTAGATTTTCCTAAAGAATTATTGTATTCACAACGGATGTCTCAAAAGTTATTGCAGTTTAAACCCGATGCTTCTAGAGCGCTTCAAATTGCATGCAGAGCACAACATATTTGCCGTTGGAAAATAGCCAGAGACGAATATCCAATGGATCGAGTAGGTTATTTAAAATGGCGCGAAACCCTAAAAAAAATGCATGCTGAAATAACAGCAGATATTTTAAAAGAAGTGGGTTATGAGGAGGAGTTTGTTGAGCGCGTATCGTTTTTAATCAATAAAAAACTTATTAAAAAAAATGAAGAAAGCCAAACCATTGAAGATGTCATATGCTTGGTATTTTTAGATTACTATTTTGAAGAGTTTGCTGAAAAGCATGACGATGCAAAGGTGATTGATATTCTTCAAAAAACGTGGGTAAAAATGTCGGAAGAAGGACATGCAGAGGCCCTAAAACTTAAATTTTCAGATAAAAGTTTAGTACTTGTAAAACAGGCTATTTCTTAAATACAATAATAAACAATGGCAAAAAACGGTAATTCATTAGATCAACGCACTTTTGATAGATTAAGCCGTTTGTACATTATTGCATTAAGTACCATTGCACTGTCGGTTATCCTGAGTCAAATTTTGGTGCGCAAGCATTTAAACGATCAGCAAAGTGATTCTTCGGTCATTAATGTGGCGGGTAGACAACGTATGTTGAGCCAGAAATTAACCAAAGAAATTGTTTCACTTTCAACTGAAAGTAGTGCTGAGGAACGTTTACTTCTCAAAGAAAAAATAAAACAAACGTTAAAGGTTTGGGAACTGTCGCATCATGCCCTCCAAAAGGGAAATGATAGTTTAGGATTGCCAGGGAAAAATAGCGCTATTATTAAGGAAAAGTTTGAAGTTTTAAATCCAACCTTCAATACCATAAGTGCTGCTTCAAAATCCATCATTGAGAAGATTGAAAACATACCACCGCTGCCACTATTGGCATTTATAGACGATATTGAAAGTGTTAAGGAAAACGAAGGTCATTTTCTGCAGGTCATGGATCAAATTGTTAACCAATACGATTTAGAAGCCGATGCCAAAGTAAGTTGGTTGCGTAAGTTGGAAATGTGGTTAACGGCATTTACCATACTGATACTTTTGGCGGAATTTCTGTTTATATTTTGGCCGACTGCAAAATCTGTAAGAGCAACATTGTCCGATTTATTAATCGCCGAAAAGAAAGCTAAAAAAATGGCTTTTGATGCCGATGAGTTAAGTATTTCTAAAGAAAAGTCCATTAAAGAATTGCGGGCCTTAAGTCATGCCATGGACGAAACGCTTTTATTTGCGCGCATCACTCCCAATGGTGCCTTGGTACATATAGGAAAAAAGTTTTCACGACTTTTTAAGTTTACAAAGTACAATATGACGACCAATTTTGCCGACATACTTTCTGTAAACGAAACAGAGCAGAACATTATTGAAAACTTAATAAATAAACACAAAAAAACGGGTTGGCAAGGTGAAGTAAAAGGAACTACTAAAGATAATATTGATGTGTGGTTGGAAATGGCCATAATTCCATTTAGTCCAACCGATGATAAATCGGAACTTCTCATCATCGCCTCCGAAATTACGGCACGTAAAGCGGCGCAACTTGAAATAGCACGCTTAACCAAGGAAAGTTTTGAGGAGAAAATGAGCCAACAAAAATTGGTTTCAAGCCAGATTATTGAAAACCAAGAAAAAGAACAAAACCGTATTGCGAAAGATGTACACGATGGTATCGGGCAAATGCTTACAGGTTTAAAGTACAATTTGGAAAGTATCGATATTAAGGATATTGACAAAACAGCGTCTAAAATTGAACATCTTAAAGAGTTAACCTCTAACATTATAAAAGGTGTAAGAACGGCAACCTTTAATTTAACGCCCCCGGAATTATCAGACCATGGTATTGTGCCGGCTATTTCCAAATTGACCTTGGAACTGGGGAAACTTACCGGAAAAAACATTGTACTATTTAATAAAACGGATTTTAACCAGCGCCTGGATTCCCTAGTAGAAATAAATATATATCGTATTGTGCAGGAAGCCATTAATAATGCTATTAAGTATGCCGGTTCAACGCACATACTGGTTTCTTTATCGCATAGTGATAACATTCTAAGTATTGTTGTGGATGATAATGGTAAAGGGTTCGATCCTAGCAAAGTTAAAAACGTTAAGAATGGCGACGGCGGTATGGGCATGACCTTTATGAAAGAGCGTATTAAATATATAGATGGTCGTCTATTTTTGAATTCTGAAATAGGCAAGGGAACCCGAGTAACATTAAATATACCCATAGAAGGTTAAGTACTGTTACGTAATTTTTTTTAGTTTTGTACTTATAAATATTAGCAACATAAGCAGATGGATATTATAAATGTAGTTTTAGCAGATGACCACGTATTGGTAAGAGATGGTATCAAAGCACTTTTAGAAGACCAACAAGGCATACAGGTAATTGATGAAGCTTCAAACGGTTTAGAAGCTTTAGAGGTTATAGAAAAGCATAAACCCCATTTGTTGATTGTAGATATTAGAATGCCAGAACTGAATGGCATAGAGGTGGTTAGAGAGGTCAATAAAAAATACACCGATGTACGTACTTTGGTACTTTCTATGCACGATTCTGAAGAATACGTAGTAAAAGCCATTCAAGCGGGTGCCGATGGTTATTTGTTGAAAGGAGCCAGTAAAGAGGAGTTTTTAAAAGCTTTACATAAAGTAGCATCGGGCGGTAAGTATTTTACCGGTGATATTTCTGCTATTATTATGAATAATTTTGTGAACGGAAATGCGCCAACCCCAACTTCCGAAGAACCCAAGCAAGTTGAAGACCCCTTCAATTTAACAAAACGCGAAAAGCAGATTTTAAACCTTGTACTTCAGTTAAAAAACAACAAAGATATTGCCGAAGAACTTCAAATAAGCAAGCGAACCGCCGAGGTACACCGTTTTAATTTAATGAAAAAACTAGACGTTAAAAACCTTATGGAACTAAGTAATAAGGCAAAGGAGTTTGAGCTGATTTAGTTAGTATCGTGGTTCATTTCGTCTCACGTTTTAACGATAATTTTTAGGATAATTTAGACCTCACAGGTTTTCAAAACCTATTAGGTCTAAATTACAAACATGCCTTTCTACGCTAAATGTTTATATTTCTATTCTGAATTTTTCGCCATCTAATAATCAAAAATTTATAAAATAGTGTCATTGCGAATTTCACTTTTTTTATGTAAAATGCGGCAATCGGTGTATCGAAATATGTGTTTATAAAAACAATTTTAACTATAAATTCCCTCAACATAAATTGTTGTTTTATTATTTCCAAAGCTTAACAATCCTTTTTTTTTATCAATTCCTTAAAAACCTTCTTCAAAAATTATCAACTCCATATTAATTATTAATTAATACGTATTTAATACTTATAATTAAGTAAATATACTTAGTTTTGTACGTATAAATATACTTATTATGAAAACTTCAAAATCTCTTAAGGCTACAAAATTTAATTTATTAAACTTTAAATCCATTCCAACACGTACGTTTTGGATCACGTCTATATCATTTTTCATGTGTTTTTTTGCATGGTTTGGTATTGTACCGTTTATGCCCGATGTTGTTAAAGATTTAGGTTTAACACCAACACAAAAATGGAACTCCATCATTTTAGCAGTTTCAGGAACCGTGTTTGCTAGATTACTTATTGGAAAATTATGTGATAAATACGGCCCACGTTTATGTTATACTTGGTTGTTAACTCTTGGTGCCATTCCGGTTATTGCATGTGGTTTGGTGCAAACACCGCTTCAGTTTTTAATATGTAGATTATTTATTGGTTTTATTGGAGCGTCTTTTGTAATTACGCAAGTACACACCTCTTTAATGTTTGCGCCTAATGTAGTGGGAACTGCCAATGCTACTTCTGCAGGATGGGGTAATTTAGGTGGAGGTGCTAACCGTTTAGGGATGCCGTTAATTGCAGCAGCTGTAGTGAGTTTTGGGGTTGCCGATGCCGAAGCTTGGAGATATTCCATGGTTATTGCTGGTGTTGTTTGTTTTTTAATGGGACTTGTATATTACTTTTTCACACAAGATACACCTGAGGGGAACTTTAAAGATTTAAGAGAGTCTGGAGAAACCATCACAACTAAAAAAGATAAAGTTGGTTTTTCAACTGTTATAAAAGATTACAGAACATGGATACTTTTCTTTGTATATGCGGCTTGTTTTGGTATAGAACTTACGGTTTATGGTACTATGGACGATTATTTACAAAACACCTTTCAACTAAGTAGGCTTACTGCCGGAAACATTGTGTTATCGTTCGCTTTAATGAATATTTTTGCCCGTACTTTGGGAGGCTTCTTTGGCGATAAATTCGGGAAACTCAAAGGTTTACGTGGTCGAGTATTGTTTTTGGCAGCCATTTTATCATTAGAAGGTATCATGCTTATAACCTTCTCAACCACCACAAGTATTGTTTTAGGAATTATGTTTTTAATCATGTTCAGTTTAACGGTGCAAATGGCTGAAGGTGCTACATTTTCGGTGGTTCCGTTTATAAATAAAAAAGCGATTGGCTCGGTTTCAGGTATTGTAGGTGCCGGAGGAAATGTGGGTGCTTTTTTAGCGGCTATGTTGCTAAAATCTAAATCGGCCGTAGCTGAAAAAGCTGCAATTGTTTCTAGTGAAGGATTGGGCGAAGAGGTTATGAAATCTGCACAATCTGCTGCAGCGTCAAGTGCCGTTTCAAGTGGTTATTTTGTTATTGGTTTTATAGTGGTTTTAGCGGGAATCCTTTCACTAGCTATTCGTTTTTCAACTAAAGAGGAAGAAGTGGTTAAGAATGATGCATTAGGAGAAGTGAGTCCAGAATTAATTACCGTAAAAGCAGATTATTAATATTAAATTTATATATTTTAAAAAATGAAACACGCTTTTTACCGTATTTGTAATAATAAATAGGAAGCTTGTTTGGTGTTGTTAAATTGTCTTAATTCGTATTAAATCACTCGTATAAATGATAAAAAAGGAAGTAAAAACGACGTGTTCGTATTGTGGGGTTGGTTGCGGCATCATTGTTAAAAAAGACAATAATGATAAGGTTTTTGTTGAAGGCGATAAAGACCACCCCGTAAACAGAGGCATGCTTTGTTCTAAAGGTATGAATTTACATTATGTAGTTAACGATACTTCCGATAGAATTTTATACCCCGAAATGCGTTGGAGCCGTTCGCATCCTCGCGAGCGTGTAAGTTGGGACGATGCGTTAGATCGTGCTGCCAGCGTTTTCAAATCCATTATAAAAAAACATGGTCCAGATAGCGTAGCGTTTTACGTGTCCGGACAAAGTTTAACAGAAGAATATTACATTGCCAATAAACTTACAAAAGGGTTTTTAGGAACAAATAACATCGATACCAACTCACGTTTGTGTATGAGTTCGGCAGTGGTTGGTTACAAAAAAACCTTTGGTGAAGACAGTGTTCCCGTGTCTTATGAAGATATTGAGTTAGCCGATTGTTTTTTAATTACAGGTGCAAATCCTGCTTGGTGCCATCCCATTCTTTTCAGACGCATCGAACAGCATAAAGAGAAAAATCCGGATGTAAAAATCATTGTGGTCGATCCGCGAAAAACCGATTCAGCAAGTTTTGCCGATTTACACCTGCAGTTAATTCCGGGAACCGATGTTATTCTTTACAATGCCATAGGAAGATGTTTGTTCAAACGCGGTTTAATTGACGACGATTTTATTAAAAACCATACCGAAGGATTTACAGCTTATAAAGAACAAATTTTTGCAACGTCTATTAAGGATGCTTCAAAAATATGCGGCGTACCAGAATCGGATATTCGAAAAGCAGCCGATATCATAGGGCTTTCCAAAGGTTTCATCAGCATGTGGGCAATGGGGCTTAACCAAAGTGTGGTGGGTACCGATAAAAATACGGCCTTGTTGAATTTATCGCTTATTACCGGACAGGTTGGTAAACCGGGTTCAGGACCTTTTTCGTTAACGGGACAACCCAATGCTATGGGCGGACGCGAAGTAGGAGGTATGGCAAATTTACTAGCGGTTCATAAAGATTTGATGAATGAAGAACATCGCAGGGAAGTAGCACAATTTTGGGGCGTTGATAAAATTTCACCAAAACCAGGTTTAACGGCTACCGAAATGTTTGATGCTTTAGAATCAGGAAAATTAAAAGCTGTTTGGATCGCTTGTACCAATCCGTTGGTGAGTTTACCAAATACGCACCGTATAGAACGCGCCATGAAGAATGCGAAGTTTGTGGTGGTTCAAGATATTTCACATAAATCAGATACCGTAGCGTATGCCGATTTAGTACTTCCTGCTGCTGGTTGGTTGGAAAAAGAGGGTACGATGACCAATTCTGAGCGTCGTATTTCTTATTTACCAAAGGAAATAAATGCACCAGGTGAAGCAAGACCCGATGTGGAGATTTTCTGCGATTTTGCACAACGTATGGGTTTCCGTGGTTTTAATTTCAACAGTGCCGAAGAAATTTATGATGAATATGCATCTATGACAAAAGGAACAAAAATTGATGTTTCTTTTTTAAATTATGATCGATTAAAAGGCGAAGGCACCTTCCAATGGCCAGTACCCGAGTACCGCCATGCAGGAACCCCAAGACTTTTTCAAGATAAAAAATTCTATACACCATCGCAAAAAGCCATTTTTAATGTGGCAACCAGTATTGAAAACACCTCATTAAAGCCTAACGAAGAGTATCCGTTGGTTTTAACAACGGGTAGGGTACGCGACCAGTGGCATACGATGACCAAGACTGGTAAGGTATCGCGTTTAAAAACACATTACCCAACACCTGTATTGGAAATCAATCCTGTTGATGCCTATTTGAATAAGATTAAAGATGGCGATATTACTGAAATTAAAAGTGAAAACGGCGTTGTTAGGGTACGTGCAAAAGTTACCGAAAACATTGTAAAAGGTTGTGTGTTTTTACCAATGCACTGGGGAAAACAATTGCAAAGCGACTTAAACAGAGCCAACAATTTAACCAACACGCACATCGATCCTACATCTAAAGAACCGGATTTTAAATTTACGCGTGTATCGGTTTCAAAATATAAAAAACCTGTTGAAAAAATAATCATTGTTGGGGCAGGAGCAGCCGCTTTCAGGTTTGTTCAAAATTATAGGGAATATAACGAGGTTGATGAAATTCATGTATTTTCAAAAGAACCTAATTTGTTCTATAATAGGGTGTTATTGCCTGAATATGTTACCGAAGAATTAACTTGGGAACAACTTCTTAAAATTAAACAAAAGGAGTTAGGTAAGCTTAATATTAAGGTATATCCTGAAACTTCCATTCAGAAAATTGATTCTGACAATAAAGTGGTGACCGATACCAATGGCGACCAACACACGTTTAGTAAACTTATTTTGGCAACAGGTAGTCGTGCGTTCATTCCTAAAGATGTTCAAATAGATTTACCGGGGCGTTTTACCATGCGTAACAAAAGTGACGCCGATAGGTTTAAAGCCTATTTAGATGCAACTGGGTTGCCACCAGAAGAACAACATGTGGTTATTGTTGGTGGTGGTTTGTTAGGTTTGGAATTGGCAGCGGCCATGAAACATAAAAACGTAAAAATTACCATCATCCAACGCGCTTCCAGATTGATGGAGCGTCAATTAGATAAAGTTTCCAGTAAATTATTGGCTTTAGATGTACAGGAACGCGGTATTCAAATTTACTTTGATAATGAGGTAAGTACGGTGTTTGACGATGATGAAACGGGCGAATTGAACATCACCTTAAAAAGTGGAAAATTCATAACCGCCAATGCCATTGTGTATGCTATAGGAACCATTCCTAATATAGAAATTGCTAGAGAAAATGGTATCGTGTGTAGTCGTGGGGTTAAGGTAAATCAGCATTTACAATCCTCAAATCCAGATATTTTCGCTATCGGAGAAATTGCAGAATTTAACAATCAGTTATTCGGAATTACCTCGGCAGCGGAAGAGCAAGCAAACATTTTAGCGAACTTTATTGCGGGCGATATCAGTTGTGCTTACAATGGTTCGGTTTTAATGAATATTTTAAAATTCAACGACTTAAATCTTTGTAGTATAGGGAATATTGATGTGCCTGATAATGATGATTCCTATGAAGAAGTTATTTTCACCGATATTTCAAAACGCTATTACAAAAAATGCATCGTTAAAGACGATTTATTGATTGGTGCGGTTTTAATGGGCGACAAAAATGAGTTTGCCGAATTTAAAACCATGATTGAGAGTAAAATTGAAATGTCGGACAAGCGAAATACCTTATTGCGAGGTGCTTCCAACGATGTACCAGTAATAGGTAAGTTGGTGTGTTCATGCAGTCAGGTAGGGGCAGGAAATATAGAAGAAGCCATTAAAGGTGGATGCACAAACTTCACCGAACTGTGCAATAAAACAGGTGCTGGTTTGGGCTGCGGAAGTTGTAAAACAGAGGTTAGGGAAATTTTAAATAACACAAAGGTATTGGCATGAAACTTCCATAACTAAATTTTTATACCTAAGATGATGATTATTTGGAAGCACAATGTGACCAATAAAAACAAATAAAATAGACACATGAAAGAATCGTGTAGATTGATAGTTAATGGCGGTGTATTGTCTCCTGGAGAATTAAAATACATTTGTGAAGCTGCCGAAAGTTTGGGCTTAGATACCATTTCATTTGGATCTAGACAAGACATTATTTTTCCAGAACCTGTTGATATAGAAAAGCTAAGAAGTTTTGATAAACTTCAAATTGTGGCACCAAATCAAGTGCGTACTGAAAATATGGTGTCTTCATACGTGTCTTCTGATATTTTTCCAAGTACCTCATGGCTTACTAGCGATAGGTATTTGTACATTTTAGAGCAATTCAAACACGAACTGAAACTACGCGTAAATATTACCGACCCCAAACAACGTTTAGTGCCGTTGTTTACAGGGCATATCAATTTTATAGCTTCAGAGCATGAAGATTATTGGTATTTGTACATTCGTCTTCCAGAATGGAAAAAAACGGTTATGTATCCTGCGCTTATTTATAGCTGGGATTTAGATAAAGTGGAGTTGGCCATTGAAAACATGTTGCAAGAAGAGCCAGAAAACGTAGAAACCATTTTTGAATTGGTAAGTGACGCCATCGATACCAACAACAGAACGGTTGATAAACCCTTGGAAGTGCCATTTTATCCATTTCCATATTACGAAGGGATGAACCGAATTGGCGATAAATATTGGTTAGGATTGTATTGGAGAAACAACCGCTACGACCTTACATTCTTAAAAGCGATGTGCGAGTTGTGTGCCGAAAATAAAATAGGTAAAATATCCATTACCCCGTGGAAATCCTTTATTGTAAAAGGAATTCCGTTACAAGCTAAATTGCAGTGGGAAAAGTTTTTAGGTAAATTCGGTATCAATGTACGTCATTCCATGTTGGAGTTGAATTGGCATTTACCGGTGAACGATAAAGATGCTTTGAACCTTAAAAAGTACTTGGTAACCAATTTCGACCAAAACGATATCAGTACCTATGGTTTAACATTCGGACTCACAAATTACGCCAGTAGTGCCTATTATTTCACATCTATCGTTGTCGAAAAAAACAAAAAACCAGAAGCCTTAAGCGATTTTGTAATTCGAGATACCTACAATCTGTTGTACGCCAAAAATTTTGATCCCAACACACGCGAATACATCATGCACGTTCAAGATGTAGATAAGGTGGAGTTACCTGGGCTATTAATGGAATTAAGCCAGTTGTATTTTGAACAATTAGGTACCGAGCGCGAGGTCGTTTCTACAAAAGACACCATAAAGGAAACCACCGAAGAAAAAGTGTACCAGTGTAAAGATTGCCTAACTATTTATAACGAAGTGTATGGCGATATTACTCAAAATATAGCACCTAACACCACGTTTGAAAGTCTTCCAGAAACCTACGAATGTTCACTGTGCGAAGCGCCAAAAAGTAGTTTTGAAAAGAGGGTGTTGGTAAAATAAAATCTGTTTTTTTAGAAGCTATTTACGGCTATCCGTTATATCTTTTGTTTTTTTGTCATTCCTGCGAAGGCAGGAATCTACAATAAAATTTAAGTTGGTCCAAAGGGCAGGTTTAATTATGATGGAAAACAAAAGGTTAAACTTGTCCTGAGCGCTGTCGAAGGGCTTCTATCAGGGTTAAACAAGCTGCTTAGTCATTTCATAGAGAGCAATGTTGGTAGCTTGCACTACATTCATGCTGCTGTTTTGTCCAAACATATCAATATGCATTACCATATCCGAAATATTTATAATAGCGTCAGAAACCCCAAAGTTTTCATCACCAATTACCAAGGCTATGGGTTTTTCTGCTGAAAACTTCAGCGTATGGATTGGTTTGCTACTAGAGGTAATTTCAAGCGAAATAACTTGGTAACCCTCATTCTTTAAACCTTCAATAATACTTAAAGCCGAATTGCAAATTTCAAAATCCACTAGTTTTTCGGTAGCTCTCGATGTTTTGGTTATTTTTCGTCCTAAGGTAATATCGGCACCACAAAGCATCAATTTTTCAACACCAAATGCATCCGAAATTCTAAACAAACTACCAATATTTGGCGCGTTGGTTACATGATCGCACACCAATATTATAGGGAAAGTACGTTTTTTAAAATGGGTATTGTAGTGGGTGAGTTGCAAGAGTGTTTAGATGTTTATTTGTTGATTCGTTGAGTCGTTAAGTTGTTAATCGTAAATCGTTAATCAAAAATCGTTACTCGTTTATGTGTTTATTCGTTTACGAGGTTATTTGGTTTTGCCACGAATTCACAAATAGTTTATTTTTTAAGTTTTAAGGCAATCCAAATTCCTAAAGTAATTAAAGCGATAAATACCAAGACCTTTACAACTACAATTAAAAGTTTTCTAAATGTATAATCTTCTTCATTGTCATTATTAAAAATGGCTTCGACTATGGAAACGAATAGATCTTTCATATAAATTCGTGAATTCGTTTATTGGTTTATTCGTAAATCAAAAATCATCAATCGTCAATCGTTAATCGTTTAATTTTCAAACGCATATTTAACAATATTTGCGCCCATTTTTAAGGCTTTTTCTCTAACATCGGCGGGGTCGTTGTGTACTTCGGGGTCTTCCCAACCATCGCCTAAATCGCTTTCAAAAGTAAAAATTAATACCAAGCGGTCTTCAAAATAAATTCCAAAAGTTTGCGGACGCTTGCCATCGTGTTCATGTATTTTAGGTAATCCATTCGGGAATTTAAACGCTGTATTAAAAATAGCGTGGTTAGAAGGCAGTTCTACCAATTCCTTATCCGGAAATACTTTTTTAAGTTCTTTGCTTATGTAAGGCTGAAAACCATAGTTGTCATCAATATGTAAAAAGCCACCAGATATTAAATAATTCCGAAGGTTTTCGGCATCTTTTTCGCTAAAAAACACATTGCCATGTCCCGTCATATGTAAAAAAGGAAACTGAAAAATATCCGAACTCCCCACTTCTACATCTTGCGGTTTGGGGTTTATTTTGGTGCCTATATTGTTGTTGCAAAAGGCAATTAAGTTGCGTAAAGCCGTAGGGTTTGCATACCAATCGCCACCACCTTTGTATTTAACTAGGGCTATTTCTTGGGCTGATAAAGTTAAAAGTAGCAAGTTAAAAGTTAAAAATAAAAGGGTCTTTTTCATATTACTCATTTATAAATGCTACCGAATGGCACGCTACAATAGCAGCGGTTTCAGTACGCAGTCTGGTTTCGCCCAAAGTTACGGGAATAAACTTGTTTTTAAGTGCCCATTCAATTTCTTTGGTGCTAAAATCGCCTTCAGGTCCAATTAAAATGGTAATGTTTTGATTGGGTTTTAGTTGTTGTTTTAACGATTTTCTATCGGTTTCTTCACAATGTGCAATAAATAAATCGCCTTCAAAATCTTGTTTTATAAAATCTTTAAAACTGATGGCATCATTAAGTTTTGGCAAAAAACAACTCAACGATTGTTTCATGGCCGATTGCAAAATTTTCTCATAGCGTTCGGGTTTTATAACCTTTCGTTCGCTGTGATCGCAAATAATAGGGGTGATGCTATCAATACCAATTTCGGTGGCTTTTTCCAAAAACCATTCATAGCGGTCGTTCATTTTGGTAGGCGCTACCGCCAAATGCAAATGATAATCGTGTTTTTGCTGTTTAGATTTAGAAATGATGTTAGCAACACATTTATTAATGTTTGGAATGGTAATTTCGGCATTAAACAACCAGCCATTACCGTTTGTAATATGCAAAGTATCACCAACCGATTTACGAAGCACTTTTACAATATGCTTGCTTTCTTCTTTTTCAAAAGAAAATTGGGTGGTGTTTTCGGTAATGTCTGGATTGTAAAAAAGTTGCATTAATTTAAATTTTCAACAATTTTTAAAACTTTAATTTCAGAAATATCTTTTGGTTCATGGGTTTTTAATACCACGTAATACCAGTTTTTTGAAGGAATATCAAGAGTAAAAATATCGTTTAAACCATGATTTCCATTAATGATTTCATTTTCAAAATCGGGATACATATCACCTTGTGCAAACCAACCTAAATCGCCACCTCTATTGGCATTTTCATCCATGGAATATTTATTCGCTAAAAAATCGAAAGGCGCACCGTTTTTATATTCGTTAATTATTTTGGTTCTTAAAGTATTCAAATCGCTTGTACTATATTTTGTGCCATCTAAATAAATATAAGCTGCACGGTAATTGGTGGTTTTAGTCTTTTCAATAACCTTGTAAATGGTTTTGTCAAAATTATTTTTTATGGTTTTGATGCCACCTTTTGAAAGCTCAAAAAGTTCTTTTGCAAGAATGGTTTTATGCTTTTCTTCATTAAAAGTAATCAATTTATTGTCTTTTGAATTTTTTAACTCCAGATAGTTTTCTATCTGTTCGGGAGTTTCAATAAGTTCTAATTCCTTTTCGGTTGAATTTTGTGCATTTAATAAAGCAGAACCACTAAGAATTACTGCAAAAAGTAGGTGTTTTGTCATAATGGGGTTTTTAAATTTGTATCAAATTTAAAATTATTGACGGAACATATAAATAGAAAGAAAATAAGTTTTTAAGAATGTATTGTTTACAACTTAAAAAGTGTCACTAATAAACAATGTTTTTGCATTAGTGGCTAAAAAAAAATTAAATCTTCAATCGCGCAGAAGCAGCCACATTCTGTTCCGCAAACTCACCATCCAAATATTTTAGGTAGCCTACAATGGCAATCATAGCAGCGTTATCGGTAGTGAATTCAAATTTAGGGACATAGGTAGTCCATCCAAATTTTTGCTCGCCATCTTTTAAAGCTTGACGAATGCCCGAATTAGCCGAAACACCACCACCAATAGCAATGTGTTTAATGCCCGTTTGCTTAGATGCCAGCTTCAATTTATCAATTAAAATACCAATAATGGTGTATTGAATGGAAGCGCAAATATCATTGAGGTTTTCTTCAATAAAATTGGAGTTCGCTTTGGTTTCATTTTGAATGAAGTATAGAATGGCGGTTTTTAAACCTGAAAAACTAAAATTCAATCCATCTACTTTGGGTTTGGTAAATTTAAAGGCTTTAGGGTTTCCTAATTTGGCACGTTTGTCAATTTCTGGTCCTGCTGGGTAGCCTAAACCAAGAATTTTTCCACTTTTATCAAAAGCTTCACCAACGGCATCATCAATGGTTTCGCCTATAACGGTCATGTCAAAATAGTTGTCAACTTTCACAATTTGAGTGTGACCACCGGAAATGGTCATTGCTAAAAACGGAAAAGGTGGTTTTTCAAACCCATCTTCATCTATAAAATGTGCCAATATATGCCCTTGCATGTGGTTAACATCAATAAGCGGAATGTCCAACCCGTAAGCCAGCGATTTAGCAAATGATGTTCCTACCAACAAAGAACCCATAAGTCCAGGACCTCGTGTAAATGCAATTGCATTTAATTGATCTTTCGTAATATTCGCTTTTTTTAAAGCTTGTGCCACTACTGGGACAATGTTTTGTTGGTGTGCCCTAGATGCCAATTCTGGTACTACACCACCGTATTCTTCGTGTATTTTTTGGTTGGCAATAATGTTGCTTAAAATCCGACCGTTGTGCATTACGGAAGCCGCTGTATCATCGCAAGAAGACTCAATTCCTAGAATATAAATATTTTGTTCGGCCATTACTTAAAATTAGGCATAATAATTGTTAATTTTGAAACAGAATAAAAGTCTAATTCATTGCTTTTATCCGTAATTGCAAATGTAATGCATTCTTAAATAAATTAATAATTTTTACAAGTATCAAAAAAGCCTTTAAAATAGCATATAAATTGGCAGGTATTTTTTTACTGCTTTTCATCATTTTGGTGTTGGTGCTTTCTATTCCCAGTGTACAAACCGGTCTTGGTAAATATGCTACAAAGCGACTGAACGATGAATTTAAAACCAATATAAATATTAGTAGAGTAAGCTTGCAATTTAATGGAGATGTAGAGCTTAAAAATATTTATATAGAAGATTATAAGAAGGATACGCTTATTGGAATAGCAGAATTGAACACCTCAATTATAAGCATTAATAATTTAATTAATGGTAAGTTGACTTTTGGGGATATTGATATTGAAGATTTAATTTTTAATATTAAAACCCATAAAGGAGAATCGGAAACAAATTTGGATGTTTTTGTACATAAATTTGAAGACGATAATCCACGAAAAAGCCCAAGCACCTTTTTATTGTCTTCTAGTGATGTTTCTATTTATAATGGAACGTTTAGGCTTCTTGATGAAAATAGGGAAACCTCAAAACTACTTGAATTTACGAAGCTAAACATAAATGCCACCAATTTTTTAATTAATGGAAGTGATGTAAGTGCCCGAATAAATACCCTGGCGTTTAAAGACAGTAGAGGGTTGGTTATGAAGAATATGATGACCAATTTTGCCTATACGCTTACAGATATGACCTTTGCTGATTTAGATGCCAAAACACAGCACTCTAGACTAAAAGGCGATTTAAAGTTTTCATACAAAAGGGAAGATTTACAATTTTTTACAGATAAGGTTTTGGTAAACGCTAGTTTTAATAATTCTAATGTTTTTTTAGATGAGTTGAACACATTTTATAACGAATTCGGCAAAAACCAATCTGTTCAATTCAGTGTGGATTTATCTGGAACATTAAATAATTTACAAGCCACTAATCTAAAACTAAATTCAAATAGTAACACAGTGGTTGATGGTAACATCCTTTTTAAAAACCTGTTTAATAAGGAAGAAGGAAATTTTTACATGAATGGAAATTTTAGAAATTTATCTTCAACCTATCAAGAATTAAAAGCAATGTTGCCCAATGTTTTAGGAGCTTCCATTCCGTCTTCGTTCGTTAAGTTGGGGAAATTCACCATTATAGGTAACTCGCAAGTAACGGCTTCAACGGTAAAGGCTAATATTCAAATAGATACTGAATTAGGCTATGTAGATTCTAATTTACAAATTTCAAAAATCAATGATATTGATAATGCTTCTTACAGTGGTAATGTTGCTTTTGAAAATTTCGACTTTGGAACTTTTTTAAATGAACCTACAGTAGGAATGGCATCATTAAATTTTGATGTTAAGGGATCAGGTTTTACAGCTAGAAATTTAAATACACAAGTAAAAGGCAATGTACACGAAGTGTATTATAACAACTATAATTATACAGGCATTAAAGTGGTTGGTAACGTTAGGAATAAAATTTTTGACGGAAATCTAATTGCAAACGATAAAAACCTACGTTTAAACTTTTTAGGACTTATAGATTTTTCTGAAAAAGTTAAAAAATATGATTTTGAAGCTAAAATAGATTATGCCAATTTAAACGTTTTAAACTTTGTTAAAAAGGATAGCATTTCGTTGTTTAGCAGTAATGTTAAAATGAACATGAACAGTAGCACACTTGATGATGCTTACGGCAAAATTTCTTTCACCAATACTGTTTATCAAAACCAAAACGACACGTATTACTTTGATAGGCTGGATGTAACATCAAGGTTTGAAGAAGATATTCGTTTTATAGAAATTAAATCGCCCGATATTATAGAAGGCGAGCTTAAAGGACGTTTTGTTGTTAATGATATTAAAAAGCTGTTCGAAAATTCTTTAGGGCACATCTATACCAATTACATTCCGCATAAAATTAAAACCAATCAAAACATCGATTTTAATTTTAAAATTTACAATAAAATTGTGGAAGTTTTTTATCCAGAAATCGAATTAGGAAAGAACACCTATATTAAGGGACGTGTTGAAAACGATCAAAGGCAATTTAACCTTACTTTTAAATCACCACAAATTAAATTACTTGATTATTTTGCCAACAATATCGAGCTTCAAGTAGATAATAGCAATCCGCTTTTTAATACCTATGTAGAGGTAGATAGCTTAAAAACAAAGTATTACAACGTTTCCAAATTCAGTTTAATTAATGTAACGGTAAATGATACCTTGTTTATGCGTTCGGAGTTTAGAGGCGGAAAACGCAACAATGATATCTTTAATTTGAGTTTCTACCATACTATCAATAAAGAAAAGGAGTCGGTTATAGGTTTTAAAAAATCGGATGTTACAATAAAGGATAATACTTGGTACATTAATGAAAAGAAAGATAAATTCAATAAAGTTTCGTTCAATAATACCTTTACAAAATTTAATATTGATAAGCTAGAAATAAACCATGGCAATGAAGAAATTAAATTTTCAGGCTTTATAAAAGATTCCACCCAAAAAGATTTAAAGCTGGATTTCAAAAATGTCGATTTAGCTAAAATTGTCCCAGAAATAGATAGTTTAAAATTAGCAGGACGGGTTAATGGTAAGCTGGATTTATTGCAAAAAAATGGAAGTTATTTACCGAATTCAAGCATTGTGATAGATAATTTTAAGGTGAATGATTTTGAATTAGGTTCGTTTGATGCCAACATAAAAGGTAATCAGAATTTAACCAATTATTATGTAGATGTTACCATTAAGGACGATACTAAAAAATCGTTTAGAGCACTTGGAGATATTAATGTAAACGGAAAACAATCGAATATAAATGTAGATTTAGAACTTAATGATTTTAATTTGAAACCATTAAATCCTTTTTTACAGAATGTATTGTCAAACATACGCGGTTTAGCTACCGGAAAGGTGAATGTAATAGGGAACTTAAGGAAACCTGATATAAATGGTAACTTAAGTTTAGACAATGGTGGTTTTGGTATTCCTTATTTAAATGTAGATTATCAATTTGCCAATAACGCTTCGGTATCATTAAAAAACCAGAGTTTTATTTTTAATAGAATTCAAATAACGGATACAAAGCATAAATCTAAAGGACAAATAAATGGTTCTTTAAGTCATGTTAACTTTTCTAAATGGAATTTAGATTTAAACTTAAGTACCTCAAGACTATTGGTTTTAGATACTAAAGAATCTGAAGACGCCTTATACTACGGAACAGGTTTTATTGGTGGTAGAGCAAGCATATCAGGACCTACAGATCAGTTGGTGATTAGCGTTGTTGGTGAAACAAAATCTGGAACTGTTTTTAAAATCCCGCTAAGTGATACGGAGTCTTTTGGAGATAATTCATATATACATTTTATTACAAAAGAAGAAAAAGAAGCTCGCAGATTAGGTAAAGAAGTTGTGTTTAACGAAATACGAGGGTTGGAGTTAGATTTCGATTTAGATGTAACCGAAGATGCCGAAGTAGAAATTATTATTGATAAAAGTTCAGGACATTCTTTAAAAGGTCGTGGTCGTGGTGGTTTATTGGTTGAAATCAATACCAATGGAAAATTCAATATGTGGGGAGATTTCTCGGTGTTCGAAGGGGTTTATAATTTCGCCTATGGAGGTTTAATTCAAAAAGAATTCACAGTACAACCCGGTGGTACCATTGCTTGGGAAGGCGATCCGCTTAATGCTGAGTTAAATATGCGTGCTACCTATAAAACCCAGACCAATCCATCGCCATTACTGGATAATCCTATTAATAGAAACATTCCGGTAGAGCTGGATATCACATTAACAGGTAGTTTGGAACGCCCAACACCTCTTTACGATTTTAGGTTCCCTACCGTTAGTTCTACTATAAAATCGGAGCTGCAATACCGTTTGGAATCGGATAACGATAAACAAAACCAAGCCTTGTATTTATTATCTACAGGATCTTTTTCAAGAGGTTTAAGCGAACTAAATTTTTCAGGCACCATTGCAGAACGACTAAATGGTATCATTAACGGCATTTTTACAACGGGCGATAGCAAACTTAATATAGGTTTGAATTATGAAGCGGGTCAAAATCAACCAGATTATCAAACCGATGATCGTTTTGGCGTTACCTTACAAACGCAAATTAGCGACCGCGTACTTATTAATGGTAAAGTAGGAGTACCCGTTGGGGGAGCTGGAGCTACCGAAACTGTTATTGCAGGTGATGTGGAAATCAACTTCTTATTAAATGATGAAGGTACTTTAACCGCCAATGTATTCAATAGAGAAAACAGTATCCAAAACTTTGGAGAAAAAATAGGATATACCCAAGGTATCGGGCTTTCATATAGTGTAGATTTTGATACGTTTAAAGAACTTATCCAAAACTTTTTTAGAAATGCTAAAAAGGAAGATGAAATTACCATTGAAAAAGAAGCCGAAAATGATGCCAAAAAAGAAGCGCGTGTACTTCCCGATTATGTAAAAATAAAGTCTTCTTCAGAAGAATAAGCCATACAATTCCATATAAAAGTCGTGGATTTATAATTCTTCATTATTTTTTTATAAACTAAAACGTTATAGTTTAATATGTGCATTAAAATAGGATAAATGCTATAGATATATGGTTTTAGTTTAGTAATTTTACCTTTGAAAAATTAAAATTTAATGTCAAAAACAATAAAAAAGATTGCAGTTTTAACTTCAGGAGGTGATTCACCTGGGATGAATGCCGCTATTCGTGCGGTAGTTAGAGCGTGTGCATACCATAATATAGAATGTGTTGGCGTTTACCGCGGATACGAAGGATTAATTGAAGGCGATTTTAAAGAAATGGATGCCCGTAGTGTTAAAGGGATTATTAACAAAGGTGGAACCATCTTAAAATCAGCACGTTCAAAAGAGTTTAGAACTAAAGAAGGAAGAGAACAAGCTTATAAAGTATTGCAAGAAGCTAATATCGATGCGCTTGTAGCTATAGGTGGAGATGGTACATTTACAGGTGCTTTAATTTTTAATCAAGAATTTGATTTTCCAGTAATAGGAATTCCAGGCACTATAGATAACGATATTTTTGGTACAACGCACACTTTAGGTTTCGATACGGCACTTAATACCGTAGTAGATGCTATCGATAAAATTAGAGACACAGCAAGTTCGCACAATCGTCTTTTCTTTGTTGAAGTTATGGGGCGCGATGTAGGTCATATAGCATTGAACGCAGGAATAGCCGGTGGTGCAGAAGAAATTTTAATTCCTGAAGAAGATTTAGGATTGGAAAGACTTGTAGAATCATTAAACAGAAGTAGAAAATCGGGTAAATCTTCAAGTATCGTTGTAGTAGCTGAAGGTGATAAAATAGGTAAGAATATTTTTGAACTTAAAGATTACGTCGACCAAAACATGGAAGGTTATGATGTACGTGTATCAGTGCTTGGGCATATGCAACGTGGTGGTGCGCCATCGTGTTTCGATCGTGTTTTAGCAAGTAGAATGGGTGTAAAAGCAGTGGAGTCTTTATTAGAAGGTAAAACAAATTACATGGTTGGATTGCTAAACAGTAAAATGGAACTAACCCCATTAGAAAAAGCCATTAAAGGAAAAACAAAAATAAATTTAGAATTATTGCGTGTCTCAGATATCATGAGCACTTAACATTTACAAACAAGATTATGTCAAAATTAAAATTAGGAATTAACGGATTTGGTAGAATAGGTAGAATTGCTTTTAGAGTAGCTGCAAGCAGACCGGAAATAGAAATAGTTGGTATCAACGATTTATTAGATGTAGAGCACTTAGCATACTTATTAAAATACGATTCGGTACACGGTCGTTTTAACGGAACTGTTGAAGTAAAAAACGGAAACTTAGTTGTTAACGGTAAAGAAATAAGAATTACTGCAGAACGTAACCCAGAAGATTTAAAATGGGATGCTGTAGGAGCAGAGGTAGTATTAGATTGTACTGGTATCTTCACAACTTTAGAAGGTGCTCAAAAACACATTACTGCAGGTGCTAAAAAGGTAGCAATTTCTGCACCATCGGCCGATGCACCAATGTTTGTAATGGGTGTAAACAACAGTAAAATTACAGCAGCAGACACCATTGTATCAAACGCATCTTGTACTACAAACTGTTTAGCGCCATTAGCTAAAGTTATTAATGATAACTTCGGAATTATTGAAGGTTTAATGACAACCGTTCACGCTACAACTGCAACGCAACTAACTGTTGATGGTCCTTCTAGAAAAGACTGGAGAGGTGGTCGTAGTGCATTAGCAAACATCATTCCTTCTTCAACCGGAGCTGCAAAAGCTGTTGGCAAAGTTATTCCAGAATTAAATGGAAAACTTACAGGTATGGCATTTAGAGTTCCAACACCAGACGTTTCTGTAGTAGATTTAACCGTAAGAACTGAAAAATCTGCATCTTGGGATGAAGTGAAGGCTGTATTGAAAAAAGCATCTGAATCAGGTGAATTAAAAGGTGTTTTAGGTTATACTGAAGAAGCTGTAGTTTCTCAAGATTTCGTTTCAGAATCTATGACCAGTATTTTTGATGCAGATGCAAGTATTGCACTTAATGATAATTTCTTTAAATTAGTATCTTGGTACGATAATGAGTTTGGTTATTCAACTAAATTAGTTGACCTTGCTCAATACATAAGTAAAATATAATTTAAGAAAAGAATATTAATTATGAACTCCACAGATTTATTGTTTTATACAAAGTCTGTGGAGTTTTTTTATTTATAAAACTCATGATTTTAATTGTTGATAGTGGCTCCACAAAAAGTGATTGGATTGCAGTAGATAATAATGGCAAACAACTTTTAGAGAAGTTGCGAACAAAAGGTCTTAATCCTGAAATCTTAAAACAGGAAAAGCTAAAAAAAATAATTAAAAAAAATCCAGACTTAAAAGCACACAGAAAAGAAGTAACTCATGTATTTTTTTATGGTGCAGGTTGTGGAACAGACCGTGGTAAAGAAATTGTGAAAAGTGCTTTGGAAGAGGTGTTTCCAACCGCTATGGTAACAGTAGAAGAAGATACTTTGGCAGCTGTGTATGGCACTATTAGTCATGATACCGAAGCTGCTGTTGTTTGTATTTTAGGTACAGGGTCTAATTGTAGTTATTATGATGGTGCGAAGTTACACCAACGTGTACAGTCTTTAGGCTATATTTTAATGGATGATGCATCAGGAAACTATTATGGTAAACAATTAATAAGAGATTATTATTTCAACTTGATGCCGGAAGACATTAAAGTGGCATTTGGTAGCAAGTACAATATGGAAGCTGATTATGTTAAATACAACATATACAAACAGCCAAATCCAAACGCCTATTTAGCAAATTTTGCAGAATTTATTTTTTTAAACAAAGATTCGGCATATATAGTTGAAATGATTAAAGAAGGTATTCGCATATTTGCGAATAATTACATCATGCAATATAAAGAGGAACTTAAAACCGTTCCTGTGCATTTTGCAGGCTCAATTGCTTATTTTGCACAAGATGAAATTAAAGCCGTAGCCAAAGAAATGGGCTTTACTGTGGGGAATTTTGAACGCAGACCTATTGAAGGTTTGGTTGCTTTCCATACTAAAAACTTATAAAAAAGTATTAATCATAACTGTTGGTTGTAATTAATAAATATTAATTATAATTCAATTTTGCAGATAATTAGAATCTAAATGTGTCAGTCTGAGCTTGTCGAAGACTTCATGAAATTCACATTTTGACAAGCTCAATGTAACGATTTAGTTCAAAATTGACTTTTAAAATAGTTGCAACCAACGTGTTAAATTATTAGACCTCACAAGTTTTAAAAACTTGTGAGGTCTTTTTATGAAGTGATGGTTTTAAAATTATATTTATTAGTTTAGAACCCAAAAACAAACGCATTGAAAAATCATATAGCCATTTACATTACCAATAATGATGATAAAATTCAGCTAATAGAACAAATCATTTCTGGAGATGTTTTTAAAGAATTGAAAGATTTAAAACACGGTCTTTTTTCTGAAATAACCTTAAATAAATTTATTGAAGAAGAAATCATTCATGGACATTTTGATGTGCGTACCGAAACAAAAAACAGTTTGCTACATTCTTCTGAAGGCGAACGAAAAAAAGCTTTATTAAACCATATCATTTTACAAAAGCCCGATTATATTATTGCCGATAATGTTTTTGGCAATCTAGATGTGGAAAAACAAGCCGATATTGAAAAAACGTTTTCAGAATTAAGTAATGAAACCCAAATCATTCAAATTACAAATAGAAAAGATGATATTTTACAGTTTATAACCAAAATCTATAGGCTTCAAGATAAAACACTGGTTAAATTTAACCAAAAAGAAACTTCAGAAACCAATCAAAGTTTATGGTTTGTGGAGGCGTTACCACAACCATACCGTCCCATTTCAGAAAAAATCAATCCTTTGGTAAAGTTTAATAAGGTATCGGTTGCTTATCAAGAACGTCCTATTATTACCGATATTTCTTGGGAAATAAAGCGTGGTGAATTTTGGCAATTAATAGGTGCCAATGGTTCGGGAAAAAGCACCATGTTGAGCATGATTTATGGCGACAACCCCAAAGCATACGGACAAGATATTATTTTGTTTGGAGTAAAAAAGGGTAGTGGTGAGAGCGTTTGGGATATTAAAAAGAAAATCGGTTATTTCTCTTCGGAAATGTTACGAGGTTTTAAGCGCCTGGATTCTATAGGTAATATGATAGTTTCCGGTTTTTTTGATACCGTAGGCTTGTATAAAACACCCACCAACGAGCAAATTAAAATAACCGAGCAATGGCTACACGTGTTGCAAATGTATGACATTAGAAAGCAACCTTTTTTAGACTTATCAAAAGGGCACCAACGCTTGGTATTAATAGCAAGAGCCATGGTAAAACACCCACCATTGCTTATTTTAGACGAACCCACTAACGGACTCGACGATTCTGATGCCAAACTATTTTCCGAACTTATAAATAAAATAGCCAAAGAAACCGACACCGCTATTTTATACGTGTCGCACAGAAAAGAAGCTGGTTTAAAACCAGAGTTTGTTTATGAGTTAGTACCGAATGAGGAAACTGGTTCTAAAGGTAGAAAATTATAAAAGCCTTTTAAATTAAGATTTTTTTCATTGAGTACGTTTAAAGGTTTGTATAAGAATAGTGCGGTTTTGTGTCCGAGGATTTTCCGCAGGAAAATCAGAGTGGCAAAATACGTACTAACTCTTGGTTATGGACTAAACTACGCATTATTTTTATACGGCAAATCGTTTTTATTTTTCCTCAAATATTGGTATTTCTTCATCATCAGTATCGTCCAAATTCAAAGTTGGTATATTTTTTTCTTTTTGAGTTCTCAAGTCCGAACAATTTATTAATTCGGCTCTTTTTTTAAATTCTGATATGGTTTTGTTTTTCCAAGAATCCAAATTAGTGGAATCAATTTTATCAAAGTCAAAATCCACTTTATTCAGTTCCAATTTGTCCCGAGTATAGGAGCTTTTTAAAATGATTTTATCTTTAGTTTTGGACAAAATAATCAAGGTGTCATTGTTTGTCATAAGTCGATTTACAGAAGAGTCAAAATCCGAAATAATTATTCCGTTGTCAATTTGTTTAACTTTATGAATCCAAACAATGTCAGATTTACTTGAAAGCATAATTGTGTATTGGTCAGTTATTTTGTATTCATAATAACTTCCATCTTTACTGCATTTATACCAAGTTCCAACTATGTTTTTTTGGCAAGAGGTCTGGCAAACTAAAAGAAAAAAAGTAAATGTTATTTTAAGGTATTTCATTTCTCAAATATATCAAAAGTTAAACGACTTAGTTAGTTTTTTTTCTCACAAAGTCAAAGCAAAGAAATCTAAACCTCAGGTCTAATATCAACAGCTACCTTCATCTTATTTTTTCCAGTACTATAAATAACACCTTTTAGCGGTGGTACATCGTAATAATCACGTCCCCAAGACACTGTAATGTGTTGGTTTTTTGGTATTTGGTTGTTGGTGGGGTCAAAATCTACCCAGCCAAACGTAGGGATATACACAGAAAACCAGGCATGTGATGCATCGGTACCTACCAATTTTTCTTTTCCGGGAGGTGGCAACGTTTCAATGTAACCACTCACGTAGCGTGCAGGCAAGCCTATAGAACGCACACAAGCAATGGCAATTTGCGCAAAATCTTGACATACACCTTTTTTCTCTTTCATCACTTCGTGTAAAGGTGTTGCGATGGTACTGAATCCAGAATCGAATTCAAATTCGGTGTAAATACGTTGCATCAACTCAAAAGCGGCTTCAAAAACAGGTCTGTTTGGTTTAAAAGATGCTTCGGCATAGGCTTTTATCTCTGGAGAAATTTTCGCTATAAAAATGGACTCTAAAATAAATTGCTTTACATCTATATATTCTGGTGTATTTGTTTTTAAGGCGTTTATGGCTTCTGCTAGCGCAATGGTTTTTCCTGTTGAAGATTCTTCAATATTAGGTTGCAAAGTAAAATCTCTTAATATTTTACTTTTGGCTGTTACTTTTAATTCGGTGTGGTGTTTTTGTATGGAAAAACGTGTTATGGTATTTCCGAAAAAGTCCAAACGTTCTGAAATTTCAGTAGGAGTAGGGGTAATTTCCAATTGGTAATCTACCAAGGTCTGCCCTAACATGGTTTTAGGTTTTAGAGTGGCTATGTTGTGGCAAAAGGTAACACCACTTTCATAGTCGTAATTTGTGGTATGCGATACTTGAAATTCCATAATTACAGTGGGAAATTTTGATTAACCAATTGTGTTTGTTGATAAGCATGATTAAAGTAGGTATCGGAAATAGCCAAGGCGGTTTCGTGTAGCAAATCGCTTAAATCCGCCAAAGCATCCTCTAGATTTTGCCTGATGATATCTTCTGAATCTTGCTTTAATAAATCGGGAATATTTAAACTTCTTATTTTATAATTGGCTTCCGAAATAAATTTTTGGCAGTCGGTAGCTTTTCCGGTTACTTCGGAATGTGGCAATTTATCAATATCTTTTTGTATGCGTCTAAGCTGATAGGTTAACGATTTTGGGTATTCGGTATCTAATAAAATAAGGTTTATAACATTTTCAATACTTAAATACGAACGGTAACTGTATCGGTAAATATTTAAACTTTCATGACTGGTCAATATGGCTTCCAGAATTTCGTATTGAGGTTGTTCTTTATGGTTTACCACTAAAAGCGAACGGCATTTTGCAATATTCATTGTGGCTTGTTCGGTTTGCAATCCAATAAAATAGAGCAGTAAGCCTTGATCTACCAAAATACTTTCCTCAATAAGTCCCATAAAAGCAATAAGCCTAGTAATAATTCTATCAAGTACTTTTATAAGAGCAGGTGTGGATGTTTTATCGTCTTCATCTTCAAAGCGTTTCCAAATTTTTTGAATACCATCAAAAACCCGCCACATATCTTTACTCCACAAATTTCGCAAGGAATAATACGAATTATTAAAACTGAATAGGGCTTGAGCAAAACTACCTATGCGGTCTTTATCTATGATTAACGATAGAATTTCTTTTAAGGGATCTGCTAAAGCTTCTTCGCCTTCTTCACCTATAAAACCTGGAAAGGTAGAGGTGATGTTTGTAATAGATTGAAACAAACAAAGTAAACTTTCCGATTGTTTTTTGTTTTTATTGTATTGCTCGTTGCTCATTTTATTAAGCACGGTTCGTAAAAAACGTGCCGTAACTAAGGCTCTGCCTAAATATCTGCCAGACCAATATAAATTTTCGGCTGTATTACTTGGCAAATCGTTAATTCCCGAAATAGAAATTTTACATGTATTGTCCCAAGCGTAGTTTTGAATATTGGTTTGTGGTTGGTCGGCAACAACCCAAAAATCTTTGCTTACGCCACCACGTTGGTTTGATACGAATAAATTTTCGCGTTCCGCAGCCACACGAACCAATCCACCAGGCATTACCGAATAGCCGTCTTTTTGGGCTATGGAAAACGTTCTGCACATTACTTTACGTGGTTCTAGTTTACCGTTTACAAAATCGGGAGCTGTTGAAAACGATATTTTTTCTTGGGCCACAAAACTATATGGATTTGAAAGAATTTCTTTTTTTAAATTTTCCAGTTGATTTGGTTTTAGAAATTCACAAAAAAAGATGCTTTCTCGGTTAGACCTATCAATGCGTTTTACAACCAAATTGGTTAAATTATTTAAAACGTAATTGCGCTCCTTTTCTTGTCCACACCACCACGATGCTATCTGCGGCAATATCAATTCTTCCTTAAAAAAGTATTTACAAATGGCGTTCATAAACGGTATCAATCCTGAGTTTTCCAGTACGCCACTTCCAATCGGGTTTACTATGGTTACTTGCTGTTGTCTTACCACATCCAATAAACCAGCAACACCTAAATAGGAATCTTCACGAAGCTCTAAAGGATCCATAAACACATCATCAACACGTCTTAAAATAACATCAACTTGTTTCAGTTCTTTTAAAGATTTCATCCAAACTTTTCCGCTTCTAACTACCAAATCGTTGCCAGTAACCAATGGATATCCTAAAAACGACGACAAGTAAGCATGTTCAAAATAGGTTTCGTTTAAAGGCCCTGGTGTAAGTATAACAATGTTTGGGTTTACTTTATTTTGAGGTGCCGCATCAATAAGCATTTGGTTCAAATCTGAGAAGAAATGCGATGGTTGCTTAACGTGGATACCTTTAAATATATCGGGCAATATTCTACTTGTTGAATATCTGTTTTCTAAAGCATACCCCATACCTGATGGCGCTTGGGTTCTATCGTTAACCACCCACATGCGCCCATCGGGACCACGTGCTAAATCGGCAGAATGTATTAATAGGTTTTTTGCGGTTTTATATTGAATTTGGTCGCATTGCCTTAAAAAGCCTCGATGCGCATAAATAACTTCAGGAGGAATGATGCCATTTTTGATAAGTTCACGTTTACCGTAAACATCCTTTAGAATAAGGTTTAATAATTCCGAACGCTGTTTGATACCTTTTTCAATGGTTTCCCATTCTTTTTGGTGAATAAGAAAAGGAACAATGTTAAGTTCCCAAGTGCGTTGCATCCCTTTCGGGTCGTTATACACATTATAGGTAACACCGTTTTCGTCCATTAACCAATCCATCTCATTTTGTTTTGAGACTAGGGTTTCACTACCCATTTGGGAGATATTACTTAGTAATTTTTCCCAATTAGGATTTATGGACATGTTGGATTTTAGAACTTCATCATAATTCTTAAAATCAGAAAAATAATTTTTAAACAGGGTGTTTTTGTCAATCAGCATCAATCGTTATTTTTTTCGTAAATCTAAGGTATAAGGAAATTCGAAATTAATTGGTAATTCTTTGTATTTAAATTTTCTAGAGCTAGCCTGTTTTTTTACGTTTTTCTTTGAACTGTTGTCATCTTGGGCAATTTTTTCAACTTCAAAAACCTCTCCTTGTGTATGGCCTTGTTCCCAAAAACGATTGATACGTCTTGATTCGGCTTCAAAACTATTAACAGGATAGGTTTCATATGAACGTCCACCAGGGTGTGCCACAAAATAGGTGCAGCCTCCAATAGAACGTTTATTCCAAGTGTCAATAATATCGAATACTAAAGGGGTGTCTACATCAATTGTAGGGTGTAATGATGAATGTGGATTCCAAGCTTTATAGCGAATACCAGCAACATATTCTCCTTTTACACCAGTGCTGTTTAGGTGAACTTTCACGCCATTACAGGTTAAAACGTAACGCTCTTCAATAAAGTGCGATACTTTAACTTGAATGCGTTCTACGGAAGAATCTACATAACGGGCGGTACCGCCTCCGGTCATTTCTTCACCTAAAACGTTCCAAGGTTCAATGGCGGCACGTAATTCTAAATGGATATTATTAATTTCAACCATACCATGCAGCGGAAATCTAAACTCGAAAAAGGGGTTAAACCATTCTTCTTTAAACCTGTAACCCGCTTTGTTTAGTTGTGTAACAATATCTTTAATATCTTCCCTTACGTAATGCTCGGTTAAGAATTTATCATGTAATTCGGTACCCCAACGTACTAATTCGTGTTCGTAAGGTTTTTTCCAAAACCACGCTACCAAGGTTCTAACTAGCAAGTTTTGCATCAAACTCATTTGCGGATGTGGAGGCATATCAAAAGCACGCAACTCCAAAATACCCAATCTACCAGAATTGGAGTCTGGAGAATATAATTTATCGATACAGAATTCAGCGCGATGTGTGTTTCCTGTTAAATCGGTTAATAAATGACGGAATAATCTATCGGTTAACCAAAAAGGGACTTTACCGTTCTTAGGGATTTGGCTGAAGGCAATTTCCAATTCATACAAATTTTCCATACGTGCTTCGTCTATTCGTGGCGCTTGACTGGTAGCCCCAATAAAAGCACCAGAAAACAAATAAGAAAGCCCTGGGTGATGTTGCCAAAAGGTGAGCAAACTGCGCAATAAACTAGGTTTGCGTAATAACGGACTATCGGCAGGAGTGATACCACCCAACGTAACATGGTTTCCGCCACCAGTACCTGTATGCTTTCCGTCTAGCATGAATTTTTCGGTACCTAAACGCGATTCTTTTGCAAGTTTATAAAGCGTTAAGGTGTTGTAGGTGAGTTCTTCCCAGTTTTTTGCAGGTTGAACGTTTACTTCAATAACACCTGGGTCTGGAGTCACTTTAAGCGATTCCAAACGGCTGTCTTTTGGTGGGTCGTATCCTTCCAAAATAACAGGAATGTTGAGTTCTTTGGCTGTCGCTTCAATAGATGCTACCAAATCCAAAAATATTTCAGCGGTATCTAAAGGAGGTAAGAATAAATACAGTTTTCCATCTCTTACTTCGGCACATAAAGCGGTGCGAATGAAATAGTTGAAAGGCGGTTCTAAAAAACCTTGTTCTTTTACTTGTTTAAAACGTTTTGCAACACTGTTTTTATAACTTGGGAATTTTTTCTTTTTTGAAAAATTATCAGGTATATATTGAGGAAACTCACCATGTTCCGGTTTTTTGATAAGTGAATTTAATGGCAACCTTAAACCTACGGGCGAATTCCCTGGAATTAAATATAAATGATTGCGCCTAAAACTCCAATCGCTGGTATACCAAGTTCCCATGGAATTGTTTAGGGGTAAAACGTATCCAGCGGCTTTCGATTTTCCGTCCTCCAGTATTTGTTTCAATTTGTTTTTAACCAATAAAGTACCATCATCTTTGGTCGGGTCTACATCAACAGGTAGTTTTCCTTCTTCCCAAATAAAATAAAAAGCATCTTCATAAGTGGGGATGATGTATTTATTGGTGATGCCTAAATATTTGGTTAATGTTTCCAAGAATCTCCTATCGGCATCCTCAGGTATTTTTGGATTATCAGAAAATAAAGATAAGAGTTTTTTGTTGTGCCATATCTTTTTACCGTCTTTTCGCCAACAGATTTCAATTTGCCAACGTGGTAGCGGTTCACCCGGATACCATTTGCCTTGGGCTTGGTGCAATACGCCACCGTTGCTAAATTCATCATACAATTTAGCTGATAGTTTTTTGGCTAGTTCTTGTTTATGTGGGCCATCGGCTTCTGTATTCCATTCAGGCGATTCCATATCGTCGATAGAAACAAAGGTGGGTTCGCCACCCATGGTTAAACGTACGTCGCCTTTTTCAAGTTCTTTTTCAACTTTAAAACCAAGGTTGTATATAGCTTTCCACTGTTCTTCGGTGTACGGTTTTGTAACTCTGGGCGATTCAAAAATTCGTTTTACTGAATTTTCAAACACAAATTCGGTTTCGCAAACATCGGTCATTCCCGAAACAGGTGCAGCACTTTCAAATGAAGGCGTACAAGCCAATGGAATGTGTCCTTCGCCCGCTAGTAAGCCTGAAGTGGCATCAAAACCAATCCAACCAGCACCTGGTATATACACTTCGGCCCAAGCGTGTAAATCGGTAAAATCTTCTTCAGGACCGGAAGGACCATCCAATGATTTTTCATCAGACTTTAATTGTACTAAATACCCAGATACAAAACGCGCACCAAACCCTAAATGGCGTAAGGTCTGAACAAATAACCAAGCATAATCGCGACAAGAGCCGCTTTTAAGTTTTAAGGTTTCTTCGCAAGTTTGTACACCAGGGTCTAAGCGTATGTTGTATTTTAAGTATTCGTATATTTTTCTATTGATGTCTATTAAAAAATAAATGGTTTTTCTTGGTGTTTTATCTATGGTTTTTAGAAAACCCTGTAGAAGCTCACCGTTTTCCGTAATTTCTAAATAGGGTAGTAGTTCTTTTTTTGTGGTGACATCGTATTTAAAAGGGATTTCTTCAGCATATTCCTCAACAAAAAAATCAAATGGATTTATGGTTTTTAAATCAGCAATAATTTCAACTTCAATAGATAACTCAGTGGTTTTTTCAGGAAAAATTAACCGTGCCAAATAGTTTCCAAATGGGTCTTGTTGCCAGTTGAAAAATTGGTTTTCGGGTTTAATTTTTATAGAATACGCCTCGATGGGTGTGCGACTGTGTGGTGCAGGACGTAACCTGAAAATATGAGGAGATAACGATACCGGACGGTCGTATTTGTATTGTGTTTTGTGTGAAATTACAATTTTTAAAGCCATAGAAAAACCTGTTAATGAAACTACAATTTAAGTGATTTTTATTTGATAAATGAGCGAATTTTAAAAAAACACAAAAGAATATAAAATGCTTATTTTTTTAATTTTAAATTGGTGTTTCGATAATTTTGATGTGTTTTTTTTTACGATAAAAAACCAATTCTATTAAGTTTAAATTTATAAAACAGTTTTTTATGGCTGGAAAATGCATGTTTTTTAAGTAAGCAAACCTGAAAATTACCCAAAATAGACTGGATTATCTATTAAACCTTCCTGAAGTATTTCCATCTAAAATACCCATAACTTCAGGCACATTGGCGTAGTTAACATCGCCTTCGTAAGTGTGTTTTAGGGCACAAGCAGCACTTGCAAATTCCATAGACTTATAATCGTCAAACCTTTGTAAACCGTAAATTAATCCAGCGGCAAAAGCATCACCAGTGCCAATACGGTCTATAATATGTGTGATATCAAAATCACTGGTCTCTCTAAATTCTTCACCATTCCACATTCTAGCTCTTATTTTGTGCCAAGAAGCATTTATAGGGGTTCTTATTTTATCAAATATCTTTTCAATAGAAGGGAATTTTATCATTAATGCTTTACTGGCTTCTATAAAATCATCGTTAGAAAATTCATAATTGCTGTCTAAGGCTTCATTTATTTCATTAATACCGCCAATAAATATGGTGGAATAAGAAAGTAAATCGCATAGAACGTCTTTGGCATTTTCGCCATATTTCCATAAACCTTTGCGGTATGTAGGGTCGGCACTTACAGCTATTCCCTTTTCTTTGGCAAGTTTTAGTCCTGCTTTAAGCGTATCGTAAGCCCCTTTACTTAATGCAGGGGTGATGCCTGTCCAATGAATCCACTTTGCTTTTCTTAAAATGTTTTCCCAATCTACCATTTCAGGTTTTATATCTGAAAATGATGAATGGGAACGATTATATGAAATAGAACTTGGGCGCATTACGGCACCAACTTCTAAAAAATATACGCCCAATGGTCTATCGGAACGTACAATAGCCGATGTGCTAACACCAAATTTCTGGATATATGAAATAGCAGTATCTCCAACAAAATCGTTAGATACACAACTGATGTGTTTTACTTTTTCACCAAAATTAGCAATGGATATGCCTACATTAACTTCGGTACCTCCAAAATAGAATTCCAGCAAATTAGCTTGAATAAACTTTTTGTTTCCTTCAGGTGACAACCGCATTAAAACTTCTCCAAATGTTATAATTTGCTTCATGCTATATTGGTTAATTTAAATTGTATAAACTCTATTTTCCTGTTCATTTACGCGTATAAAGGTAGTACGTTTGGTAAGTTCTTTCAAGCGTTGTGCACCTACATACGTACAAGTACTTCTCAAACCACCTAAAATATCTTGTAGTGTGTTTTCAACATCACCTCTGTATGGAACTTCTACTGTTTTGCCTTCGCTTGCTCTGTATTCGGCAACACCTCCAATATGTTTTTCCATAGCTGTTGATGAACTCATACCATAAAATTTTCGGTAGGGTTTTCCCTGTTTTTCAATAATTTCCCCACCACTTTCTGTGTGACCCGCCAACATGCCACCCAACATAACAAAATCGGCACCTGCACCAAAGGCTTTGGCAATATCACCAGGAATGGTACAACCACCATCACTAATAATTTGTCCACCTAAACCATGTGCAGCATCAGCACATTCTATAATGGCTGAAAGTTGTGGGTAGCCAACACCAGTTTTTAAACGCGTGGTACATACGGAACCCGGACCAATGCCTACTTTAACAATATCGGCACCGGAAAGTAATAGTTCTTCAACCATTTCACCTGTAACAACATTACCAGCAATAATAACCTTATCGGGATATTGGTCTCGGGTTTGTTTTACAAAATTGGCAAAATATTCTGAATAGCCATTGGCGACATCAATACAAATGAATTTTAAATTGGGATTGAATTTGAATACAGCTGCTAAATGCTCAGAATCTTTTTTACTAATCCCGGTACTTACAGCTATATAATTTTCAATACCTTCTGGTAAATTTGCTGCAAATACATTCCAATCTGCAATCGAATAATGTTTATGAATGGCAGTAAATAATTGTTTGCTAGATAGGGATTTTGCCATTTCAAAAGTGCCAACCGTATCCATATTGGCTGCCATTATGGGAATACCTGTCCAAGAAAGTGGACTGTGTAAAAATTTAAATTCACGTTCTAAGCTAACTTCAGCTCTACTTTTTAGTGTAGAACGTTTAGGACGAATCATTACATCTTTAAATCCTAATTTAATATCGTATTCTATTCGCATGCATTATGAGATTGGAGTTAATTTAAAGTATATTTTTATAAGTTATAAAGTTAAATAAAACAAAATAAAATATCGGTATGAAATACCTGCAATACCTTTGTTTATTAATATAATAATAATATGTTTGTTAAAAAAGCCTACTGAACAAATGAGTTTTTCAATAAAGTTCCTAAAATCTATTAAAACCAGGAGGATATTATCTATAATTATTTTTGTTTCTATAATATTTGTTCTATTGCTAGCTTACTTTTTTCTCGAAAAGAAAATAAGTGATACTGTTTTGGCACTTATTTTATTTGGTTTTGCTGTAGGCCAAATTTTTGTGTTGCAATTTTTTTTCAAAAACCAATTAAAGAATGATGTAAAAGTTTCTGACTTAAGAAATAGAGTTAGTGACTTGCAATCCAGTCTTGATGAAGCTAATAGAATTGCAGATTATAAATCCATTTATTTAGCGAATATGAGTTACGAAATACGTACGCCACTTAGTACGGTTTTAGGAATGCTTAACATGTTAAAACAGACCCATTTGGATGCAGACCAAAAAGCACAAATTGAAATAGCTGAATATTCTTCTAAGCATTTATTACAACTTGTAAATATGGTTACTGATAATGAAGATGTTGATAAAGGCGATATAAAATTGAATTTGTTAGCCATCGATTTAAAATCTGAATTATTACATCTTTTTAAAGTATTTGAATATCAAGCCTGGGAAAAAGGATTGGAATTTGAATACAAATTTTTAATGGATGAAACGCGTAAATTTTCTCTGTTGGGCGATTCTTTACGTATCCAGCAAGTTTTAATAAACTTAATAAATAATGCCATTAAATTTACAAACTCAGGAAAAATTTCAATAATTGTAGATCAAACGGTAAGTATTGAGGATGGGCAAATAGTAGCGTTCTATATAAAAGATACCGGTATTGGGTTGCGTGCTGAAGAAATAAAACAAATTTTTAACGAATCGAAAGCATTTAATATTTCTGAAGGAAGAGATTATAGAGAGGGTGGTTTAGGACTTTCTATTTCGCATCAACTTGTAAAATTGATGGGTGGTGAGTTGAAATTGGAAAGTAAAGAGAACGAGGGGTCCACCTTTTATTTTAGTTTACAACTTAAAAAAACGTTGGGTATAAAGGCGGAAGAAGAAATTCTAGAGCCAATTTTATTGGAAAAATTCAATGTTCTGGTTGCTGAAGATAACCGAATGAATCAAAAAGTAATTAAGTTTTTATTGGAACAACAAGGCGCCGACTGTACGTTTGCTAAAAATGGTTTAGAAGCTGTAGAGCTATACAAAATTTTAGATTTTGACATGGTTTTTATGGATATTTACATGCCAGACATGGATGGCTATGAAGCCACAAAAGCCATAAAAGAAACCAAGAAATACGCTGATTGTAATACACCAATTATAGCTGTGTCTGCAAGTGCTTTTGAAGTGGATATTGCAAACGCAAAACTTGCTGGGATAGATGAGTTTTTAGCAAAACCACTTGAGGTTGCCAAACTCAAAGAGTTACTAATAAAGTATGCTAAAAAAGACGCTTCGGTATAATTTGTAATATTACTTTACAGCAATCACACTAATTTCAACATTCACATGCTTTGGTAAACGTGCTACTTGAACGGTTTCACGGGCAGGAGCAGTGGCTTCATCAAAAAAGCTACCATAAACGGTATTGATTTTACCAAAATCCTCCATATTACTGATGAAGATTGTTGATTTCACCACGTTTTCAAACGTCATATTTGCAGCTTCCAAAACAGCCTTTAGGTTATGCATAACCTGTTTAGTTTCTGTTTCAATATCACTTAAAACAAGTTCGTTGGTTTTGGGGTTAATGGCAATTTGTCCAGAAGTATATAAAGTGTTACCGCTTAAAATAGCTTGATTATAAGGACCAATTGGTGCTGGTGCATTTGGTGTAGTAATAATTGTTTTCATAACGGTTTATTTTAAATTTCAATAAGCAATAAGCAATAAGCAATAAGCAATAAGCAATAGTCAATAAGCAATAAGCTAAAGTTGTAAATCGGGTTGATTTCGTTTTTCGTATTTTAAATCTTTTAAGATGTTAGATTTTATACCAATAAAGAAATTCCATGAGCTTCTAGTGCTAAAAGGCACCCAACTGAAATTCATACGCCAGCTCATTAAATCACGTTCAAAACGTAGTTGCGTATACGTGAATCCTGCATTTTTTAAATCGTAACCAGATGATGCACCAATAGACCATTTTTCGGATAATTTAATATCGCCCGAAAACATAAGCGAATGTGAGGATATTTGGTTTTCCCTTCTTGAATTGGAATAATTTAAAGCATAAGCTATTCGCAAATTCCAAGGGATGCTATAGCTGTAATATTCGCTAGGTTTTTCTTCTTCGTCGTCACCCTCTTTCATGTCATCAATTTGTTGGTTTGCAAAATCTTCCGAAATACCAAACAAATCATCATCGCGACCACCTCTTCTTAAATTTTCCTCAACACCTTTTTTATTGTCATTTTTGTCACTTCCATTTTTACTGGATAGAGTCCATCCTGTGGTTAAGTTGGCACTGGTTAATCTAAAGAGGCTTCCACCATTATCAATGTTGAATTTACCAATTCTGTTATTGTTATTGTCCAGTGCATATGGGTCTAAAGTAGCACCAAAATTAATACTCATTTTGTTGTTGAAAAGTTGTGTGCCACCGCTCATTCTAACAGGACTCCATTGTAGCGAATCACCTGCAAAATTATAAGAGGTTGAAAAGTTTAGGTTATTTAACAAAATAACCTTTTTAGGTTCGGTAGCTGTACTGTCTTTATCGCGCACTTTAGCTTCAAGGTTATTGGAAACCGAAATACCCATAGAACTGGAAAAGTTTTTTCCAGGAGAACCAAAAATACCTTGTTCAAAACGCGTGTATTCTACGTCGGTTGTTGTTAATCCGTCTGCACTAACAACTTCGTAGGTATCGTAATATTTATCAAAAGCAGGATTGATGTTGTAACTTACGGAAGGTCGAATGATATGACGAATTGCTTTTATTTTAGTGTCTTTTCCTTCTTTTTCAAAATTAAACATCCCGTAAACGGTTGTTCCTAAACTGGTGCTGAAGTTGTAAGTTCTAAAGGCATCAAAACCATTTATTTCTTCAGTTATAACTTTTTTTGTTGTGGCATCAAAACTTTTTTCGATGGTTTTGAATGTCCAAACTTCATTCAAACTGCTGCTGGCACTTAAACTAAAATATTTAAATACTTTGAAGTTGGTACTAAGCGGAATACTATGCTGAAACCCTGCTTTGGCATCGTCAAACATTTCTTTTTTAAAGAAAAGTGAGTCGGTTGTACTAATTCTATTTTCACCTCTAACATTATATTGCAAGTTAATGTTTTGAATGATTCCTTTTTTAGACCCAGTTTTAGATGCAAAAGGGTACATTCTGCCCAAACTTCCTTGAAATGTTGGAAGCGTCATATTTATTTGTTGGGTGTTGGTGTTTTGAGAATGCGTCGCCGTTAAACTAATATTTGGCTGTAATTTTCCTTGAAATGTTTTTGAATAAGAAACAGAAGATGATAAGGTGTTATTTAAAAAAGCACCTGTATTTACTTGATTTATAGAAGTTTGGTAATATTGACTGCTCCCTAAGTTAACCGATGCAGAGAAACGTGAATTGGGATTAGATTTACCATCTTGACTATGCGACCAACGAATGTTATAAACGGTAGACTTGGAATAATCTGGGAAGCCACGTTCACTATTTATTAAACTTTCGTAACTAAAGTTTAAATTTCCTCTAAATTTATAGCGTTTTGCATACGTACTTTCAGAACGAAACCCGTAACTACCATTGGTGTAATAATCGCCTAAAAGTGCTAAATCTACATAATCGCTAATAGCCAAGTAATATCCACCATTTTGTAAAAAATAACCACGTTGGTTTTGTTCACCAAAACTAGGAATGATAATACCGGAGGTTTGTTTTTCCGATTGAGGAAAGAAACTAAAAGGCAACCAAACAGGTGTAGGAATATCGTAAATATACAAACCGGCAGCACCAGTTACTATTTTTTTTCCAGGTACTATTTTTGCTTTTAACAGGCGGATGTAATACTCGGGGTCATCCAAATCTTCAGCGGTGGTATATTTGGCATTTTTTAAAAAGTAAACCGAGTCGTTTTCTTTTTTAGTTAACGATGCAATAACGGTACCGTCGCCTTGTTCGGTTTTAGAGTTGTATATAAGTGCTTTCTTTGTTTTAGTATTGAAAATAATCGAGTCGGGTTCTACCACATTGGCACCTTGTGTAAAAACAGGTTTTTGGGTATAAGCACCAATAGAATCTTTTATACCTTTGGCATAAACCGTGTTTTTTGTATAATCTATGGTAATGTTTCCCGCAGCTATATTCATGTCGCCATAATCAATAGTGGCTTCATTATATAAGTATAATTTATGTTCTTTTTGGTTGAACTTGGTATAATCGGTTGCGTGGTACTTTACGGTATGTTCTAAAAGCTCTTTTTTAGGTTTAATGGAATCTTTTAATGTGGAGTCTTGTGCTTTTTCTGAAACTTCGGTAGTTACTAAGCTGTCAATACTAATATTCACGCTATCCTTAACACTTCTGTCAATAGGAACTCCACCTTTTGGAAGGTCTTGCGCAAAGCTAAACATGTTAATAAACACTGTAAAACTTAAGGTAAAAAGTATTTTAAAGTTGTTTGTGTGCAACGCTTTTAAATGTATTTTTGTAAAAGTATGGCTCGATTTTTGAAAAGCCAAAATTACATATATTTTTCTGTGATTGATTTATTATTCAATTAAAATTTTAAATTAAACTTGGGCTCAAATTTACCGAGTGCTAAACCAAGTTTTTTAATCGTTAAAATGTTTGTGAAACATAGTTGTCTAAATAAAATATATTATGATAATTATAGTTAATGTTATGTGTGACCGATTTAAAACAATATAATTACCCATGAAAACGAACAGAGTATTACTTTTCGTATTATTTATAATAGTATTAACATTTTCTTCATTTACTAAGGTTGATCAAGAAAATCCGGAAGCTAAATTTATAGTGGTTTTAGATGCAGGCCATGGCGGTCACGACCACGGTAATAAAGGCAATGGCTATAAAGAAAGTGAAATTTCGTTAAATATTGTTTTGGATGTTGGTAAACAACTGGAGAAGAATCCAAATATCAAAGTGGTTTACACCAGAAAAACCGATGTGTTTGTTGATTTATTTGAAAGAGGGCAAATAGCCAATAAAGCAAAAGCCGATTTATTTGTATCTATCCATTGCAATGCGCATAAATCGGATGCACATGGTACAGAGACATTTGTATTAGGAACCCACAGGAACCAAACCAATTTTGAAGTAGCAAAAAAGGAAAACTCGGTGATTTTTCTTGAGGATGATTATGAAAAGAAATATAAAGGGTTCGACCCTAATTCTCCCGAATCTGTAATGAGCATATTAATAAGTCAAGAAGAGTATCTAGACCAAAGCATCATGTTGGCAAGTTTAATTCAAAATAGGTTCACAAATAAATTAAAGCGAACCAATAGAGGGGTTAAGCAAGCCGGATTTATTGTGTTGCACCAAACTGTAATGCCCAGTGTTTTGGTAGAAGTTGGTTTTTTAACAAATAGGGAAGAAGGTGCTTATTTGAATTCAGAACAAGGACAAAAAGATATGGCTAATTCCGTAACAAGTGCCATTTTAGAATATAAGCATAGTTTAGATGGCAATGTAGACGATTTTATTTTTTACGATGATGCGCCAGCAGTTAAAACTGAAAAAACTATTGAAGTGCCAAAGGTATCAGAAGTTGCAAGGACCATAGATAGTTCCATAACATACAAAGTACAAATAGCTGCAACTTCAAGAGCTATAGAGCCCAAGCCCAATAATTTTAAAGGACTTAAAAATGTTACCAGAGAAAAAGAAGGGGGTTTATTTAAGTACTTTTATGGTAACACTTCCGATTACAATAGTACAAAAACATTAGAAGAAGAAGCCATAAGAAAAGGCTACAAATCCAGTTTTATAGTGGCTTTTAAGGACGGCAAAAAGATAAGCTTAAACGAAGCCTTAAAAACAACTGCTAATTAAAGAGGTTCTTTTTAAATTTATTTTAAATTTGTACATCTAACATTTACTTTATTTACTTTGAAAATATCAAAAGAAGTTAAAACAGGCGTATTAGTATTATCGGGTATTGTCCTATTTATTTTTGGATTTAATTATTTAAAGGGGAGAAACCTATTCGAATCCACCGACGTGTATTATACAGAGTTTGATTACAATGCACTTAATAAATCCTCACCCATCACAGTAAATGGTAATAATGTTGGAAAAATTCAGGATATCGTTTACGATTATGAAACAGGTAAAACCAGAGTGTCTTTTTCGGTAAATGCTGCCTTAAAGTTTTCTAAAAATTCTGTAATTAAAATGTACGAAACAGGATTGATGGGAGGAAACGGACTTGCCATTTTAATAAGCACAGAAGGGGAGCAAGCAAAACCAGGTGATGTTTTACCATCTACAGTAGAATTGGGATTGGTTACAACGCTTTCTAAAAGCTTTTCGGGTATAAGCAATAATTTAGATTCTACTTTAAAATCTACCGATACACTTATGTTAAGCATCAATAGATTGGTTAACGATAATTCTGATGCAGGTTTAAAACGTACTATCGAAGAATTAAATCATACGCTACAATCGTTCAAAAACACTTCAAATTCTGTAAATGCTGTTATTTCTAAAAATGACAAAAACATTTCAGAAATATTAGAGAAATTCAAAACAATAAGTGCAGATTTAGCTGTACTTACTTCCGATTTGAAAAACGCCAATTTAGGTGCAACTGTAGATAATTTAAATGGCACATTAAATAAATTAAATACCATTTTAACGACTATAGATAAAGGCGACGGTACCATAGGGAAATTACTTAAAGACGAAGGTTTATACAAAAACCTTGAGGGCGCTACCAAAGAAATGGAAGAACTTATAAGAGATATAAAATTACACCCAGCTCGCTACAGAAGAATTTTATCTAAAAAAGAAATACCTTACCAAAAGGAAGACACTAAATAATAATTGATGGAATATTTGCCAAATATACTTTTTGCAATCTTACTGGGTATAGGTATTGGTTTTTTTGCCAAAAACGTAAAAAAACTTATTCGTAATATCAAGTTAGGACACGATGTAGATGTTAGCGATAACAAATCGCAGCGTTGGAAAAACATGGCTATGATAGCCTTAGGGCAAAGTAAAATGGTGCGTCGTCCCATCGCAGGTTTTTTGCATATAGTTGTTTATCTAGGCTTCATTATCATCAATATTGAAGTTTTAGAAATTATCATCGATGGTATTTTTGGTACACACCGAATAGGTTTATCAGTACTTCCAAAAGCCGTTTACGGGTTTTTAATAGGTTCTTTTGAAGTTTTAGCGGTATTGGTTTTAATCGCCGTTGTCATTTTTTGGATACGCAGAAATATTATTAAACTAGCACGTTTCTGGAAAAGTGAAATGACCAGTTGGCCCAAAAACGACGGCAATTTCATTCTATATTTCGAAATGGTTTTGATGACTCTGTTTTTGGTAATGAATGCTACCGATTTACATTTTCAAACCATAAATTCAGGAAATGTAATAAGCAAGCACATAGCACCATGGTTTAGTGGTTTGTCAGAAAGTGCACTTCACACCATCGAAAGAACCGCTTGGTGGCTGCATATCCTAGGTATTTTAGTATTCTTAAACTATCTGTATTTTTCAAAGCATCTGCATATTCTATTGGCATTTCCAAACACATTTTACGGAAAAATAAAACCAAAAGGACAGCTTGATAATTTAGAAGCAGTTACAAAAGAAGTAAAAATGATGATGGATCCCAACGTCGATCCATTTGCAGCACCAGCCGAAGGAGCAGAAAATGTTATGCCTGCCAAATTCGGAGCCAGCGACGTGCAAGATTTAAATTGGGTACAATTACTAAATGCATATACTTGTACCGAGTGCGGACGTTGTACCAGCGAATGTCCTGCAAACCAAACAGGTAAAAAACTATCGCCACGAAAAATCATGATGGATACCCGCGACCGTTTAGAGGAAGTAGGTAAAAACATAGATGCCAACAAAGGCGAGTTTAAAGAAGATGGAAAACAGCTTCTCGATAATTATATTACCAGAGAAGAATTATGGGCATGTACCTCGTGCAATGCGTGTGTGGAAGCCTGTCCAGTAAGTATCGACCCGCTTTCAATCATCATGGATATGCGTCGTTATTTGGTTATGGAGCAGTCCGCTGCACCCGTAGAGTTAAATAACATGATGACCAATATTGAAAACAACGGTGCTCCATGGCCATACAACCAAATGGACCGATTGAACTGGAAAAACGAATAATAAAATAATTTGGGCATTACCCAAGGGGCGGGCTTTCGGCAGTCGCTTCCCGATGAAAAAATCGGGAGAGCTCCAACAATGCCTCAATCCCTAACGCAAAATAAAACAATAGTATATGAGCGAATTACTAAAAGTACCAACCATGGCAGAGTTTATGGCAGAAGGAAAACAACCAGAAGTATTGTTTTGGGTGGGTTGTGCTGGTAGTTTTGATGATAGAGCAAAAAAAATAACCAAAGCTTTTGTTAAACTATTAAATAAAGCCAAAGTAGAATTTGCTGTTTTAGGAACCGAAGAAAGCTGTACCGGTGATCCTGCTAAACGAGCAGGGAATGAGTTTTTATTCCAAATGCAAGCCGTAACAAATATCGAGGTTTTAAATGCTTACGAAGTTAAAAAAATAGTAACAGCTTGCCCGCATTGTTTCAACACCATAAAAAATGAATACCCGGAATTGGGCGGAAACTATGAGGTCATGCACCACACACAGTTTTTAAAAACCTTATTAGATGAAGGACGTTTAACTATAGAAGGTGGTCAATTTAAAGGAAAACGTATCACTTTTCACGATCCTTGTTATTTAGGTCGTGCCAATAATGTGTACGAAGCACCACGCGATTTAATTAAAAAATTAGAAGCAGAATTGGTTGAAATGAAAAACTGCAAACGCACTGGGTTATGTTGCGGTGCTGGAGGTGCTCAAATGTTTAAAGAACCCGAAAAAGGGAATAAAGACGTTAATGTTGAACGTACCGAGCAAGCTTTAGAAACCACACCACAAATTATTGCAGCAGGTTGTCCGTTTTGCAATACCATGATGACGGATGGTGTAAAAGCCAAAGAAAAAGAAGCTGAAGTACCTGTTATGGATATTGCCGAATTAATTGCAAACGCTCAAGATTTATAAAGATTTATACATGAATAAAATTACCTACTTATTTTTAACAATGCTATTATTTAATTATTTTTCTTTTGCTCAAGAAAAAGAAGATTTAAAAGATAAATTGTTTGATGATATTGCCATAGGCACTTGTGAATGCTTAACCAGGAAAGATTTAGATTTTACGGCAATGGAGCAATCTAAAATAGAGATGGAGTTTGGTTTTTGTATATTGGAAAGTTATGGTAAATTAAAAAAAGAAGCAGACAAGTTAGTAAATGTTTCTTTTAACGACGAACAATCTTTAGAACAGTTAGGAGTAGATGTTGCATTTAAAATGATGACACATTGTCCAGATTATATGACGGTAATTGCTGGTAATTATGCGGCTGATGAGTTTGAAGAAGGTAAGGACGATATCATTCTTGTTGGTCATGTTACCAATATACAAGAATCTCAATTTAACACCGTTGAATTGATGGACACCGATAATAGATTGCAAAAAGTTCTATGGCTGGAATATTTTGAAGGCGATAATTTATTGCATGATTTGAATAAATTAAAAAAATCAAAAGTAAAAATAACCTGTTATGAGTTTGAAATGTTCGACCCTAGAATAAAGGAATATCGTAATTTTAAAATCATCAAGAAAATTTCTCTTTTATAAAATGTTAGTAGATTTTAATACATTACCAGAAGAATCACGAGTTTGGATTTACCAAGCCAATCGTTCATTTTCAGAACAGGAAATTGAAGAAATACAATCCAAACTTAATGTTTTTATTGAAAATTGGACAGCGCACGGTAGCGATTTAAATGCTGGTTATTTGGTTAAATATAAGCGGTTTATAGTTATAGGTTTAGATCAAAACTTAAACAAGGCAACAGGGTGTTCTATTGATTCTTGCGTACATTTTATTCAACAATTAGAAAAAGATTATAATGTTGATTTAATGGACAAAATGAATGTGTCTTACAAACAAGGTGAATTTATAGCTTATAAAACACTTACCGATTTTAAACAAATGGCGAAAGAGAAAGCCGTTTCAAAAAACACCATTGTTTTTAACAACTTGGTGACCAATATTGCGGAATTTAACGAAAACTGGGAAGTACCTGCCAGTGAAAGTTGGCACAGTAGATTTGTTAAATAAGTTTGGTAACAGCTTGAACCTTCATAAATAAAAGTATTTTAAAAATTCATAAGATAGCTATGGCTAACGAAATTATCCTATTAAATATTTCTGGACCCGATAAACCAGGATTAACCTCTAGTTTAACCAGTGTTTTGGCACAATACAACGCAAAAGTGTTGGATATTGGTCAGGCAAATATTCACGATACCTTATCCTTAGGTATCTTGTTTGAAATTCAATCAGGACCAAATTCCGCAGCCGTATTAAAGGATTTACTTTTCAAATCTTATGAACTTGGTATTAAAGCAAAGTTTACACCCATTACTCTTGAAAATTATGAGAAATGGGTAAAACTTCAGGGTAAAGACCGCTACATAGTTACCATTCTAGGTGAAAGACTTGCTGCAGAGCAAATATCAAAAGTAACACAGGTTATCTCAGAAAAAAATCTGAATATAGATTCTATAAAACGACTTACGGGGCGTACCTCTCTTATTGTAGAAGAAGAATATCCGCGTGCCTGTATAGAATTATCCATTAGAGGACAGATTGAAGATAAAACAGAGTTCACAAAAAAATTCATGGAAATTTCAAGAGAACTAGACGTAGATATTGCTTTTCAAGAAGATAATATTTTTAGAAGGAACAGACGTTTGGTTTGTTTTGATATGGATTCTACACTAATTCAAGCTGAAGTAATTGATAAATTGGCAGAATTAGCTGGTGTTGGCGATGAAGTAAAAGCTATTACAGAATCGGCAATGCAAGGTGAAATAGATTTCAACGAAAGTTTTGTTCGCCGCATGAAGCTCTTAAAAGGTTTGAGTGAAGATGTATTACACGATGTAGCCATAAATTTACCAATAACAAAAGGAGCTAAAAGACTTATAGATACCTTAAAAAGCTATGGGTTTAAAACCGCTATTTTATCGGGTGGTTTTACTTATTTCGGTCACTATTTACAAAAAGAATTGGGTATCGATTATGTGTATGCCAACCAATTGGAAATTAAAGATGGTGTTTTAACTGGTGGTTATTTGGGTGAAATTGTTGATGGCAATAAAAAAGCAGAATATCTAAAAGAAATAGCTAAAAAAGAAGGTATCGATATCGATCAAACAATTGCAGTTGGCGATGGTGCCAACGATTTGCCAATGCTTAACCTTGCGGGTTTAGGGATTGCTTTTCACGCAAAACCAACAGTAAAAGATAACGCCCAAAGTTCCATTTCAAGTATTGGGTTAGATGGGGTGTTGTATTTGTTGGGCTACCACGACAGGCATATAGATTTATAAATATTGACCGTAACTTAAAATAGTTCATTACTTTCTTTATAAATCTATCTTAAAGTCTTTTCAACTTCTTTTTAAAAGTAGTATTTTGGCATGATTATTTATGTAGTAGTATTTGTTATATACTTACTGAATTAATCCTCAAATATGCGTCAAATCTTATTAACAATAGTATTTCTATATATATCGGTTTCATCCTTTGCACAAATTCAACAAAATCCATTAGCCTCTAAAGATGTTGAAGCCCAAAAGAAATGGGTAGATAGTGTTTATACATCTTTATCATTAGAAGAAAAAGTAGGGCAGCTGTACATGGTGCAAGTCATGTCTAAACAAGACCAAGCTGCAAATGAAAAAATAATTGATTTAATTAGAACACATCATATTGGAGGCATTATTTACTCACTTGGGGATCCTGTTAGGCAAGCTAAATTAAATAATGAGCTGCAAGCACTTTCAAAAATTCCGTTATTAATAGGGATGGATGCTGAATGGGGCTTGAGCATGCGATTGGATTCTACCTATGCATTTCCTTGGAACATGACGCTTGGTGCTATAAGCGACAATAATTTAATAGAACAAACGGGAAAACAAATTGGCGAACATTGTAAGCGTTTGGGCGTGCATTTTAATTTTGCACCAGTGGTTGATATCAATACCAATCCTTTAAATCCTATTATTGGCAACCGCTCTTTTGGTGAAGATAGGGATAACGTAACCCAAAAGGCCTCCGCTTTTATGAAAGGTATGCAAGGTGCGGGTGTTTTAGCAAGCGCGAAACACTTTCCGGGTCATGGAGATACCGACCAAGATTCTCATAAAACATTGCCAACCATCAACTTTAATAAAAAACGAATAGATTCCATAGAATTGTATCCTTACAAAAAATTAATAAACGAAGGTTTGTCCAGTGTTATGGTGGCACATTTAAAAGTGCCAAGTTTAGAGCCAACGGGCTCCCCTTCTTCATTATCAAAACACATTGTAACAGATATTCTAAAAGACAAACTAGGCTTCCAAGGACTTATTTTTACTGATGCTTTGGATATGAAAGGTGCTGCCGATTTTAAAGAAGTTGGAAGTATAGATTTAGCTGCTTTTAAAGCAGGGAATGATGTTATGTTAATGTCTGAAAATGTTGCTATTGGTATTTCAAAAATAGTTGAAGCTTATAATAGTGGAGAAATAACCGAAGCACGTTTAGAACTTTCAGTTAAAAAAATTCTGCAAGCTAAATATAAAGTTGGTTTAAATAAATACCAACCCATTGATTTGAACAATTTGTCTGACGATTTAAACAGACAAAAAGATAATATTCTCTATGAAGAATTAATGGAAAGTGCCATTACCATAGTTAAAAATGAAAAGAGTTTATTGCCTATTCGAAAACTCGAAGATAAAACCATTGCATATGTGAAATTTGGAGATGATGATGGTTCTGTTTTTTTAAAGGAGCTTAAAAAATACACCAAAGTACATCAAATAGAAGGGGATTCTTTAGAGGGTTTAATGGCGAAGCTTCAAGACTATAACACCGTGATAATTGGTTTACACCGTTCCAATCAAAACCCTTGGAAATCGTATCAGTTTACGGAAACAGAGTTAACTTGGTTGTACGAAATAGCAAAAACACACAACGTTGTTTTAGATGTGTTTGTAAAACCCTATGCGCTTTCAGATTTAACAACCATTAAAAATATAGAAAGCATCGTAGTAAGTTATCAAAACAGCAAAATTGCTCAGGAAAAATCGGCACAATTAATATTTGGTGCTATTGAATCTCAAGGCAGCTTGCCTGTTTCTATTGGAAGCTATTTTAAAGTAGGTGATGGTATTAAAAATAATGCCATAAAACGTTTAAGTTATACAGTTCCAGAGCGTGTGGGTATGGATTCAAAAAAATTGAATAAGATAGATTCATTAGCTCTAAAAGCCATCCATGGTAAAATGACTCCTGGAATTCAATTATTAGTAGCAAGAAAAGGAAAAGTAATCTATAATAAAAGCTTTGGAAAACATACGTATTCAGGAAAAGAGGTTGTGGAGTTTGACGACATTTATGATGTTGCATCTCTAACAAAAATATTGGCAACCTTACCGCTACTTATGGAATTGGAAGAAAAAGGAGAGGTTACTTTAGATACTAAACTGTCTCAAATATTACCTAGTTATAAAAATTCAAATAAAGCAAATATTACATTAAAAGCAATGTTATCCCATTATGCCCGACTAAGGCCGTGGGAACCGTTCTATGCACATACTTTAGATAGCGCTACAAAACGCCCCAGTGAGAAATATTATAGAACAGAACGTACTGAAAAGTTTAATATAGAAGTGGCGCAAAATTTATATTTGCGTTCAGATTATCCAGATTCTATACAGAAAATAATTAAAGATTCAGATTTGTTGAGCAGAACACAATATAGATACAGTGATTTTCCTTATTTTATTTTAAAGAAATATATTGAGAATTATTACGACAGAACCTTAGATTTTCTTGTGCAAGAACATTTTTATAAATCTTTAGGAGCCAATTATACCATGTACAACCCATACCATAAAGTAAGTAATAAAAAAATCGTTCCAACGGAAGTGGATGATTATTACAGGTTTCGAGAAGTTCATGGGTATGTGCACGATATGGGAGCAGCTATGCAGGATGGAATAGGGGGGCATGCAGGTATTTTTAGCAATGCCAACGATGTCGCTAAAATTATGCAGATGTTTTTACAAAAAGGATTTTATGGTGGACAACGTTATTTTAAGTCTGAAACACTCGATAAATTTAACACGTGTTACTATTGCGATAAAGGGAATAGAAGAGGTATTGGCTTCGATAAACCACAACTAGGAGAGGATGGGCCAACATGTGGTTGTATATCATTAAATAGTTTCGGGCATTCTGGTTTTACCGGAACTTATGCATGGGCAGACCCAGAGGAAGAAATTGTTTATGTATTTTTAGCAAACAGAACCTATCCAAATGCAACACATAATTTGCTTTTAAAAGAAAATATTAGAACAGATATACAACGCTTAATTTATGAAGCGATAATTGAATAAAATAGTAATAAAGTTAAAAGTTGGAAAGTTTTAAAGTTTATATATGACTTTTTAGCTTTTCACTTTAATACTTTTTAACTTAAAAAAATATGAAAATAGGAATTGTATGTTATCCAACTTTTGGAGGTAGTGGCGTCGTGGCGACCGAGTTAGGTTTAGAATTGTCTAAACGAGGACATGAAATTCACTTTATAACCTATAACCAGCCTGTGCGTTTGGAATTATTGAGTAATAATGTGCATTACCACGAAGTAAATGTTCCAGAATACCCGCTGTTTCACTATCAGCCATACGAGTTAGCATTGTCTAGCAAATTGGTAGATATGGTAAAGCTTCATAAAATTGAAATTTTACATGTACACTACGCTATTCCTCACGCTTATGCGGCGTATATGGCTAAAAAAATGCTACAAGAAGAAGGTGTTTTAATACCTATTGTTACCACTTTGCATGGAACCGATATTACACTTGTTGGCAGCCACCCGTTTTATAAACCGGCAGTTACTTTCAGTATTAACAAGTCCGATGCGGTTACAGCAGTATCGCAAAGCTTAAAAGAAGACACGTTACGTTTGTTCGATATAAAAAACGATATTCACGTGGTGGCTAATTTTATAGATTTAGAAAAGTACAATCATAAATTCACCGATTGCCAGCGTGGTATGATGGCAAATGATGATGAAAAAATAATTACCCACATAAGTAATTTAAGACCCGTAAAACGTTCCCAAGATGTTATTAGTATATTCTATAATATTCAAAAAGAAATACCCGCAAAATTAATGTTAATAGGTGAAGGTCCTGAACGGGAGCATATAGAATTACGTTGCCAAGAACTAGGGATTTTAGATAAAGTTATTTTCTTTGGAAAAAGTAATGAAATAGATAAGATTTTGTGTTTTAGTGATTTGTTTTTATTACCATCACAAACCGAAAGTTTCGGTTTGGCAGCCTTAGAAGCTATGGCATCGGGTGTTCCTGTCATATCAAGTAATACAGGAGGCATACCAGAAGTTAATATTCACGGTGTTTCAGGATTTTTAAGCAATGTGGGAGATGTTGCCGATATGACTAAAAATGCATTGTATATTTTAAGTGATAAAAAGCGCTTAGAAACTTTTAAAAAGAATGCTAAAAAAACGGCTCAGAAATACGATTTGCATACCATAGTACCACAATACGAAGCTATTTATCAAGATACATTGGCGAAGTGTTTGGTACTTTAAGTTGGCAATATATCATACAAAAAATGCACTTCAATTGAAGTGCATTTTTTTTTTTTTTTTGTATTAGTTAGAATTGGTATCTAATACCTAAAGCGATATCAAAATCTAAATCGTTATTTTTGAATGAGTCATCACCAAAACCAATTTCTGGTCTAAAATCCAGTGAAATTAATAATGGAATATCAAAATTGTATTCAATACCTATATCACCCGCAGCAAAAATAAAAGTATCACTGTCATCTACTCCAGCAGGTGCATTATCAAAACTGTAAGAACCTAATCCACCACCAACACCGGCATACCAGTTAAAACCACCGTCTATGTTCCAAACCCATTGGTATAAACCAGTAAGTTTAAATCCATCAAAATCTTTTCCATCTCTCCAACCTAAATCCACTTCCAAACGGTTATTGCTACCTAAAGCGTGTTGGTAAGATATTTCAGCGCCAAAACCATCACTATCTCCTAAACGTAATCCAATAGCGTTATTTGAAATGTCTTGAGCGTTTGATGCAAAGGTAAAACCTAATAATGCAACTGATAATAAAAGTAGTTTCTTCATAAATGTTGTTTTTTAATTTGTAATTAATATACGACCTTTCTTTGTTAAAAGATCTTTTTAAGAATTTAAATTATTTTACAAAAATAACGACAAAATTGTATTTATATTTAACTTCCCGTTATAATTATAATTATTTTTTAGGAACAATGACGTTAACATCACATTTACAGACATTAAGCGAAAAATTATCAGGAGAATTATTTTATGACGATTTAATAAAATCGATCTATGCTACTGATGCTTCTGTATTTAGAATGTTGCCATTAGCCGTCGCATATCCAAAAAATAATGAGGACATCAAACAACTTATCCAGTTTGCAAAAAAACACAATACATCATTGATTCCAAGAACTGCAGGGACTTCGCTTGCAGGACAGTGCGTTGGAGAAGGGATTGTAGTTGATGTGTCTAAATATTTTACAAATATTTTAGATGTTAATGAAAAAGAGCAAACCGTTACGGTGCAACCAGGAGTTGTGCGCGATGCCTTGAATAATTATTTAAAACCTTTTGGGTTGTGGTTCAGTCCCAATACATCTACATCAAACCGTTGCATGATTGGTGGTATGGTTGGAAATAATTCTTCGGGAACTACCTCCATTCAATATGGTGTAACGCGTGATAAGGTCATTGAAATGCATACCATTTTAAGTGATGGGAGTGAAGTGGTTTTTAATGAAATTAGTTCTGAAACATTTCAAAATAAGACAAAACTAGATACTTTAGAAGGAAACATATATAAAAGTATTTATTCGGAATTACATGCTGAAGCTGTTCAAAATCAAATTATAGAAAACTTTCCAAAACCGGAAATACACCGAAGAAATACAGGATATGCCATTGATGAATTGATTAAATCGGAGGTGTTTTCAAATACTTCGGAAAAATTCAACATGTGCAAACTGCTTTCAGGAAGCGAAGGCACATTGGCGTTTACCACACAAATCACTTTAAAACTAGATAAATTACCACCACAAGAAGCTATAATGGTTGCTGCACATTTTAAAACAATTGAAGCGTGTTTAAATGCTGTAGAACCTGTAATGAGCCATAATTTATACAATTGTGAAATGATGGATAAAACCATTTTAGATTGTACAAGGCATAACAAAACACAGCAAGCTAATAGAAGTTTTATTGAAGGCGATCCAAAAGCCATTTTAATGTGCGAGGTAAGAGCATTTACAAAAGAAGACGTAATCGTCTTAGCCGAAAGCCTAATAAAAACCATTGAAGATTCTGGTTTAAGCTATGCATTTCCTACGCTTGAAGGTGATGACATAAATAAAGCCAACAATTTAAGAAGTGCCGGATTGGGTTTGTTGGGAAATATTATTGGCGATAAAAAGTCGCACCCATGTATTGAAGATACGGCGGTAACGGTAGGCGATTTGGCAAATTATATCTCGGAGTTTGCAGCATTAATGAAAGGTTACAACCAAGAAGCCATTTATTATGCCCATGCCGGTGCTGGCGAATTACATTTACGTCCTATTTTGAACCTTAAAAAGGCGGAAGATGTGGTACTGTTTAGAAAAATAACCACCGATGTAGCACATTTAGTGAAAAAATACGGCGGTTCCATGAGTGGGGAACATGGTGATGGTATTGTACGTGCTGAGTTTATCCCATTAATGATTGGCGATGCGAATTATCAAATATTGAAGAGTATTAAATCTGCGTTTGATGCCCATAATATTTTCAATCCAGGAAAAATTGTAGATGCGTTTCCTATGGACAAATCGTTGCGCTATGTTCCGGAAAGGATAGAGCCCAAAATTGAAACCATGCTCGATTTTTCGCATTCCCAAGGTATTCTGCGTGAAGCCGAGAAATGCAACGGTTCAGGCGATTGTAGAAAATTGCCTGAATTCGGCGGTACCATGTGCCCAAGTTACAGAGCAACCCGAAACGAAAAAGATACCACACGTGCTAGAGCGAATGCGTTGCGTGAATTTTTAACCAATTCCGAAAAAGCAAATAAGTTCGATTATGAGGAATTAAAAGTGGTTTTCGATTTATGTTTAAGTTGTAAAGCCTGCGCCAGCGAATGCCCAAGTAGTGTGGATGTGGCAAGTTTAAAAGCGGAATTTTTATACCAATATCAAAAAGCAAATGGCGTGTCATTACGCACCAAATTGTTTGCTTACAACAATACGTTAAACCGCTATGGAAGTGTATTTCCTAAGCTATCAAACTTTATGTTTTCTAATGGTTTTACATCTTCAATGTTGAAAAAATCGTTTGGAATTGCCAAAGAAAGACAACTGCCATTAATTTCAAATAAAAGTTTAAGTAAAGAGTTTCAAATCATTAAAAAAAAAGTAGTTAAAAAAGAATATATAAAAACGATTTATTTGTTTAATGACGAGTTTTTAAACTATTTAGATACCCCTATTGGAATGGACGCCATTCAACTTTTAACTGCATTAAATTACGATGTGAAGATGGTTGAAAGTGCAGAATCTGGTCGTGCATTTATATCAAAAGGTTTATTGCAACAAGCTAAAGAGGTTGCCAATAAAAACGTTTCAATTTTCAAGAATTTAATTTCTAATGAAACACCTTTAATAGGCATTGAACCATCAGCTATTTTGACTTTTAAAGATGAATATTTAAGATTAGCAGACGATAGAACTTCCGCAGAAACGATAGCAAAAAACACCTTTTTAATAGAAGAATTTATTCAGCAGGAAATAAAACTGGGCCATATCACTTCGGAGCAATTTACTTCCGAAGCAAAAACCATTAAATTTCATGGGCATTGCCATCAAAAATCATTTAGCAATCAATTGTCTAGTTTCGATGTTTTGAATTTACCAAAAAACTACAAAGTCACTATTATACCAAGTGGTTGTTGTGGTATGGCAGGGAGTTTTGGTTACGAAAAAGAACATTACGACGTCAGTATGAACGTGGGTGAACAAACGTTGTTCCCAGCTGTAAGAAAAGCATCAAGCGACACCATAATTTCGGCCAATGGAACCAGTTGCAGGCATCAAATTAAAGATGGTACCCAGCGTGAAGCAAAACACCCGATCACGATTTTACGAGAAGCTCTTATTTAAATGTGAGCTGTTTAGTTGTTTGTTGTTAAGTCGTTTGCATTTTTTAGATAAACAAATAAACAAAAAACTATTTCGCTTTTTTCTGATGCTGCTCTACAATAGTAATAGCAGCAATTAAGTCTCTAAATTCCATGTTTTCAAAATCTTCATCTACAAAAAAAGGGGATAGTTTGTCTTTATTGTAATGGTACACCTTCCAACGTTTAAATTGATATTCCAAGGCGGTGAAATTTTCAACCCAATCACCCGAATTCAAATACATAGTGGTTCCATGTTTGTTTTCAATATATGCCATTTTTGGATGGTGTATGTGTCCGCAAACCACATAATCATAGGCATTTTCAATGGCTAGATCTGAAATTACTTTTTCGAATTTTTTAATGCGTTTTTCAGCATTTTTTGCATCATTTTTAACTTTATCGGATAATGAGTAGCGCTCTTTTCCTCTGCGCTCCAAATACCAATTCACCAGACGGTTAAGCTGGGTTAGCGCCCTATAACCATAATCTCCTAGTTTAACTAACCATTTGGCATTTTGAATAGAAACATCGAATACGTCTCCATGAAAAAACCACGCTTTTTTCCCATGTAATTCCAATGCCAACTTATCTACAATCGATATGTTTCCAATGGTGTTTCCTGTAAATTTCCGAAGCATTTCGTCGTGGTTGCCAGTAATGTAGATAACCTCAACACCATCGGCAGCCATATTCATGATTTTTTTTATAACCTTTAAATGCGATTTTGGGAAATAACGTTTGCTGAATTGCCAAACATCTACAATATCACCATTTAAAATAAGCTTTTTTGGTTCTATACTGCTTAGGTAATTTAGTAGGTATTTTGCATGACAACCATGGGTGCCCAAGTGTACATCTGATATTACGGCAAGTTCTATTTTACGTTTAATTTTCAACAGTTTCATTTAGTTATTGTAAAATACAAGGTTCTGTATTACTTAATCATTACCTCATAATTATTTAAATATGAGCATATTGTTAAACAAATGTTATGCTTTATAATTACCATTGATGAATTACGAATTACGAATTGTATTTAAAGTTAATTGCCATTTCACGTTTTACGTTTCACGAATTACTCATTTAGTACCTTTGATTTCTAAAAAATGATTTATTTTAGCTGAAAATTTTAATTATGGCTGGGAATTCTTTTGGAAAACTATTTACTCTAACAACTTATGGCGAATCTCACGGACCTGCTTTGGGCGGTGTTATTGATGGTTGTCCATCTGGAATTGAATTAGACTTAGATGCCATTCAGCAAGAATTAGATAGAAGAAAACCAGGACAATCTGCTATTGTTACACAACGCAAAGAGCCGGATGTTGTTAAATTCCATTCGGGTATTTTTGAAGGTAAAACTACAGGGACTTCCATTGGTTTTGTTATAGAAAACACCAACCAAAAATCACACGATTACACCCATATAAAAGACAGTTACAGACCAAGTCATGCCGACTATGTGTACGATAAAAAATACGGTTTTAGAGATTACCGTGGAGGTGGACGCAGTTCAGCGCGCGAAACCGCTTGTCGTGTCGTGGCAGGAGCCATAGCAAAACAAATGCTAAAAGGCATTGAGTTTTACGCTTATGTTTCTGGCGTAGGTATTTTAAAATTGGATAAACCGCACACCGAGTTAGATTTAACCCAAATAGAATCCAATATAGTACGTTGCCCCGATGCCGCTATGGCAGCAACCATGGAAACGTATATTAAAGAAGTTCGTGGAAAAGGTGATACCGTTGGTGGTATTGTAACCTGTGTTATTAAAAATGTGCCAATCGGTTTAGGAGAACCTGTTTTCGATAAATTGCATGCCGATTTAGGTAAAGCCATGTTATCCATAAACGCCGTAAAGGGTTTTGAATATGGCAGCGGTTTTGAAGGTTGTACCATGTTGGGCAGCCAGCATAACGATGCTTTTAATACCGATGGCACTACAAAAACCAACTTTTCAGGTGGCGTACAAGGAGGCATTAGCAACGGTATGGATATCTACTTTAACGTAGCGTTTAAACCCGTAGCAACCCTAATTCAAGAATACGAAACCATCGATAAAGAAGGTAAAGTCGTGGTTATGCATGGTAAAGGGCGTCACGACCCCTGTGTAGTACCACGCGCCGTACCTATTGTAGAAGCCATGGCAGCCTTGGTTTTGGCCGATTTTTACTTACGTAATAAAATGTATAGTTAGTAGCTATTTCCCGCTTTCAGCTTTATCTTTCTTGTGCTGAACTTGTTTCAGTATCTCATCGTATTCGTTGTGTGCATTTTAATTTGTGTTTCAAACAACTTTTCGTTTAGCACAAAAAAGTATGCCGCTTTAATCTGGGCTAAATTATCTGCGGAGTTTGTGTTTAGAATAAAGGCAGCTTTCTTATCTTAGACCAATCATATTTACAGCTAGTTCAGAAATGAAAAACCTATGTTACTTAGTGCTATTTATTTGTTTGAACTCTTTTTCTCAAAGTGTTAAAGTAGATACGTTGTTCTTGTCTCCAAACGAAAAAAACAATTCACCATTGGATAAATTAATTTATCCAATAATTAATACAGGTAACATCAAAATAGATTCGTTAATAAATTTTGATTTAAAGAATAGATACACCTTTGATGAAGCTCCAAATTTATCAGTAAGAGAAACGCTTACGCAATGGATTGGAGATCAAATAGGGTATATAGATTTTAATGTTACTTATAATCAAAACAATTTACTGTCAATAAATATCCAAACAGAAGGTTGCGCTGCTTATTGTACAAATTGGATATCTTATTTCAATTATAATATAAAAACAGGTCAATACTTGGAGCTTAACGATATTGTAGACTTAAACCAATTTAAAGAACAATTAATTACCGATAAAAGCAACCAATTTGATAGACAATTGAATGAACTGAAGGAGTTGCTAAAAACCAGCGAGATTAATTTAGATGAATATAGTTCGCTTCATGAATATTACATAAACTGCAAAAATAATGCTGATTTTGAGGAGTTTGCTTTGTATGATTATTGTTTGCAAGTTATAGAAGAGTGTAGTCTTCCAAATGCTATAAAGAGTATGACACCACTTATTGAATTAAAATATGCTTATTCTACATTAAAAAATAAACTAAAATTACCTCTTGAGGATAAAGGCCTAAATTATTACAGTAAAACCAACGATTTAGAAGTAATTTATGTAGATGCGAATACAATAAAAATAAGCTTAATGATAGCCAATGAAAATTGTGCTGTCCCCGATTTTGAAGGCGTTCTATATAAATCTAAGGAGAATACATTTGAAGGTTTTGTGTTTTCTGATAAAGGTGAAGTATATGAATCAAAGCATCATTTAAAAATACAAAAGATTAATAATGTTCTAGAAGTATCGTCAAAAGATTCTGTTGAAAATTGGCAATTAGGGGCATTTTGTTGGATTGAAGGAAAATATACAGCTAGATAAAGCAGTAAGTTTTATTCATTCACAACTTAGTTTAAATTCTTATCTTGCTTCAAAATTCAATAATCAACTAAAAACAATCCCTCTCCTTTGGAGAGGTTAGGAGAGGCTTATGAAAAAACTCGCACTACACTGGAAAATATTAATAGGAATGACCCTCGGTATTATTTGGGCATTACTTTCAAGTACATTAGGTTGGAGTGCCTTTACAATAAATTGGATAGATCCATTCGGTACCATCTTTATAAACCTATTAAAACTTATAGCGATTCCGTTGGTGCTTTTTTCTATTATAGGCGGTGTAGCCAATATTGGCGACCCCAAAAGCCTTGGAAGAATGGGAGGGAAAACCTTGGGTATTTACCTCATTACTACCATAATGGCTATTTCATTAGGTTTGGTTTTGGTAAATGTTGTAAAACCTGGAAAATTAATTGATGAACAAAGTAGAATTGATAACAGAATCAGTTATGAAATTTGGTCAGCTTCCGAAGGTCACGAAGTAAAAGATGGTATCAATTATTTAAAAGACCCCGCATTTTTTGAGCGCGCCCAAGAAATATCGGAGTTATCAAAATCCGAATTAAAAGAAGCGTCGGTTTCAGATAAACTTGAAAAAGCAAACAAACAACAAAGCGTCACACCTTTACAACCATTGGTTGACATTGTGCCAGAGAATTTTTTCGCATCCCTTTCCAATAATGGTTTGATGTTGCAAATCATCTTTTTCGCCTTGTTTTTTGGCATATGTTTATTATTCATACCAAATGAAAAATCGCAACCTGTATTAGTTTTGGTTGATGGTATTAACGAAGTATTTTTAAAAATGGTGGATTTGGTGATGCAAGGCGCACCATTTTTTGTATTTGCTTTATTGGCAGGTGTCGTTAGTAAAATGGCGGGCGACGATATAGGCAAAGTAATAGAAATCTTTAAAGGGTTAAGTTGGTATTCGTTAACCGTTTTAATCGGATTGTTGCTCATGATTTTTGTAGTGTACCCAACCATATTAAAGCTATTTGTAAAAAAAGTGCCTTATTTAGGCTTTTTTAAAGCCATGGGGCCAGCTCAAACATTGGCGTTTTCAACATCCAGTAGTGCCGCTACACTTCCTGTTACTATGGAATGTGTGGAGCAAAACATGGGTGTAGATAAAAAAGTCAGCAGTTTTGTATTGCCTATTGGGGCCACCGTAAATATGGATGGAACCAGTTTGTATCAAGCAGTTGCCGTTATATTTTTGGCCCAAATGCATATGATAGATTTAACCATTGGTCAGCAAATAACGGTGGTTTTAACCACGACTTTGGCATCCATTGGTTCTGCAGCTGTACCAAGTGCAGGACTGGTCATGCTTATAATAGTTTTAAATTCCGTGGGTTTAAATCCAGCTTGGATAGCTATTATTTTCCCTGTGGATAGAATTTTGGATATGTTTAGAACTGTTGTAAACGTAACAGGTGATGCCACAGTGTGTTCCATCATTGCCGATGGGGAAAACATGCTAAATTATAAAGATGATAAAGATCCAACCGAAACATTTGATTTAGATTCATAATATATAATACAGGTAATAATGAGTAATATTACAATCACATCTCCAGTTGTTTCAGTGTCTTGGTTAAATGACCATTTAGATGCTGAAAATTTAGTTGTATTAGATGGTTCTATAAAAAAAATAGTCAATCCTAAAATTGATTCTATTGAATTTCAAATACCAAAAACACGTTTTTTTGATTTAAAAACAGCATTTAGTAATGAATCTGCACCGTTTCCTACTACGTTTCCATCGGAAGATAAATTCACTTTAGAGGCACAGGCTTTAGGTATTAATAAAAACAGTGCGATTGTGGTGTATGATGATAAAGGAATTTATTCAAGTGCCCGAGTATGGTGGATGTTTAAAGCTATGGGACATGATAATGTAGCGGTCTTAAATGGTGGATTGCCTGAATGGATTAAAGCTGGATATATTACAGAGGGTAAAAGTTATTTTACTGGAGTTAAAGGAGACTTTGAAGCACAATACAAACCAAGTTTCATGAAGTTTTTTGATGATGTTAAACAGGCTTCAGAAACTAAAACCTATACTATTATCGATGCCCGTTCTGAAGGACGTTTTAAAAGTTTAGAAGCAGAGCCACGAGAAGGATTGCGCATGGGAAACATACCAAATTCGGTGAATTTACCTTTTGAAGATTTATTGAAAGACAATCAATTACTGTCCAAAAAGGAAATAGAAGCTAAGTTTCAATCTTTAGCTAAAAAAGAAGACCCCATTATATTTTCTTGTGGTTCTGGTATAACGGCTTGTGTTTTGGCTTTAGGAGCTACCATTTCAGGATATGAAAATATTTCTGTGTATGATGGTTCTTGGACGGAATGGGGGAGTTTGGTTCCTGAATAAATTATTCCAAAAACTTAGATTTTAATTCTGGAGTAGGTATCATGCAAGATTCTTTTTTACCATACCATTTGTATCGGTTTTTGGCAATATAATCGTAAATCCAATTGCGAATAAATGGAGGTACAATAAAAAATACCATCATTAAATTTTGAGGAAACCCCAAATGACTTGCTATTTTTATAGCTGCTGTAGATTTTGAAATCACACCTTGTTCTGGAGTGTATAACAAAATAGAATCTGTTTTATTGGTGTCTATCTGGTGTTCTTTAATTATTTGTTGTCCAGAATCACTTTGTAATGCGGTAAACATAAATACATTCTTTTTATCATGCTCAATAACATATTGAACCGAGCTGTTGCAAAGGTTACAAACACCATCAAATAATATGAGTTTTTTATGGCTTGGTATGTCTATCATTTTTTTGCTTCAACAAGTTCCAATTCGTCCATGCTCACATTAGTCGTAAAGATTCCATAATTCACAACAGCTTTGTTTTTTTCAATTTTATCAATGCTGCCAATGGCTCTACCATCGTTCATGCGTACACGGTCGCCAACTTTTAAAGTCACTTTTGGTTTTGGCTTTTCAATGGCTTTCTTTTTAGCTTCTTTTTTCTGTTCCCGTATTACAGTAACTACTTTTTCGGCTTCTTGTTTTACTTTTTCTTCTTTCGCTTTTATGACCTTCTTTTCCTTAGCGGTAACCTTTTTTCGTTTCGAGTTTTCTATTTGAACTAGCTTAAAAAGTTCATCCATTAAAGCTTTTTTCTGTTTGTTGTTGAAATATTTATCAGATAGATCATCCACTTTTTGACCTAAGTAAATTAGGCGTTGGTTGCTATCATATAATTCTTGATAACTCTCTAATTTCTTTTGAATTTTCGCGTTAATCTCTTCAAGTTTATCAGCTTCTTGAAGTTTTTTCTTTTCATTAATCTTTAGCGATTCCCCTGTTTTTTCAAGTTTAGAACGTTCCTTTTGAAGTTTGGCAATAGTGGCATCAAAACGCACCTTGCTGCGCTCAATCTTCTTCTTGGCACGGTTTATCAATCCAAACGGAATACCATTTTTTTGAGCCACTTCAAACGTAAAACTGCTTCCGGCTTGCCCAATAACAAGTTTGTACAAAGGTTCCAGTGTTTTTTCGTCAAACAACATATTGGCATTCAGCATAAAAGGCAACTCGTTTGCCAGTATTTTTAAGTTGGAATAATGTGTTGTAATAATACCAAAAGCTTCACGGTGGTAAAACTCTTCTAAAAAGGTTTCAGCCAAAGCACCACCAAGTTCTGGGTCACTTCCCGTTCCGAATTCATCAATTAAAAAAAGTGTATTCTTATTACATTTCTTTAAGAAATAATTCATCTGTTTTAAACGGTAACTATAGGTGCTCAAATGGTTTTCAATAGATTGATTATCACCAATATCGCTCAATATCCTGTCAAATAAACAGGCTTTACTGCGTTCGTGTACAGGAATTAGCATACCACTTTGCAACATCACTTGTAATAATCCAACCGTTTTTAAGGTAATGCTTTTTCCTCCAGCATTGGGGCCAGAAATAACGATGATACGGCTATCTTGTTTTAGTTCAATGGTCTGTGGGAACGTTTTTGCTTTTTTTTGTAAGTTGTTTAGATAAAGTAACGGATGATACGCATCGCGCAAAAACATGCTTTTATCTTCCGATATTTCAGGTAGTATGGCATTCATGGAGTTGGCATATTTTGCTTTGGCCGATATAACATCCATGGCTATTAAAAACTCCTGATAGTTTTCTAAAAGCGGTAAAAACGGACGAATAAAGTTGGTAAGCTCTTTTAAAATCCGAATGACTTCTTCATTCTCTTCATATTCTAAATTGTTCAGCTCCCTAGTGTATTTCATGGTGGTTTCAGGCTCCATATACACAATGCTTCCTGTTTTGCTGCTGCCCATAATAGAGCCTTTCACTTTTCGGCGGTACATAGCTTTTACCGCCAAAACCCGCCTATTTTCTACAACACTTTCGCGAATATCATCTAAATATTCAAGTCCGTGGTACATGTTTAAAGCGGTTGCAAAACTTTGGTTTATTTGACCCTTAATTTTATTTATGTTTTGCCGTAAATCAAAAAGTAAGGGAGATGCATTGTCCTTTATATCTCCAAAACGATCCACAATCGCATCTACTTTTTCAATGATGGCTTTGGTAACTTCAATATGGGAGGCAAACGCATGAAGTGTTGGGTAGTAATCTTCAAACTTCTTTAAAAACGTAACAATATCATTGGTTGATATAGACATTGAAACTATTTTCTTTAAGCTATGAACCTCTAAATAGGTGTTTTCAATGCGTAAAAGTTTAATTTCTTTGGTTATGGCATCAAAACCATGGTTGGGTATGCGGTTATCGTTATCAAAAGACGATAGATATTCATTGGTTAATTGTAAATTGTTAAGCAGTGATTCTCGGGTACTGAAAGGTGTTATTTGTAGCGCCTTTTCGTTACCCAATACAGTTATACAATGCTCGCTTACTTGTTTTAAAACGGTTGAAAACTCTAAGTCCTGTAATGTCTTTTCGTGAATGTGAATCATTCTAAATTTTTGATGCTTTTAAATAGAAGCGCAAAGTTAAACATTATGTCTGAGATACTTTCTACTGTTAAATTCTTCTTAACGAATAGTTAATTAACAGGTTGGACTTTTTCTTTAACAAAACGCTAACAGTGAGGTAATTGATTTGTGCTTACTTTTAAATAAATCAATAAACATCAATCAAACTACAATCAGTAAGAAAGCCCAATAAATTTGATTGGGCTTTTTTAGTTGGATAACTTCAAGCATAAAATGAACTTGGATTAAATCTCTATACGTTGCCTTCTTAATAATATTTTTGCATAATCTCGGGCTAGTTTATCACCATAATCCCTGTAAGCTCGTTGTGCCCATTCCAAGGCTAAATCAGTATTACCTAATACTTCATTGGAAACAGCTATATTTAAAGCTGCACGTCCAGCCGATTTGCTTCTTGGATGCTCCTCGATAAGACGTTTCCAAGCCTTTATGGCATCATTCCATTTAGCTACTTCTGAAGCGCGCCATCCTATGCTGAACAAATCTTTATCGCGTCCTTTCCCTTTTTTATACATATCACGCTTTATACGATAATAACTAGGTAAAAAACGGTTTATATAGTCTAAGCCGGTTGCGTAAGCAGTTTCAGATAAAGCATTAAGCGGTGGCATACCATTAACGAGGTTGAAATTCATATAATGTGTTTGTTGGTACTGGTCGATAATGGTTTTGGTATAGGGATCGTACAATCGCCAGTAGCTTTTTACGTTCACACGAGCACTAGTTGGTATTCTTGGACTAGGTTTGCCGTTGGTAATAACAGCATTAACTTGATCGATCACAGCAGATCTGATTATATCGGAATTAGAATCGAAGGTTTCCAATGCTAGTAAAACATCGGCATTAGCAGATTTACATATTTCAGAAACCTTATCCCAGTTTATTAAATCGGGCATTGCACGAGTTCCTGTACCATATAATCGTAAAGAATCAGGAATAATAATTTGTATATGGCTGCGGTTGTTTATCCCATCAAAAACGCCTTTAATAGCTTCATCAGAGGCTAATTTATCAGAGCCCATAATTTCTCCTGTAGTTATGGCTTCAAGGGTTTGGTTGCTTTTATCTTCGTTTTTAGTTAAAGAACGATTGATGAGTACAATATTCGAAACATTTTCTGGAAGTAGAACTTGGGGTTCTTGCGGATAATTTAAATATACGTAGCCCGAGCTTCCGCAAGACGCTAAGCTTAATGCTGCTATGGCCAAGTAAAAAAAGTAGTGGTTTTTCATAATGAATTAGATTTGAATTCTTCTTGCTATTCAATAAGCATGCCATTAGTGTTTTTTCGTATCTTATTTCGGCCTATGTCATGATACTGTATTTCTTCTAAAAGCAGAGATTAACTGATATAATTCCAAATATTTTTAAACTTACTTAAAGCTTTATAGGTGTCCAGAACAACTTTGTTCTCTGGGTTGGATAGTTTAGGATCGTCTTTAAGTAGTTTTTTAGCGTAAAAGCGTGCGCTTTGCAAAATATCTTTATCCTTTATAATATCGGCAATTTTAAGGTTTAAAACACCGCTTTGTTGTGTTCCCATAATATCTCCTGGCCCCCGTAAACGTAAGTCTACCTCGGCTATTTCAAAGCCATCACTGGTTTTTACCATGGTTTCCAATCGGGTTTTGCTGTCGTTACTTAGTTTGTGCCCCGTCATTAAAATGCAATAACTCTGTTCGGCACCACGACCAACCCTACCACGCAACTGATGGAGTTGGGAAAGTCCAAAACGTTCGGCACTTTCAATAATCATTACGGATGCGTTAGGCACATTTACGCCCACTTCAATAACCGTGGTGGCAACCATAATTTGGGTTTCACCTTTAATGAAGCGCTGCATTTCAAAATCTTTGTCGGCAGGTTTCATTTTACCATGTACTATGGAAATTTGATATTTGGGCATGGGGAAGTCTCTAGAAATACTTTCATAGCCATCCATCAAATCTTTATAATCCAAAGCCTCGCTTTCTTGAATTAGCGGATACACGATATAAATTTGGCGTCCTTTCTTTATTTCATCTCTAATGAATTTAAAAACATTCAAACGGTTTTTGTCGTATCTATGAACCGTTTTTATAGGCTTTCTTCCGGCAGGTAATTCATCAATAACGGAGATGTCTAAATCCCCGTAAACCGACATGGCCAAGGTACGCGGAATAGGGGTAGCCGTCATGACCAAAACATGTGGGGGAACAGGAGCCCCACCAACTTCCCCATGGGAGGATTGAGGAGGGCCTTTATGCCATAATTTGCTTCGTTGTGCCACTCCAAAACGGTGCTGTTCATCAATGATGGCGAGTCCTAAATTTCTAAATTTCACCTTATCTTCAAGCAATGCATGGGTGCCAATGAGTATCTGTAATTCACCATTTTCTAAAGCTTTATGAATTTTTTTTCTTTCTGAAGTAGTACTTGAACCAGTTAGTATTTTAACGCTGATATTCAATTCTTTACAATATTCAAGTAAACCATTATAGTGTTGTACTGACAAAATTTCAGTCGGTGCCATTAAACATGCTTGAAAACCGTTGTCAAGTGCCATTAACATTGACATAAACGCTACTATGGTCTTTCCAGAACCCACATCGCCTTGTAACAACCGATTCATTTGGGCATTACTACCTAAATCGGCTCTAATTTCTTTTATAACCCGCTTCTGTGCATTGGTTAATTCAAAGGGTAACTGGTTGTTGAAAAAGGTTGTAAAATAATCGCCAACATGTTCAAAAGAAAATCCTTTAATTTTTGACTTATGAATTAAATTTTTGATGATAAGTTGCAGTTGAATATAGAAAAGCTCTTCAAATTTCAATCGGAATTGTGCACGTGCCAACAACTCCTGGCTTTTGGGAAAATGCACATTAAAGAGGGCGTCGCTTTTACTAATTAATTTTAATTCTGAACGTAGTGGTTCAGATAAAGTTTCAGCAAACCGTCCGCCAGTTTCAATAAATAATTGTTGTATAATTTGAATAATAACACGGTTGGTGATACCTTTGTTTGATAACTTTTCGGTTGAAGGATATACCGGTTGCATGGCAGAACGTAAGTTTTTTTCGTGTTCTTCTAACAGTTCCATTTCTGGATGCGGCATACTAAACCTACCATTAAACCAATTGGCCTTGCCAAAAATAACGTAAGGCTTGTTTAATTTTATGCTATCACGAATCCATTTGTGCCCACGAAACCAAACCAATTCCATCACACCCGTGTCGTCCTGAAAGGTACCAACCAAACGCTTGCCTTGTTTTTGCGCTACCTCTTTAAATTCAACAAGTTTCCCAATGACCTGTATATCAGCATTACTTTGTTGTAGTTGATTGATTTTGTAATAACGCGTTCGGTCTATATATCTATTTGGAAATAAGTTTATTAAATCTTGATAGGTTTGGATGCCCAACTCCTTCCGTAGCAAATCGGCCCTATTGGGGCCAACGCCTTTTAAATAATCGATAGGAGTTTGAAGATTGGTAGTCATAGAAGACGAATTTACTGCTTTTCATGCAATTCATAAAATAGAAAATTTGCGTATTTTGGCTTAATCGTTGATACGTTATTCTTATGATTCGAATTCTTATAGTCTTCTTTTTTTTTATAAATTTTATTGTTCAAGGACAACAAGCTGATTATGTTGATTTTAAAAAAGCAAAAGCAGCTATTGTTTTTGGAGATTTGAGCAAAAAAGAAGTGGGAGGCACTATTACTTATGAGTTTGAAATTTTACAAAACACAGATTCCGTTTATGTTGATGCTGTTGGTTTTTCGGAAATAAAATATGTTTTAGATGAAACCATTGTGGGAAGTTTATACAACGGAAAACATCTAATCATTAAACACCCTTTTAAAGCAAACACAAACCATAAAGTAACCATTGCATGGAAAACGAGCCCCAAAAAAGCCATGTATTTTATTGATTGGGATTTTGAGGAAGGAAATAAACAAATCTGGACCCAAGGTCAGGGCAAATACACCAGTAATTGGTTGCCAAGTTTTGATGATATGAGTGAGAAAGTAGAATTCGATTTAAGTATTGAATTTGATAAAAACTACCAAGTAATCGCTAATGGCAAATTAACAAATCAACAAATTAACGAATCAACAATTACATGGCATTACGATATGCAAAAACCCATGAGCAGCTATTTAGTGGCCGTGGCTATTGGGAAATATAAGAAAAGGGTTGAGACATCAAAAAGTGGGATTCCTTTAGAAATGTATTATTACCCAGAAGATTCTTTAAAATTCGAGCCAACGTACCGTTACACCAAGCGCATGTTCGATTTTTTAGAAGAAGAAATAGGTGTACCGTATCCTTGGCAAAACTATAAGCAGGTACCGGTAAAAGATTTTCTATATGCCGGTATGGAAAACACCAGTACCACTATTTTTGCCGATAGTTTTGTAATTGACTCTATTGCCTTTGTAGATAAAAATTATGTAAATGTAAATGCCCACGAATTGGCACATCAATGGTTTGGTAATCTGGTTACAGAAACTTCAGGAACACACCATTGGCTTCAAGAAGGTTTTGCTACGTATTATGCCTTATTAGCTGAAAAAGAAGCTTTTGGAGAAGATTATTATTACTGGCAATTATATGAATATGCCCAAGAATTGTTAGAGCAGGATAGATTAGGACAAAGCACATCGTTATTAGACCCCAAATCGAGCAGTGCCACGTTTTATAAAAAAGGTGCTTGGGTTTTACATATGCTACGCGAGCAAGTAGGCGATAAAGCTTTTAAAACGGCCGTTAAAGATTATTTACTCAAATATCAGTTTAAAAATGTGGAGACGGATGATTTTATTAGTGAAGTTGAAAAGGCGAGTGAGCAGGATTTGAAAGGGTTTGTTAAAAATTATTTGGTAGATATAGAATTTTTTAAGGATAGATTAATAGAATTTTCAACTAAAATTTATGAAAATCAAAGAAATAAAAATGATATATTATCATGTAGGAGTCATTTGGTTTCTTCTGAAGTTTATAATGAATGGGATTTGATTTTTGGGTCAATGGATGACTTTTACAGAGTTGATTTTTTTGAAAGATCTTTAGCGGATTCATCTATCAATAGGAATCATTTAATAAAAGGTGTTTTGAATTCAAAGGATATAAAAGTCCGTCAAGCCATTGCTATAAACTTAACCGAAATACCTTCAGAATTAAGAGAAGATTATGAAACCCTATTAAACGACAAATCATATATCACCATTGAAAAAGCATTATTCAACTTATGGTTGAACTTTACGCAAGAGCGAAATAAATACTTAGTTAAGACAAAGGAGCTTCAAGGGTTTAGTGATAAAAACATTCGAATTTTATGGTTAGCTTTAGCATTGGTGACAGAAGGGTTTGAACCAGAAAACAAAAAACAATATTTTGATGAATTAACCAACTATACAAATCCTAAGTATAATTTTGAAATTCGTCAGAATGCTTTTTTATATTTACAACAAATAAATGGTTGTAGCGAAGTTTGTATTGAAAATTTAAAACAAGCCACAACGCACCATAGTTGGCAGTTTTCAAAATTTGCAAAAGTTATGTTAGAGCAAATAAACACCTATAAAAAATGAAAGCATTAGTAATTTCTGGTGGTGGCAGTAAAGGTGCTTTTGCGGGTGGTGTTGCACAATACCTAATTGAAGTGCTTAAACGCGATTATCAATTGTATATTGGTACCTCCACAGGTAGTTTATTGGCATCTCATCTAGCTTTACAGAAAATTGAAAAAATTAAAGATGTTTATACCAGCGTAACCAACGAAAATATTTTTGATGTATGCCCATTTGTGGTTAAGCAAAAACACGGTAGTCAAAATATAGCAATTAACCATATAAGTGTTCTGTTTAATTTTTTAAGAGGCAGCAAAACATTTGGAGAAAGCAATAACCTAAGAAATTTAATTAAAAAAACTTTAACCGAAGAGGAGTTTTTAATTTTGAAATATGCTACTAAGGATGTTGTTGTAACCGTATCTAATTTATCGCTAAACCAGGTTGAGTATAAGTGTTTAAAGGAATTTGAATATGAGGAGTTTATAGATTGGGTTTGGATATCATGCAATTATACACCCTTCATGACTTTAGTAAAAAAAAACGGTTGCGAATATGCCGATGGTGGCTTGGGCAATATGGTACCTATCGAAGAAGCCATTAGTCGTGGTGCTACCGAGGTTGATGCTATTATCCTGCAAACCGAAACGAATCAATTTAACCGCTTGCCTTCAAAAAATCCGTTTTCATTATTAACAAACATGTTTGCTTTTATGTTGGATAGAATTGAGTCCCAAAACATCAGGATAGGAAAGTTTACTGCAACCCATAACAATGCAATTATCAATTTTTATTACGCACCAACTGTTTTAACCACGAATTCCCTTATTTTTAACAAAGAAAAAATGACACAATGGTGGCAAAGTGGTTATGATTTTGCAAGATTTAAAAACCAAGAAACAAGTCAGTTAGAAAATTAATTTATGAGGGCATTAGTAATATCAGGTGGCGGAAGTAAAGGAGCTTATGCGGGAGGCGTTGCAGAATATTTAATTAAAGAAAAAGGGTATCAGTATGATTTGTTTGTAGGTACATCAACCGGAAGTTTGTTAGTACCACACATTGCAGCTGGCAAAATTGACAAAATTTACGATGTGTTTACCGATGTAAAACAAAGTAATATATTTAGCGTAAACCCTTTTAGAACCCGAAAAAAAGGAGATAGAGAATATGTGTCCATAAACTTTTTAAACTCGCTTTGGCAATTTATAAAAATGAAGCGGACTTTTGGTGAAAGCAAAGCATTAAAAAGATATTTGAAGAAGCATTTTACAGAAGAAGAATATCATTTAATTAGAACCACTAAAGAAGATGTGGTTGTTACGGTTTCAAACTTATCGCAAAATAAGGTAGAATATAAGTCTATAAAAGATTTTTCTTATGATGAATTTTGCGAATGGATTTGGATTTCATGCAACTACATCCCATTTATGTCTTTAGCAAAAGTGGATGGTTTTGAGTATGCCGATGGTGCTTTTGGTTGTGTGGTGCCTATACGTGAAGCTATACAGCGTGGTGCCACCGAAATTGATGCGGTTGTTTTGGAATCTGAAAATATGGAGTATATGAAAGTGCTGGGTAAAAACCCCTTTTCATTGATGCTTAATTTGTTTGGACATTTGTTGGACCAAGTTGAACGAAGTGATATCCTTATTGGAAAATTAGCGGCTAAAAATAAAGATGTGAAACTTAACCTATATTATACACCTTCAAAACTGACTGAAAACTCATTGATATTCAATAAAAAACTAATGGTTGATTGGTGGCAACAGGGATTTGATTATGCCAAAGACAAAGATAAACAAGCCATGTCGAATGAATTGCGAATGGATTAATTTACCAAATTTCAGAAACTTCTTCTTTTATAAAAGACAAAGCAGCATCACTAGGCGAGCGTCGTTCCATCATTTCGGTTAAAATAACTTCCCTTAGTTTATTGGCTGTATCTGTTTTTTCAAGCAAACTAGCTTTTCGTATAAGTTGAATGGTAGCATTTTTTGCGGCATTAATAATGCTCCAACATTTCTCACTTATATATATCTGTTGGGTTAAGTTATGTTCAAACTCTTGTTCGATACTTTGTATAATTAAAGCTTCGTAAGCTTCTTTATTAGAAGAAATTGGGGAAACCCTTATTAGTAAATTAGAAGGCGAAATGCGTTCTAAAAATAATACCATGCGTTCATAGGCCTGTAAGCGCATAGGTAGGGCGTTTACTTGTAAATCTTTTTTTAACAAGAAGCGTCTTCTGCCATCTTCATTTTTGGTGTGTTCTTTAAAAAAGTAATAGGCAATTAGGCCTGTAAGCAATGAAGGTATGGCGAATAAAAATAGGTCAATTAATCTGTTGGCATCCATAATAATATTGTTTGGTTAAGTAGGCGTTTTTTTAATTAGTTTTTACCACCCAAATATAAACAATCTTTTAAATCTTGCATCGAAGTAAATGGTACCGGTGTTTTTTCATACATATAGGTTTTATTTAGTTCTTTTGAAAGGTTGTGGTCATCTACATTAATTTCAACATCACTCATTTTAAACTGACAAGGATGTTCGTACCCAGTGGCATGCGTAATTTCAATCAATTCTTTTCTAAACGTTTTAAAATATTGTGCCAATCGTTCCGATTTTAAAGTAGGATCAATCCCATTTTGTAACCACTTACTTTGTGTAGCTACACCACTAGGGCAACGGTTTGTATGACATATTTGCGCTTGAATACAGCCAATACTCATCATGGCTTCACGAGCCACATTAATACAATCTACTCCCATGGCAAATGCCATAGCCGCTTTACCTGGAAATCCTAGTTTGCCACTACCTATAAATACAATACGTTCACTTAAACCTTTATTTTGAAACAATCTATACAAATCGCTAAAACCGTATACCCAAGGTAACGAAACATGGTCTGCAAAACTAGGCGGTGCTGCACCTGTGCCACCTTCACCACCATCAACGGTTATAAAATCGGGACCTTTGCCGGTTTCAGCCATTATATCAGCCAGTTCTCCCCATTGATCTAATTTTCCAATGGCAGCTTTAATTCCAACGGGAAGTCCGGTTGCTTCCGCAATTTTTTCAATAAAATCTACCATTTCAGGCACATTGGAAAAAGCAGTGTGGTTTGGAGGGGAAATCACGTCTTTACCTACTTCAACCCCTCTAATGTTAGCAAGTTCGTGGGTTATTTTCGCACCCGGCAATACGCCTCCTTTTCCTGGTTTAGCACCTTGTGATAATTTTATTTCAATAGCTTTTATAAATGGATTCGTTTCAACCAATGTTACTAATTTTTCCATAGAAAAACCACCATCAGCAGCACGAACTCCAAAATAACCCGTTCCAAAATGAAAAATAACATCGCCACCATGGGAATGATAAGGCGATAAACCTCCTTCTCCTGTGTTATGGTATGCACCGGCAATTTTCACTCCCTTATTTAAAGATTCTATCGCTTTCGCGGAAAGTGAACCAAAACTCATAGCCGATACATTTATAATGGAAGCTGGTCTATAAGGTTTTCTTCGTTTATGAAATGCGCCCATGACTTTAGCACATGGTAAAAATGTTTTATCAATAGCATTCGGGTGGTTTTCACTAATTTGATAAGGCATCATCGCATTATTAATAAAAATATGATGATGCGCATAAATATCCCTATCGGTACCAAAACCTTCGTAATTGTTTTCTTTTTTAGCTGAAGCGTAAATCCAGCCACGTTCTATTCGGTTAAATGGAAGTTCTTCTCTGTTATTTGCCACAAAATATTGTCTTAATTCAGGGCCGAATTTTTCAAGTATGTAGCGCAAGTGTCCAACAATAGGGAAGTTGTGACTAATGGTGTGCTTTTTTTGAAGAAAAATATCTCTAATAGCGACTAAAACCAAAACTATTAGTATCCAGCCCCACCAGCTTATTTGGCTAAAAAAATCAAGAAAAGAATCCATAAAATTAAATTTGATATAAATATATCTAAAAATTAAGAACCTAAAAACTATATGCCAATTGTTTATAATTATTAATAAATCGGTTTAATTAAAAGCTAAACAATAGTTAATTTCACAACGTAAAACTTTTATGCAATTTTGGAAAAATATTTAAGTCAATTAAACGAAGCGCAATTAGAGCCTACCATACAAAAAGATGGGCCCATGATTATAATTGCTGGCGCAGGATCGGGTAAAACACGCGTACTTACCTATAGAATTGCCTATTTAATGAGCGAGGGTATCGACCCATTTAATATTTTATCACTAACCTTTACCAATAAGGCGGCACGTGAAATGAAAGAACGTATTGCCACTATTGTGGGTACAAGCGAAGCGAAGAATTTATGGATGGGAACGTTTCACTCGGTTTTTGCTAAAATTTTACGTATTGAAGCCGATAAGTTAGGGTACCCAAGTAATTTCACCATTTACGACACACAAGATTCTGATAGATTAATTTCGTCTATCATCAAAGAAATGAATCTTGATAAAGATATTTATAAATATAAGCAAGTTCGTTCCAGAATTTCATCGTATAAAAACAGCTTGATTACGGTTCGTGCTTATTTCCAAAATCCAGAACTTATTGAAGCCGATACCATGGCAAGACGTCCGCGTTTGGGAGATATCTACAAAGAATATGTAGAGCGTTGTTTTAAAGCAGGTGCTATGGATTTTGATGACTTATTATTAAAAACCAATGAGTTGCTAACGCGTTTTCCGGAGGTATTGATGAAATACCAAAACCGTTTTAAATACATTTTGGTTGATGAGTATCAGGATACCAACCATTCGCAATATTTAATTGTAAGGGCTTTAGCTGATAAATTTCAAAATATTTGCGTGGTGGGTGATGATGCGCAAAGTATATATGCCTTCCGTGGTGCGAACATTAGTAATATTTTGAATTTTCAGAAAGATTATGATGATGTAAAGGAGTTTAGATTGGAACAAAATTACCGTTCAACCAAAAACATTGTAAATGCAGCTAATTCTATCATAGAAAAAAATCAAACGAAGTTAGAAAAAGTTGTTTGGACAGCGAATGATGAAGGTGAAAAAATAGTGGTAAACCGTTCATTAACCGATGGTGATGAAGGACGTTTTGTAGCAAGCACCATTTGGGAAAACAAAATGCAACACCATGTACCCAATAGCGATTTTGCCGTTTTATATAGAACCAATGCCCAGTCGCGTGCTATTGAAGATGCCTTAAGAAAACGTGATATTCCATACCGAATTTATGGAGGCCTTTCATTCTACCAACGAAAAGAAATTAAAGACGTTTTATCGTATTTACGATTGATTATAAATCCTGCAGATGAGGAAGCATTAAAGCGTGTGATTAATTTTCCACCTAGAGGTATTGGTGGAACAACCATAGATAAACTAGTGGTAGCGGCAAACGGTTATAAACGGTCTATTTTCGAGGTAATGAAAAACATCGATAAGACCGATATCAAAGTAAATTCTGGCACTAAAGGAAAACTTCTGGATTTTGTTACCATGATTGAAAGTTATCAGGTAATGAATCAAACGGCAGATGTTTTTGAATTAGCCGAACACGTTACCCGAACCAGTGGTTTAATAAGCGAGTTTAAAAAAGATGGTACGCCCGAAGGTGTTACCAGAATGGAAAACATAGAAGAGCTTTTAAACGGTATGAAGGATTTTGTGGAAGGACAAAAAGAATTGGCCGATACCACAGGAAATTTAGCTGAGTTTTTAGAAGATGTTGCTTTAGCTACTGATTTAGATGCTGATAAAGGCGATACCGACCACGTAGCATTAATGACAATACATTTGGCCAAAGGTTTGGAGTTTCCGTATGTGTTTATAGTAGGCCTAGAAGAAGATTTATTCCCAAGTGCCATGAGTATGGGCACACGTAGTGAACTGGAAGAAGAACGCCGCTTATTTTATGTAGCCTTAACACGTGCAGAAAAACAAGCGTATTTAACCTATGCGCTGTCGCGTTACCGTTGGGGTAAATTGGTAGATTCTGAACCAAGCCGTTTTATTGAAGAAATAGATGAACAATATTTGGAAATTACCACACCCATTGAAGAGCGTCGTTTCAACCCCATGCTTGATGCTGATATTTTTGGAGATGTTGAACCAAACAAAATAAGGTTCAAACCTGCAAAACAAGCCGTGTTAAAAAAAGGTAGTTCAACAAAGCAAGAACCTGTTAGAAACCAAGTAACCACACCAAAAAACTTAAAACCCGTTGCAGCTACTGATAGTAACACCAACTTATTTGACAGTAAATTAGCAGTTGGAAACCTTGTGAAGCACATGCGTTTTGGAGCAGGTGAAGTTTTGAAAATTGAAGGAGCTGGAGCCGATACCAAAGCTGAAATTAAGTTTCAGCACGGTGGTGTTAAAAAATTATTATTGCGTTTTGCCAAGTTGGAAGTTATTGGGTAATTAAAGATGCATTTGTGTAAATGCTTTTAGTTTAAACCATGTATCTAGCATATCTAACCCAATCCACCCATGTCCTCCGTTGGGGTATAAAGTAAATTGATGCGTCACGTTTAAACTTGACAATTTATCGCGTAAATCGGTGCCTTGGGTAGTTGGTATTAAAGGATCCTTTGCACCATAAAATAAAATGGTTGGCGGTGCAGTTGCTGTTACTTGGTGTAACGGACTTACTTCTTCTAAAAAGGAGATTTCGGGATTTACACCATATAAATCCAACATGGCTTGTAATTCCTCATTGGTATTGTTCAAATATGCAGGGTCGGTTAAATTAGTTGGCCCTACAATGCTGCAAACCATTTTAATATTGCTGTTGGTGTTAAAAGCATAAGTCCAAAGCAATGCCAAATGGCCACCAGCACTGGTGCCTATAAAACCAAAGTTGTCTGAAATGGTATACTTGCTTTTATTGGTTTTTAGATAGTTTATAATGGTAGTAATATCATCAATTTGCATGGGATATGGGCTATTGTTAGAATTGGCTAATCTATAGTTAATATTTACTACCGTTAGGTTTGGTAAATCTTGACGAATTAAATCTTTAATAGGGTTCATATCTACTTTATCACCCGAAGACCATCCGCCACCATGAACTAAAATAAGTGTTTTTGTATTTAGATTTCTATTTGCTGGTAAGTATAGATCGAAGGTTTGATTGATGTCATTTCCATAGGAAATGTTTAATTCTTTATATGTTTTTAAAGGGTTTAAATCGTTATTTGAGTTGTTTGTTGGTTCGTTTTCACAGTTTAAAAAGAAAAGAGAAACAGCAAAGCATAAGAAAATAACATTAAGGCACTTCATAACAAAAATTATATTTACTTTTAACGGTATTACAAGATAATTATTATGGCTGAGTTTGTTAGAATTTACGAAGAAAATCCTAATTCTAAAGAAATTGATAAGGTAGTAGCTGTTTTAAAACGAGGAGGTTTAATTATATATCCTACCGATACGGTTTATGGTTTGGGCTGTGATATTAATAACTTAAGAGCTTTAGAACGCGTGGCTCAAATAAAGGGTGTGAAGTTGGAAAAAGCTAATTTCTCGTTTATTTGTCATGATTTGAGTCATTTAAGCGATTATGTAAAACAAATTGATACGTCTACATTTAAAATATTGAAACGGGCACTTCCTGGGCCTTATACTTTTATACTTCCGGGTTCCAGCACTTTACCAAATCCGTTTAAAAAGAAAAAAACGGTTGGTATTCGTATTCCAGCAAATAATATTGCTTTAGAAATTGTAAAGAAACTTGGAAACCCTATTATTTCTACTTCCATACGCGATGAAGATGAGGTTATTGAATATACCACAGATCCCGAACTTATTTTAGAAAAATGGGATAATTTGGTAGATTTGGTTATTGATGGAGGCTATGGAGATAACCATGCTTCTACGGTTATAGATTTATCAGAAGACGAGCCTTTTGTAGTAAGAGAAGGCAAAGGGGGGCTAGAGATTTTTTAGACTTATATTTTATTGATATTCTCTGTCACCTCGAACGGATGTGAGAGGTCGCATAATTTTTAGATTTAACCTCAATATTTTTTTGTGAGATGTCTCACTTTGGTTAGACATGACTAAAAATTCGCTTTTATTACTTAACTTCATAGGTAGGTTGCGTTAAGGATTGAGGCGGCATCCTTTTTTGAGATACGAAAAAAAGATATAGCTGAAAGCCTGACCCGATAGGGGGACGCCATTATAAACTTTTAAATTTTGAACATAAAAAAAGCCCAACTTTACAGTTGAGCTTTCTTATTTCTTTTAAACTCTAATTATTTTTGAGCAGAAAGGTTTTTCATTTCTTTTTCAACCATATCATAGAATTGATCGATTTTAGGAAGTACAACAATTCTAGTACGTCTGTTTTTTGCTCTGTTTTCAGCAGTGTTGTTTTCTACTAATGGCACATAATCAGCACGTCCAGCTGCAATTAATTGTGCAGGGTTTACACCAAGTGTTTGTAATACTCTAATGATAGATGTAGAACGTTTCACACTTAAATCCCAGTTATCAATTAACACACCACCATTGTAAGGAACGTTATCTGTGTGACCTTCAACCATACATTCGAAATCTGGTTTGCTGTTTACTACTTTTGCAACTTTAGCTAATACTTCTTTAGCTTTTGAAGTTACGTTGTAGCTGCCGCTTTGGAATAATAATTTATCGGCAATAGAAATAAATACAACACCTTTTTCAACGTTGATTTCGATATCTGGATCGTTGATGCCTACTTCACGTTTTAAGCTAGTTACTACAGCAAGTGTAATACTGTCTTTTTTAGTTAATGCATCTTGAAGACGAGTGATTTTCATCTCTTTTTCTCTAATGCTTTCTAATGTTTTTTCTATGCTGCTAGCACCTTTTGCTGATAACACTTGTAAGTTGTCGTTGTTTTTTCTTAAATCGGCAACTTGCTCTTCTAATACTTTTGCTCTTGCCGTAGCAGAAGCTCTATCTTCTAAACATGTGTTTAATTTAACTGTAGCTGAATTTAGTAAATCTTGAGATTCTTTGTATTTAGTTTCAAGATCTGTAAATTGCTTTTTAGAAACACATGAGCTTAATACAAGCATTGCAGATACACTTAATAAAAAAATTTTCTTCATAATTATTTAAGGGATTAATATTTCTTGTTTATTACAGCAAAAGTATATAAAAAAATATTGCTTGTTAAATTTTAACAAAACTTTTACTAAAAACTTATAAACTTTTAAAATACTGCTTTTTAAACAGAAAATAACATAAAACAATACTGTTAATTTTACTATATGACATTTTCTTTTTATTGGCTTTTCGCTGTGCCAAAAGTTGCTTTAAATGGCTGTAAAAACTAATATGTGCTTTCAAAATGGCTAAGATATGTTTTGGCTTCATTTCTAGCAGAAATTTAATGCCTGCAAGACCATCCAAAATTAAACGCATGAGAATAATTAAAAAAATGTTTCCTTGGGCATTTTTTGTTACTGTAAACAAACTATTCCTGAAATTAAGGAAAGTTTTTTTAGGGTTTGTATTGCTTAGTGTAGCGCCTCCTACATGGTAAATGGTAGATTGCCCAACATATTTAACAGCGTAACCTTTGTTTTTTGCGCGCCAGCATAAATCTATTTCTTCCATATGGGCAAAAAAAGCTTCGTCTAAACCGTTCAGTTCGTTAAACACATATTTTCTAATAAATAAACAAGCACCCGATGCCCAAAAAATCTCTGAAGTATCGTTGTACTGTCCGTTATCTTTTTCAATGGTGTTAAAAATGCGTCCTCTACAATATGGGTAACCATACTTATCTATAAAACCACCTGCGGCTCCAGCGTATTCAAAATAATCTCGCTTATTAAAATCCAATAATTTTGGTTGAATGATGGCGGTGTTAAATTCGTTTTTAAAGGTGTTAATAATAGGAGTTAACCAATTTTTGGTAACTTCAACATCGCTATTAAGAAGGCAGAAAACATCGGATTCAACCTGTTTTAAAGCGTCGTTGTAGCCTTTGGCATAACCACCATTTTCTGTGTTTTGAATTATTTTTATTAATGGAAAGGCTGTTTTTATAAAATTTACAGAATCATCGGTTGAAGCATTATCGGCTACGTAAACCGTAGCTTCTTTTGAGTGCTCTATAACCGATGGTAAAAACTGCTCCAATAACTTTTTGCCATTCCAGTTAAGAATGACGATTGCAATTTTTAATTTTTGTTCAGTGTCATTTCCCATTGTTAATTTTTAATTGTCCATTGTTAATTGTAATTTGGGATGTCTTTTAAAAAAGTATAACGCTCGTTTTCAAAATCCATTTGGCAATAATAATGGTTTATGCCGTTGGTAACCATTAAAAAAGTGGCTTGTAAAGATAAATTGTAGCGTGCAATTTGGTCAAAAGTATCTTGATTTATGCTTATGTTGGGCGCTTTGCATTCTACTATTAAGTGTATACTGCCGTCGGGATTAAAAACTACAACGTCGTACCGTTTTTTTAAATTGTTGATTGTTAGTTCCTTTTCAATATTAATCAATGATTTCGGATATTTTTTTTCAATCATTAAATACTGAACACAATGTTGGCGTACCCATTCTTCGGGTTGTAAAATCACAAATTTTTTACGGATGTCATCAAAAATAGAAATTTTATTTTCGCTATTTTTGAATCGAAACGAAAACTTAGGAAAATTGAGTTGCTGCAATGCGTTGTAATTAATTTTTCAAAGTTAAGATTCAAAAATTAAAACTCACAATATTCAAATGCCAAATACCAATTATTTTTATGATTGGAATTTGGTGCTTGTCTTTTTGAAAATTTGTAGAATTTGGACGAAGTAAAACAATTAGTTACCGATATAAAAAACGGAAAGTTGAAGCCCATTTATTTTTTAATGGGTGAAGAACCTTATTATATAGACAAAATATCCGATTTTATTGAGGATACTGTTTTAAGTGAAGAAGAACGTGGTTTTAACCAAATGGTGCTTTATGGGCGTGATGTAACAGTTGAAGATGTAGTAAGTAATGCCAAACGCTACCCGATGATGGCAGAATACCAGGTGATTATAGTTAAAGAAGCCCAAGAATTATCACGTACCATAGAAAAGTTGGTAGATTATGCTAAACAGCCCCAGCCATCCACTATACTGGTTTTAAACTATAAATATAAAACCATTGATAAGCGTAAATCGCTTTATAAAACGCTGCAAAAAAGTGCTGTGGTTTACGAAAGTAAAAAGTTATATGAAAACCAAGTAGCCGATTGGATTCGTCGGGTTTTATCCACTAAAAACTATACCATTGCCCCAAAAGCAGTACAAATGTTGGTGGAGTTTTTAGGGACCGATTTAAGTAAAATAAGTAACGAACTGGATAAGCTTCAAATTATCCTACCTAAAGGAACTCAAATAACACCAGAGCATATTGAGGAAAATATAGGTATTAGTAAAGACTTTAATAATTTTGAATTACGCCATGCCATTGGCGAACGGAATGCGCTTAAAGCCTATAGAATTGTAAATTATTTTGCCGAAAACCCCAAGGACAACCCCATGGTGGTAACGGTTTCTTTACTGTTCAGTTTTTTTTCACAATTGTTACATTTTCATGGGTTGAATGATAAATCACCACGAAATGTAGCTTCGGCATTAAAAGTGAATCCTTATTTTGTTAACGATTATGTAACAGCTGCAAGAAATTATCCGATGCGAAAAGTAAGTGAAGTGGTTTCAACCCTTCGGGAATTTGATGTAAAAAGTAAAGGTGTAGGTTCCAATGCTGTTCCACAAGGCGATTTATTAAAAGAGTTGTTGGTAAAAATATTATCTTAGTCATTAAATTATATCTTATGAAGGCTTCTCCATTTTTATTCCTATTAAGTATTACGGTTTTAGTTTCTTGTAAACAATATAAAAAGGAAACAGCAGCACAAAAACCCATAAAAGCAGAAATAGTTTTAACCAAACTATGGGAAACCGATACTTTGTTGAAAACTTGTGAAGCGGTAAGATATGATTTAAAGAGGGATGTAATTTATGTATCAAATATGGGTAATGTACCTACCGATGCAAAAGATGGAGATGGAACCATGTCCGTTATTAACTCGGAAGGAAAAACACTTACCCAAAATTGGGTTACAAATATGCATGCACCAAAAGGGGCTAATTATTATAATGATAAGCTTTACGTCGCAGATATTGATGCCATGATTAAAATTGATATGAAATCGGGCTCTGTAGAGAAAACCATTGCAGTTGAAAATGCTGTTTTTTTAAATGATGTAGATATAGATACTAATGGCGATGTGTACACTACAGATTCTAAAGATAGTAAAATTTACAAACTAGTTAATGATGAAGTGTCTTTATGGTTAGATTTAGAAGGATTAAATCCTAATGGTATATTGGCTGAAAAAGACCGTATACTTATTGTCTCCTTTAGTAAGGGCGATTTTATAGCTATTGATAAGAAAACAAAGGCGCAAACACTTGTAGCTACCGGTATCTTAAAAGGAGATGGTATTGTGCCTATAAAACAGGGATATTTAATTTCTACATGGATAGGAGAAGTGTTTTTTGTGGACAAAAATTTCCCTGGGGATGCAGCCACCAAAATATTGGATACTCAAGAAGAAAAACTTAATGCTGCCGATATAGGCATAATTCCAAATAAAAACATCCTATTGATACCTACTTTTTTTGGAAATAAAGTGGTGGCTTATAAAATTAATTCAAGCTTATAAGTAAACCGAAATTGTTAGTGCCAGCATAGTAAAAACGGTTAATATAATAACCAACGGCATCACGAATTTCAACCATTTATCATAGCCCACTTTCACAATAGCTAACGATGCTAAAATAAGCCCCGTTGGGTTTATAAATGCAAACAATCCCATACCATATTGATAGGTGTTCACAATCAGTTCCCTTCCAATGCCAACACCATCGGCCAAAGGAGACATGATGGGCATGGTTAAAACCGCCATACCAGAAGATGATGGTATAAAAAACGACAACCCCCCATAAATGTAAAGCATGGCATTAATGAAAACACCTTTATGCATACCATTGGTTGCGTTACTTGCATAATATAATAAGGTATCACTTATTTGACCATCTTCCATTAATACGGTAATACCTCGTGCAATGCCTATAATAAGGGCAACACCAAGTAAATCACTGGCGCCTTTCACAAAAGTATCAACAAAAGTATACTCGTCAATTTTGGCTAAAAATCCAATAATGATTCCACCAACAAAGAATACAACGGTCATTTCCAAAAACCACCATTCTAGTTGCGATACACCGTAAATCATTACAATAAAACACATGGCGAATATAAAAAGGATGAGTTTTAAGCGAATAGATAATTTAATAGTTGAGTTTGTTGTGTTTCCAAAAATGGCTTCAATAGCTTCTTTTTGACTGTAAATAACAGATTTTGAAGGATCATTCTTTACGCGTTTTGCATACCTTAGTGTGTAAAGGATGCAAATAAGTGTTCCTAAAATAAGCATGATAAAACGCCCAGTTAAGCCAGTAGTCCAATTAATACCAGCAGCATCTGAAGCTATAATGGCACTAAACGGATTGGTTGTTGAACACATAGTACCAATAGACGAGCCTAAATAAATACAGGCTAATGCTACCATGGCATCATATTTTGCAGCTAAAAAAATAGGGATTAAAATAGGGTAGAAGGCAATGGTTTCTTCTGCCAGTCCAAAAGTAGTTCCGCCAATGGCTATAAGTAAGGTTACCAATATGATTAACAAAAATTCTTTTCCTTTTAAGGTATGTGCTAACCAAGATATACCTGCATCAAAAGCACCTGTATGGTTCATTATTCCAATTAAGCCACCAATAAATAATACCAGAAAAATAATGTCGGCCGCTTCAATAATACCTTTTATGGGCGATTGTATAAAAGCCACAAAACCCTGTGGTTTTGCTTCAACTTTTTGGTAGGTATTCGGTATTCCTATGGGTTTCCAGATATCCCCATTCGTAAATTTTTCTATAGGGATATTGATGTTTAGCGCATCTAAAGTTTCTTGGGTGGCTGCTAAGGCTTCGGTTTTGCTTAAACTTGTTTTAGTAAATGTATTTTCAGCTTTATTATATGCCAAAGAATCAAATTTTCCAGAAGGAATCATCCAAGTTAAAATAGCTACTAAGCCAGCAATAATAATAAGTATGGTTTGAGCGGTTGGGAATTTTATTTTTTTCAATCGTAAATTGTTTTAATAAGACTAAAGATAGTATTATTTTAGTCCGATTTTAGATATATTCCTATGAATGTTGATATACACGAAAATTGGAAACCTTATTTAGAAACAGAATTTGAAAAGCCTTATTTTAAGGATTTAGTAGGTTTTGTTAAAGCTGAATATAGAAATCATAGCTGTTTTCCACCAGGAAATCAAATTTTTAATGCGTTTAACCATTGCCATTTTGATGATGTAAAAGTTGTTATAATAGGGCAAGACCCTTATCACGATTTTGGTCAAGCCAATGGCTTATGTTTTTCCGTAAATGAAGGCATCAAGCATCCACCTTCATTAATCAATATTTTTAAAGAAATAGAAACAGACTTGGGGATACCATATCCCATAAGCGGAAATTTAATGCGTTGGGCAGATCAAGGCGTCCTTTTATTGAATGCCACACTTACAGTTAGGGCACACCAAGCGGGAAGTCATCAAAACAAAGGGTGGGAGCTATTTACCGACTCAGTAATAAAAACGATTAGTGACAATAAAGAAAATGTGGTTTTTTTACTTTGGGGAGGCTATGCTAAGAAAAAGCAAAAACTAATTGATAATAAAAAACACCAAGTATTAACATCAGGACACCCATCTCCATTAAGTGCTAATAGAGGGCATTGGTTTGGTAATAAACACTTCAGTAAAACTAACTCCCTGTTGGAGCAAGCGTTTGTGGCTCCTGTACAATGGTAGTTTCAGGTTTAATTACAACAGGTGCTTTGTTTTTTTTAGTCTGTTTTATAGTTTTATTACTGCTAAATTTTAGTAATAAGAAATTGAAAACTACAAGTACAAAAATTAAAATAGTAATTTTAAGTAACATAGGCTTTGGGGATTAATTCATCTACAAGATACATAAAAAACAGGTTAAAACGCATGTATTAGAGATAAAAATCAATTTTAGATACAAAAATAATAAATAAAAGACTACAATCAAATTAGTGTATGTACTTATTTTGAAATCTCAAAAAGCGCCTTGAGGTTTTAAATATTTAACTAATTTTTATGACTTTCTTTGATTTATTCTAAATCACCGATATTAATATAGCAGCAAATTACATTTTTTAATTTGAAGTAAGTGTTTTAATTAAATAAAAATTATTTTTGAGCAAAATAATAAAAAATGGAGCAAATTAATTGGGAAACTGTTAAGGAGTATGAAGACATTACCTATAAAAAATGTAATGGAGTAGCTCGTATTGCCTTTAACAGGCCAAATGTGCGTAATGCTTTTAGACCAAAAACAACGAGTGAATTATATGATGCATTTTATAATGCTAATGAAGACGTCAATATAGGCGTGGTATTATTATCGGCTGAAGGACCATCAATTAAAGATGGTGTTTGGAGTTTTTGTTCGGGTGGCGATCAAAAAGCCCGAGGAAAACAAGGTTACGTAGGTGAAGATGGTTACCACCGTTTAAATATACTAGAAGTTCAACGTCTAATTCGTTTTATGCCGAAAGCTGTAATAGCCGTAGTTCCAGGTTGGGCAGTTGGTGGCGGACATAGCTTACACGTGGTCTGCGATTTAACACTGGCCAGTAAAGAACACGCTATTTTTAAACAAACGGATGCCGATGTTACCAGTTTTGATGGTGGTTATGGATCGGCTTATTTAGCTAAAATGGTCGGACAGAAAAAAGCACGCGAGATATTTTTCTTAGGAAGAAATTATTCTGCCCAAGAAGCATTTGAAATGGGCATGGTAAATGCCGTTATTCCTCATGTCGAATTGGAATCTACTGCCTTTGAATGGGCACAGGAAATACTTGCAAAATCGCCAACTTCTATAAAAATGTTGAAATTCGCTATGAATTTAACAGATGATGGTATGGTTGGGCAACAAGTATTTGCAGGTGAAGCAACCCGTTTAGCTTATATGACAGAAGAAGCTGTTGAAGGTAGAAATGCTTTTTTAGAAAAACGTAAGCCTAATTTTGTAAAAAAATGGATTCCATAGTATGAAGAAAGTTTCTATTTGGATTTCAACCATGCGTTTACGAACGCTTCCTTTATCAATTTCAGGTATTATTTTGGCGTCTTGCTTTGCAGAATACAATGGCTGTTTCGATTGGTTAATTTTTACGTTGGCTATTTTAACAACCTTAAGTTTTCAAATTTTATCCAACCTAGCTAACGATTATGGCGATGGTATTAAAGGTACCGATAATAATGACCGAATAGGTCCGGATCGTGCCATTCAAACGGGAAAAATTTCTCCAGATGAGATGTTTAACGCTATAAAATTAAGTGTTTTAATCTCAATTGGCTTAGCGTTTTTCTTAATTTTCGCGTCGTTTGGTGTAAAATATTTCTTTTTAACACTTCTTTTCTTTTTACTTGGCATTGCATCGATTGCTGCTGCTATTAGGTACACTGTTGGCAACAATGCGTATGGTTATAAAGGTTTTGGAGATGTTTATGTTTTTGTTTTTTTTGGTTTGGTAAGTGTCATAGGTTGTTATGTGTTATATGCAAAAAAGATAGATCACGTTGTGTTTTTACCTGCAATTACAATCGGTCTATTAAGTGCAGCGGTTTTAAACCTTAATAATATGCGAGATATTGAATCGGATAAAAAATCGAATAAATTAACTTTAGCTGTTAAAATAGGTATAGATAACGCTAAAAAATATCATGTAGCAATCATTGTTTTAGCAATTATTTTATCAGGGTTATTTGGTATATTATATTTCACATCCATCCTTAATTTAATCTATTTTATAGCTTATATTCCTTTAATCATTCATATTAAAAAAGTTTTAAAATGCAACGATTCAAAATTATTGGATCCGGAATTAAAAAAAGTAGCCTTAACAACAGTGCTTTTATCGGTGTTAATGGGGATAGGGCATTTGTTGTGAAATTTTTGTATTTTACTTACTTGATAAAATTAATTTAAAAACGAATGAAAATTACATTTTACGGTCACGCTAGTTTAGGGATACAGGTTAATGACGTTAATATTCTTGTAGACCCGTTTATTTCGGCAAACCCAAAGGCAGCGCATATAAATATCGATACGCTTGAAGCCGATTATATTTTACTTACCCACGCGCATCAAGACCATATTGTAGATGTGGAAGCCATAGCAAAACGCACCAATGCCATTGTGGTATCTAATTTTGAAATTGTATCACACTTTGAAGCATTGGGTATTGAAGGTCACCCTATGAACCATGGTGGTAGTTGGGATTTTGAATTTGGAACAGTTAAGTACGTGAACGCCATTCATACTTCGTCCTTTCCCGATGGAACATATGGCGGACAACCAGGTGGTTTTGTAATTGAAGGCGAACACAAAAACATTTACATAGCAGGAGATACCGCTTTAACCTTCGATATGAAGCTTATCCCAATGAAAACCAAGTTAGATTTAGCCATTTTACCAATTGGTGATAATTTTACCATGGGCATTGATGATGCTATTATAGCGAGTGATTTTGTACAGTGCGATAAAGTTTTAGGCTATCATTTTGATACGTTTGGTTACATTGAAATAGACCACGAAGAAGCCAAACGTAAATTCTTTGATAAAGGGAAGGATTTAATGTTGTTGGAAATTGGCGAAAGTATTGAATTATAAATTATCAATTTTCAATTACGAATTATCAATTAGGAGTTACGAAGTAACATTGTAAATGAAAGAAAATATTATTCAAGTCAAAACATATGTTTTTGCTTTACAAATTGTTGAAGTTTATAAGTACTTATGTGAAGATAAAAAAGAGTTTGTTCTATCTAAACAATTACTTCGAAGTGGTACATCCATTGGCGCTAATATAGAAGAAGCCATAGGAGGTCAATCGGAAAAAGATTTTTATGCTAAACTTACAATTTCATATAAAGAAGCAAGAGAAACTAAATATTGGCTTCGATTATTACAAGATTCGGGCTATTTAGACGAGGAAAAAGCGATTAAAGTACTCATAGATGTTGAAGAAATACTTAGAATTATAGGAAGTATTCAAAAAACGATGAAAAGCAAAAATTCTAATCCGTAATTCGTAATTGACAATTCGTAATTTAATGAAAGCTTTTTACAAAAAATACATTTTAAATTTTAAACAAGCCAGCGGTACTTCTAGAGGTGTTCTAAAAACCAAAGAAACCTATTTTCTTATTTTAAATTCTGGAGAAAAACAAGGTATTGGCGAATGCGGGTTGTTTAGGGGTTTGTCTATTGACGATAGACCCGATTATGAAGATAAACTACAATGGGTTTGCAATAATATTCAATTAGATTTAGATTTTTTACTGAATGAATTATTGGAATTCCCGAGCATTCAATTTGGTTTGGAAATGGCTTTTAAATCTTTAGAAAGCCATAGTCCATTTGAAATATTTCCTTCAAAATTCACGCAAAGTGAAGATTCTATTGCCATAAACGGATTGATTTGGATGGGTTCTGAAACGTTCATGAAACAACAAATTCAAGATAAAATTGAAGCTGGTTTCAATTGCATCAAAATGAAAATTGGAGCCATCGATTTTCAAACCGAAATAAATCTTTTAAAATCCATTAGAAAAGAATTTACTTCAAAAGATATCGAACTACGTGTTGATGCTAATGGCGCTTTTTTACCTTCCGAGGCTTTAGAGAAATTAAAAATTTTATCAAATTTAGACATCCATTCCATAGAGCAACCCATAAAACAAGGTCAAGTAGATGACATGGCTAAACTTTGTAAAGAAACACCGCTTCCAATAGCTTTAGATGAAGAATTAATTGGTGTGTTTTCTGTAACAGAAAAGAAAAAGTTGCTACAAACCATAAAACCACAATACATAATTTTAAAACCGAGTTTAGTGGGTGGTTTCAAAGGAAGCAATGAATGGATTGAAATAGCAGAACAAAACCAAGTAGGCTGGTGGATTACCAGTGCCTTGGAAAGTAACATTGGGTTAAATGCCATTGCTCAATACACCTATACCAAACAAAGCAAGTTGCCACAAGGTTTGGGTACTGGCGGTTTATTTACAAATAATTTTGATTGCCCATTAGAAGTAAAAAACGGTACTTTGCAGTATAATAATAAAACAGATTGGAAATTTAATTTATAGATATGTATATAGCTCAAGCATTTAATGTATTACACGAATGGTGGCGGTATTTGGTAGGATTGGTAATTATTGTTGTTGCTGTGGTAATTGGGCAAATTCCTTTTACGGCAGCAGTTATGTTTAAGGCTATTAAAGATGGCGATAATATACTGGGCATGGATGAAAAAAACATGATGTCGCTTCTAGAGCCAAATCTAAATTTGTTTTTAATGTTATTGTCTTTTGCGGTAGGTTTATTGGGCTTATTGTTAGTGTCAAGATATTTACACAATCAATCTTTTACACATTTAACTACTTCTAGAAAAAAGATAGATTGGAAACGTTTTTGGCTCATCTTTTTTGTTTGGGGTATTATTTCAAGTGGGTTGGTTGTAGTAGATTATTTGATGACGCCAGAAGATTATGAAATAAACTTTAAACTCGTACCTTTTTTAATACTCTGCGTTATTGCTATTCTTTTAATACCTCTACAAACTAGTTTTGAAGAGTACCTGTTTAGAGGTTATTTAATGCAAGGAATTGGGGTTATTGTGAAGAACAAGTGGGTGCCATTGCTAATCACTTCAGTAGTTTTTGGTTTATTGCATATAGCAAACCCAGAAGTTGATAAATTAGGACCTATCATCATGGTTTATTATATAGGAACAGGTTTGTTTATGGGAATTATGACTTTAATGGATGAGGGTTTAGAACTATCACTTGGGTTTCATGCAGCTAACAATCTTTTTACAGCACTTTTAGTAACTGCAGATTGGACGGCGTTCCAAACACATTCTATTTTAAAAGATATGTCCGATCCTTCCGAAATGGCTATTGGCGAAATTTTCGTTCCTGTATTTGTTGTTTTCCCAATATTGCTTTTTATTTTATCACGCATATATAAATGGACCGATTGGAAAGAAAAACTATTCGGAAAGGTCGTTGAACCTGTAAAAGAAGAGACTTTCGTTATAGAAGATACCAATTCTAATGGAAACGAATTTTAAAATCATTCACGAAAAATTCAAAATTAAAGGCGTTCACTATTCAATTGATCACCTGTTACAGCTTGCGCATTATTTTGTAAAAGAGGGTGATAAGTATGAGCAGGAAATCGGCAATTTTTTACATCAATGGTTGGATGATAATGATTTTGTAGAAGTAAATACATCCGGCTCAACAGGAACACCCAAATCCATAAAAATAAGTAAACAAGCTATGGTAAATTCTGCCTTAGCAACCGGTGCGTTTTTTGGTTTAAAACCAAGCAATACAGTTTTACATTGTTTACCCTCGCAGTTTATAGCAGGTAAAATGATGTTGGTAAGGTCCATGGTTTTAGGTTTGGAATTGGATTTGGTAGAGCCAACCAGTAACCCCCTGTTCAATGTTAAAAAAGGCTATGATTTTTGTGCCATGATACCGCTACAGCTTGAAAACACCTTACAAGATTGCGGCCATATTAAAACCATTATTGTTGGAGGTGCTTCGGTTTCTAATGCTTTAAAGGCGAAAATTAAAAATATCAATCCCTATGTTTTTGAAACCTACGGCATGACGGAAACCGTTACACACATTGCTCTTAAAAAACTTAATAACTTCTGTCATGCTGAACTTGTTTCAGCATCATATTTCAAATTACTTCCAAATATTTCTATTTCAACGGACGAAAGAGATTGTTTAGTAATAGATGCGTCTAAACTTTCTGAAGAAAAAATTACAACAAACGATATTGTAAAAATACATTCTGAAACCGAATTTGAATGGTTGGGGCGTTTTGATAACGTTATAAACTCTGGCGGTTTAAAACTGTTTCCAGAGCAAATAGAAGCTAAGCTTCAAAATAAGATACAATCTCGTTTCTTTATCGCGTCCAAACCCCACGAAACATTAGGAGAACAACTTGTTCTTGTTGTTGAAGGCCCTATTGATTCCATAGAGGCTTCTGCTTTTTCTGAATTAAAAAAACATGAAAAACCGAAGCAAATTTTCACGTTAAATACATTTGTTGAAACAGTTTCGGGTAAAATTCATCGTAAAAAAACATTGGAGTTAATAAATTATCTTTAACTCATTCAAAAGCACACTTCACTCATTGGTGGTTTTAAAATAAGGTAGTTGGTTTTAGTTTTATGTTAAACTTTAAAATCAGCTATTATGAAACGAGCATGTTCAGAATTTTATCAATTATCAGAAATGTTTAACTGCGAACAGCATGTGACCTTAAAAAAAAATAAATTTAGGCACATGAAAACATTACTAAAATTTATTTTTGTGTTGACAGTTTCAATGCAAATACAATCACAAGAACGACTAATTACAGGTAAAGTAACAGCAGCAGATGATAACGCACCCATTCCAGGAGTTAATGTCTTAATAAAAGGAACTTCAACAGGGGTAACAACAAATTTTAATGGTATATATGAAATTAAAGCCAAAGACAATGATGTTTTAGTGTTTTCATTTCTGGGCTATAAAACCGAAGAAAAGTTAGTAGGTAAACTAAATACTATTTCGGTAGCGTTACAAGCAGACGTGTCTTGTTTAAATGAAGTTGTTGTAGTTGGGTATGGTACTCAAAGAAGAAGTTATGTAACAGGTTCTGTAACTCAAGTTTCAGTATCTCAAATAAAGAAAAACGAACAAAAAAAGTATCATAATAAATTAGCAAATCAAATTCAGTACAATTCAGTTCCTAATGCATTGCAAGGAAAACTCGCTGGTGTTGCAGTAACTAATACAACAGGTAATACAGGATCTAATGCGCATATTGTAATTCGAGGCGCTTCAACTATTACTAGCAATAATCAGCCTTTAGTTGTGGTGGATGGTCATATAATGCCATATAATGTGCTGGAATCTGTCAATCCAAATCAGGTAAACGACATAACAATTCTAAAAGATAGCAATGCTACAGCAATTTATGGGAGTAGAGGAAACAACGGTGTTATTATAATATCAACAAAAAATAATGCAGAAGTTTTAAACCAACCTTTATATATTGTTGATGGCGTTCCTGTTAAAAAAGAGCACAATTATATTATTGAAAATTTACCAAAACAGGATATTGACACCAAAATACAGTATGATAAAGCGGAAGCTAAAGATAAGTTTGGTAAAATAACAAGCAATGGTTGTGTCGTAATTACAACACATCAAGGAAATTTTAGGTTAGAAAATCAAGAAAGTTATGCAGTAATTGAAGAAAATAATTTTGAGAGAACATCGCTTTCTCCATTATCAACATTTTCTATTGATGTGGATAAAGCATCTTACAGTAATATAAGACGCATGATTAACAGCGGGTTAGCTATTGAACCTGATGCTGTTAAAATTGAAGAAATGATTAATTATTTCGATTATAATTACCCGCAACCTACAGGTGAGCATCCATTTTCCATTAATACCGAAGTTGCCAAAACACCTTGGAACAGCAGTACCAAAATTGTTAAAATAGGGTTGCAAGGGAAAACGTATGCAAATGAAGCATTGCCAACATCCAACCTCACTTTTTTAATTGATGTTTCAGGGTCTATGAGTTCTCAAAATAAGTTACCGTTGTTAAAATCAGCTTTTAAATTATTGGTAAATCAGTTACGGGAACAAGATAAAGTTTCTATTGTGGTGTATGCTGGTGCAGCAGGTGTGGTGTTAGAACCAACTTCAGGGAAACATAAAGAAAAAATCATTAATGCTTTAGATAATTTAAATTCTGGAGGTTCAACAGATGGTGGTTCAGGTATAAAATTGGCTTATAAATTAGCTGAAGAAAACTTTAAAAAGAATGGAAACAATAGAGTAATTTTAGCAACCGATGGCGATTTTAATGTAGGAGCATCAAGTGATAAAGCCATGGAAAATTTAATTGAAGATAAACGGAAATCGGGCGTATTCCTATCTGTTTTAGGATTTGGCTACGGAAATTATAAAGATTCAAAACTTGAAATTTTAGCTGATAAAGGAAATGGAAACCATGCATACATCGATAATATGCAAGAAGCTCAAAAGGTTTTTGGAAAAGAGTTTGGCGGCACCTTGTTCACCATAGCTAAAGATGTGAAAATTCAAATTGAATTCAACCCAAATAAAGTACAAGCTTATAGATTAATTGGTTATGAAAACAGAATGCTTGCTGATGAAGATTTTATAGATGATACTAAAGATGCTGGCGAATTAGGAAGTGGACATACAGTGACTGCATTGTATGAAGTGATACCGGTTGGTGTTGATAGTAATTATTTAAAAGATGTAGCCGATTTAAAATACACAAAACCTGAAGCAATTAAAGATTATTCAGATGAATTATTCACGGTGAAATTTAGATATAAAAAACCTGATGGTGATAAAAGTATCGAAATGATTCATATTCAAAAAGATATGGTTTCTGAAGCTTCTAGAGATTTAAATTTTGCATCGGCAGTCGCTTTGTTTGGAATGCAATTAAGACATTCTAAATACCATAACAATTCAAAAATAGAAGATGTTATTACTTTAGCTAAATCGGGGAGAGGTGATGATGAAGATGGTTACAAATCTGAATTTATACGCTTGGTTTCATCCTATCAAAGTTTATAAGCATGAAAAGTCTGAAAAGTGTCATGCTACGTCAAAAGGAGCAAGTTGAAATATTATTCCTAACAGTTATTAATATTAGGTTTCGACTGCGCTCAACCAGACAAATAAAACTCAATACACTTTTCAGACCTTTTTTTATTGTTGCATTTTGAAATAATAATCCAGTGAATGTTTTCCAGAACCATATATTAGGAAAAAAGCACATACAAGTAATGTAATTATAGCGAGTATTAAGTTATTGGTATTCATTTCGCCAACAAAATTTATCAAAATGGCACCAATTAAAATAGGTATTTGTGCAACAATGGCCCAACGGGTTAATAAGCCAAAGGCAATAAGAATACCACCAATGAAGTGTGCCGGCGCTACATAGTGCACAGCAATCATGCCACCAGCCATATTTTGCATGGGTTTAAACAACTCGGTAAGCATCATGCTGTCTGCCATAAAATTAATGCCTTTAATAAATAGGAATGTACCTAAGGCAATGCGGAGCAAATCAAGTGGTAAATAGGTATGCCCATTTGCCCACTTATTTAAGGTTTTTATTGTTTCCATGATTGAAATTATTGATTTTCAATACAAAAGATACAAAAAAATGCGAAGATTTTAAAATTTAGACCTGTAAAACACCTAAATTAAAAGCTTTTTCAATAGGTGCGTGGTTTGCAGCTTCAATGCCCATACTAATCCATTTACGCGTATCCAACGGATCTATAATGGCATCCGTCCAAATGCGTGAAGCAGCATAATAAGGCGATACCTGGTTATCGTATCGGTCTTTAATTTTGTTGTAGAGTTCTTCTTCTTTTTCTTTAGTGATTTTTTCACCTTTCTTTTCTAAAGAAGCTTTTTCTATTTGAAGCAATACTTTGGCGGCAGAGTTACCACTCATTACAGCCAATTCTGCACTTGGCCATGAAACAATTAATCGCGGATCGTATGCTTTGCCACACATGGCGTAATTACCTGCGCCATAGCTATTTCCAATAATGACTGTGAATTTTGGCACCACCGAATTACTAACGGCGTTCACCATTTTAGCACCATCTTTAATAATGCCACCATGTTCACTTTTACTGCCCACCATAAACCCAGTAACATCTTGTAAAAACACTAAAGGGATTTTTTTCTGGTTGCAGTTTGCTATAAATCGGGTGGCTTTATCGGCGCTATCATTATAAATTACACCACCAAATTGCATTTCACCTTGTTTGGTTTTTACCAGTTTGCGTTGGTTTGCAACAATACCGACAGCCCAACCATCAATTCGGGCATAACAGGTAATAATGGTTTTTCCGTAGCCTGCTTTATATTCATCATATTCCGAGTTGTCTACCAGTCGCTTGATAATGTCATACATATCATATTGGTCGGCTCTAGATTTTGGTAAAATTCCATAAATATCTGCAGGATTTTCTTTTGGTTTCTCTGCATCTATTCGGTTATATCCTGCTCTGTCATAATCACCAATTTTACCAATAATACTTTTGATGGTATCTAAGGCATCCTTATCATCTTTAGCTTTATAATCGGTTACGCCGCTAATTTCGCAATGTGTAGTAGCACCCCCAAGTGTTTCATTGTCAATAGTTTCTCCAATGGCAGCCTTCACTAAATAACTACCAGCTAAAAAAATACTACCTGTTTTATCAACAATCAATGCTTCATCACTCATGATGGGCAAATATGCACCACCAGCAACGCAGCTACCCATAACCGCAGCAATTTGCGTAATGCCCATACTGCTCATAATGGCGTTGTTTCTAAAAATACGTCCGAAATGTTCTTTGTCTGGAAAAATTTCATCTTGCAAAGGAAGGTAAACCCCAGCACTGTCTACCAGATAGATTATAGGTAATTTGTTCTCTATAGCAATTTCTTGTGCACGCAAGTTCTTTTTGGCCGTAATAGGGAACCATGCACCAGCTTTCACAGTGGCATCATTAGCAACAACAATACATTGTTTTCCGTTTATATAACCAATTTTTACTACAACACCTGCCGATGGGCAACCTCCGTGCGATTCATACATGCCTTCACCAGCAAAAGCGGCAATTTCAATGGATTTTGTACCGGCATCCAATAAATAATTAACACGTTCATGTGCCGTCATTTTACCTTTAGCTTGGTGTTTTTCAATGCTCTTTTTTCCACCTCCCAAATGTACTTTAGCAAGACGTTTATTAAGTTCTGAAACTAATAGTTTATTGTAATCTTCGTTTTTATTGAAGTTTAAATCCATCGGTATTTTATTTGAAGCTAAAATACAAAAGTTTCAATTTATAGTTGGTTTTTGTTAATGTTTTATTAAATATAGTTACATGGAAATATTTTCCTTGGTAAATAAATAATTTTAACATATATTTGCTATGGAAACTAATTAAGGTTTCTTTATAGAATATATGATATAAAAGCCAGTTTAATGAAAAATATAATAGCCTTTGCAGGATCAAATAGTAGGGAATCAATTAATAAAAAGTTAGCAACTTATACGGTCAGTTTAGTTGAAAATGTAAACATTAATAATTTGGACTTAAATGATTTTGAATTGCCACTTTTTGGAGTGGACTTAGAAAAAGAACAAGGTATTCCAGAAAATGCCCATAATTTTTTAAATTTAATAAAAACTTCTGATGGCATTATATTATCCTTAGCAGAACATAATGGAGCGTATTCAACAGTCTTTAAAAATATTTTTGATTGGATGTCTAGAATTGATGGAAAGCTTTGGAGCAATAAACCCATGCTATTAATGGCAACTTCACCGGGAGCTAGAGGAGGTGCTAGTGTATTGGGTATTGCTAAAAATAGATTTCCTTTTAATGGAGGAAATATTGTTTCAGAGTTTTCATTGCCAAATTTTAATGATAATTTTAAAGATGGAAAGTTGGTTAACGATGCATTGAATTCAGAATTATTAGAAGCGGTAAAAACATTTCAAAATAATTTGTAGTATGGAAATTAAGCAAATAGACAACGGAAAAAAAGGTGCTTTTTATGTTGAGATAGACGATGTGAAAGTTGCTGAAATGACTTATTCGCATGCAGCGCCCAACAATATCATTATAGACCATACAGAAGTGAGCGATACGCTTAAAGGACAAGGTGTAGGCTATAAGTTAGTAGATGCGGCAGTTGCATATTTACGAGCCAATAACTTAAAAGTAATTCCGCTATGTCCGTTTGCAAATGCTGTTTTTAAGAAAAAGCATGAACAATATGCCGATGTTTTAACTTAAACTTAGTAATTATGGGAGACATTAGTAAAGATATCAACTCAAAGTTTGCCAATAACAGAATTAAAGCCCTGTTGAATATTTTGTATACAGCAAACTGGATTTCTGGTTTTCAGAACGATTTTTTTAAGAAGTACGGTATTTCACCGCAGCAATACAATATTTTAAGAATATTAAAAGGAGCGGAAGAACCCGTAAACGTTCAAATTATTAAAGATAGAATGATAGAACGTTCGCCCAACGCCACCAGATTGATGGATAAGCTATGCGCAAAAAATTATATTGAACGCTTAGCTTGCGACCACGATAGACGCGTAGTTAAAATAGCCATTACAAAAGAAGGAAATGCACTTTTAGATGCCATTCCAGATAATTTTAATAGCCATTTGCTTAAGAATTTAACCGAAGAGGAAGCAGAGCAGTTAAGTAATTTGCTCGATAAAATGAGATAAGTAAGAGTGTCAGGTTGAGCGCAGTCGAAACCTAATTTAATTAAAACGATTTTCTAATTTAATAAATAACATGAAAACAATCATACATAAAGCCGAAAGTAGAGGGTTTGCAAACCATGGTTGGTTACAGGCAAACCATTCGTTTAGTTTTGCAAGTTATCATAATTCCGAAAAAGTGCATTTTGGCGCTTTAAGGGTTTTTAACGATGATATTATTGCACCAAAAATGGGTTTTGGAACACACCCACATGATAATATGGAAATTATTACCATCCCGTTAAAAGGTGTTCTAAAACATAAAGACAATATGGGTGATTCGTGGATACCTGTACTGCCCAATGAAGTTCAAGTTATGAGTGCTGGTACAGGTGTACAACATTCTGAAATTAACGGTTCTGCAGATGAACATTTAAGCTTGTTTCAAATTTGGATATTTCCAGATAAACAGCATGTGGAACCACGATATGACCAAAAAAAGTTTGAAGCGTCTGACAGAAAAAACAAGCTTCAAATTTTAGTAACATCTATAGATGAAAACCATGAAGGCAGCTTAAAAATTCATCAAGACGCCATAATTTCTAGAATTGATTTAGATAGCAATATAGATTTTGAATATAAACTCAAAAGTAAAAATCATGGGGTTTATATGATGACAATTAATGGTAAAGTACTTATAGATAATGACATTTTAGAAACACGTGATGCTGTTGGGATTTTTGACACAGAATCATTTTCAATAATAGCAGAGCAAGATTCTAGTTTATTGTTTATTGAAGTTCCTATGGAGTTTTGATACTTAGAACTTGTCTATGTAATTAAAAGGTCAGATTAAATCTGACCTTTTGTTTTTTTTATGTCTTAAATTGATTTTTTTAATAAAATATCAGCATCTTCAATATTTATTGGAATTTCATCAACCACAGGGTTTATTACTAATTCATTCACTTTTCTGTGTGTCGTTCCAAACTTATTTGCTTCTGTAAAATCGCCTGCTTCATTATTGTTTTTGTCCAAAGCGGTTACTACAAAAACTTTGGTGTCTATTTGATGTTGGGTTAATTTAAGTTCGTTTCCTGCAACAATATCCAGTATTTTAGAGCCATCATTCATGTTTGCAACAGCTTCATTAGCATTATCAAATGCGTAAACAACATATTTAACTGGTAAATCTCCATCTGAAGCCGCCTTTGGCGTGTCCCATAAAATTTTGAAAGGTTCAAATCGAATATTTGCTGGTTTTGTTGGGGGAATATTATCTTTTCCTAAACCTACAATAGGAGGCGCAAAAGTTTTGTGTTTAAAATGATTTGTATTAAGTAAACTGTTCAATCCTTTAAAATTACTTTTTATTACATTATAGCTATACGCTATTTGGCCTAATGTAGCGTCCATATGGGGCTGTTTGTTAAGATTAAGCTGGTTCTGGATTTCAGTAACATCCCAAGGTTTTGTATGCTCTATTTTATAAAAAGCCTGACTTATATATAATTGTTTACAGTATAGTTTTGCCTGATCGTTCCACCATTTAGAAAGTATGTTGTAATCTTGTTTCCCGTTGATATTCCAGTATAATTGTGGCGCTAAATAATCTACTTTATCCATATTCAACCAAGCTATTGGATCGCAATACAAAGCGCTATATGAAGAAGTGCCCGTAATACCAGATGGTGTGCCAGCTTTCCAAATTCCAAATGGACTAATACCAAATACAATGCTTTTGTTTTTGGAGGTGTTAATGTTTTGTATGGCATCATAAACCATTCCTATCATTAAGTTTACATTGTTTCTGCGCCAATCTTCAATCGTGGTAACTTTAGTAGGGTTGTGGTCTTTAAATGTTTGGGCATCTTGAGGAATGGTTTCCATACCGGAATACGGATAGAAATAGTCATCAAAATGAATGCCATCTACATCATACCTGTTAGCAATATCTTCTATAACACGTACAATATAATTTCTAACATCAGGAAGTCCTGGGTTTAGCATTTTTAATGACAATGCTTTGTCAGTTTTATTTAATCGGGCTTGAAAAGTCCATTTTGGGTGCAAATTAGCCACATTGTTTGGAGCCAATACCATAGCTGGAGTTTGTTTAACTCTGTATGGATTTAACCAAGCGTGCAAATCCAACCCTCGGGCATGTGCTTCTTTAATTGCAAACTCTAAAGGATCCCAAAAAGGGGTAGGTGCTTTTCCTTGCGTACCTGTTAACCAATAAGACCAAGGGTCAATTGATGAAGCATACAATGCATCGCTTTCGGGACGTACTTGTAAAAAAACGGTATTGTAACCATTTGCTTTTAGATTGTCTAAAATGCCAATAAGTTCTGCTTGTTGTACAGCAGGTGTTGCATGGCGGTTAGTTGGCCAAGATAAACTGGATATAGATGGCACAAAAACACCTCTTAAGTCTGCTTTAGGGCTTGTAATACCTATACCTGTTTGTGCTTGAATAGCGATGCAAAAAAACAGAAAATAAGGGGCAAGTATTTTCATATTAAAGGATTGAGAATATAAAATTTAATTGTTTTTAAGTACAGGTATTGAATCGTTGTGATTTTTCAACTTGTTACTTACGCGTCTTAAAACATGTAAAATTAAATAATTTACAGATATGAATTTCAATTAGATAAAAATAAATATAGATAAAGCACCTGTTTTTTCGGATTAAATACATTTTTTGTTAGATGTAGTTCTTTTTTTATGTTAAAATCGGCTTTTGGAATAAGTTAAAATTAAGTTTTTAAAAGGATGCTTTTTTATTTAAAAATACGATATTTGTGTTCTGAATTTGCGCAAGGGATTGCAGCGGCATCCTTTTTTATGTGTTTATAGAAATTACTGGTTTTTGCCAAAATAAGATACACATAAAAAAGATATAGCGGAAAGCCCGACCTTTTTTCAAGGTTGCGCCCAAAAAACGACTAAATTATGGCAATGAATAAAAATACAGTTTTGGCTTGGGCCACTGCTTTAATGATTATTATGGGTGTGGTTTTAATATTAATGGGAGCTTACAGGTATGATGATGTAGCAGGATGGGGTTTTGCAACCGTTGGAATTGGCTTTTTTGCCATTGCTTGGGTTTTTAATGCTTTAAAAGGAAGAGTGTAATAAATTTACGATTTTCAATTTAAGATTTATGATTGAAAATCGCACTCAAAAACACAAATAATATGCTAAAACGATGTCTTTTTTCGTTTGGTAATTCGTAAATAAAAAATTGTAAATCAAAAATTATATGTCTGACGATAAGAAAGTTATCTTTTCGATGTCTGGTTTGACCAAGACGTTTCAAGGGGCAAATACGCCTGTGTTAAAAAATATTTATTTAAGCTTTTTTTATGGTGCTAAAATTGGAATTTTAGGTTTAAATGGCTCTGGTAAATCTACGTTGCTTAAAATTATTGCTGGGGTTGAAAAGAATTATCAGGGCGATGTTACCTTTTTACAAGATTATTCGGTTGGTTATTTAGAGCAAGAACCGAAGCTTGATGAAAGTAAAACCGTTTTGGAAATTGTAAAGGAAGGTGCTGCGGAAACGGTTGCCATTCTTGATGAATACAACAAAATAAACGATATGTTTGGGTTGGAGGAAGTGTATTCTAACCCAGACAGAATGGATAAGTTGATGGCAAGACAAGCAGAGCTTCAAGATAAAATTGATGCATCAAATGCTTGGGAACTGGATACTAAGTTGGAAATAGCCATGGATGCGCTAAGAACACCTGAAGGTGATAAAAAAATAAGTGTGTTGTCTGGTGGTGAGCGTCGTCGTGTGGCTTTATGCCGTTTGCTTTTGCAAGAACCAGATGTGTTGTTATTGGATGAGCCTACCAACCACTTGGATGCAGAATCGGTACATTGGTTGGAGCATCATTTAGCGCAATATAAAGGAACTGTAATTGCTGTAACGCATGATAGATATTTTTTGGATAATGTTGCGGGTTGGATTTTAGAGTTGGATAGAGGTGAAGGTATTCCATGGAAAGGGAATTATTCGTCTTGGTTAGATCAAAAATCAAAACGATTGGCTCAGGAAAGTAAAACGGCTTCTAAGCGTCAAAAAACCTTGGAACGTGAGTTGGAATGGGTACGACAAGGTGCTAAAGGACGTCAAACCAAGCAAAAAGCGCGTTTGCAAAACTATGATAAGTTACTGAGTCAAGACCAAAAACAGCTTGATGAAAAACTGGAAATCTACATACCTAACGGGCCACGTTTAGGAACCAATGTTATTGAAGCTATTGGTGTAAGCAAAGGTTTTGATGATAAATTGCTTTATGAAGATTTGAATTTCAAATTACCTCAAGCAGGTATAGTTGGAGTAATTGGACCGAATGGCGCTGGTAAAACTACCATTTTCAGAATGATTATGGGAGAACAAACACCTGATAAGGGTGAATTTAAAGTAGGTGAAACTGCTAAAATTGCTTATGTAGACCAAAGCCATTCAAACATAGACCCAGAAAAAACCATTTGGCAGAATTTTAGTGATGAGCAAGAATTGATTTTAATGGGAGGGAAAGAAGTGAATTCCCGTGCTTATTTAAGCCGATTTAATTTTTCGGGTGGTGAACAAAACAAGAAGGTTAAATTGCTATCAGGTGGTGAGCGTAACCGCTTGCATTTGGCCATGACACTTAAAGAAGAAGGCAACGTTTTACTTTTGGATGAGCCTACTAACGATCTTGATGTAAATACATTACGAGCATTGGAAGAAGGTTTGGAAAACTTTGCTGGTTGTGCCGTAGTAATATCGCATGATAGATGGTTTTTAGATAGAATTTGTACCCATATTTTAGCTTTTGAAGGTGATTCGCAAGTATATTTCTTTGAGGGAAGTTTCAGTGAATATGAAGAAAACAAAAAGAAACGTTTGGGTGGCGATTTGATGCCGAAGCGTATTAAGTATAAAAAGTTGGTACGTTAATAATGTACTGAGATAAATCAAAAAGCCTGCATTTGCAGGCTTTTCGTATTTTTATAGTTTTAGTTACCGCCATACATGTGGCCATCTGTAAAATCTTTATATTCTTCTTCAGCTTTTGCCATTTCCTCGCTTATTTTATCCAAACGTTCGTTTTCTTTTTTGAGTTTATAAGATTTTCTAATACCTAATATTAACAAAATAGAGAAGAAAACAACAACAATGATTAAAACGGTTACAATGTCCGATTGACTTATAGAAAGTGTTATAGTCTGCAAGCAGGTTAAAAAATTTGGAAGCATAGTCAATGCAAAATTTGATTTAATAGCAAATCAAATATAAGGTAATTTATTCACTAAGCAATTATAAATGAAATTATTAAATAGCATGTTGTACGATGTATATCACAATTATTTTTTGATTATTAAGCTTGTTTTGAATACAATAGATGCTAAAACTAAATATTTAGGTATTGAAAATTATATGAGTTTTATTCATTTTAATTATATTTTTTTAACGAAATTGCTAATTATACTTTTAATAAATTTATTTGCTTTTAATTATGTTTCCATCAGATAAAATAAAGAATGTAAAAACAGAATTGCTTTCTAACAACTACTATACATTAAACAAATTAATTTTCGATTATAAATTAAGTAATGGAAATTGGGTAACCCAAATGCGTGAATGTTACGATAGGGGTGATGGAGCGGGTATTTTGCTATACAGCAAAGAAAAGGGTACTATTATTTTAACAAAACAGTTTAGAATGCCTACATTTTTAAATGATAATAAAGATGGCATGTTGGTTGAAATTTGTGCAGGCATGTTGGATAAAGATAATCCAGAAGCTTGTATAATAAGAGAAACTGAAGAAGAAGTAGGATATAGGTTGAAAGAGGTGAAAAAAGTATTTGAAGCTTATTCATCACCAGGTGTTATGACCGAAAAAATGCATTTTTTTATAGGTGAATATACCGAAGCCATGAAAGTAAGCGAAGGTGGTGGAGTAGATAGTGAACATGAAGATATTGAAGTTTTGGAAATGCCTTTTACAGAAGCAGTTACAATGCTCAATAATGGAGAAATACATGACACCAGAACCATTGTTTTACTACAGTATGCTATAATTCATAAGCTTTTAGATTAAGATTAAGATGAAACTCAAATTAGTTTACATTGTTCATTTAATAATACTAATAATAGTTGGCTATGTTTATTATTTGGCAATTGATAAATTTATTAATTTTTTGAAATTAGGAGGATTTGATGGCTATGACTATTACGGAACAGTTTATTTAATTCTAAGAGCTAAATTGTTATTTGCCGTAATGTTAGTTACGTTTCCTTTAATTGGTGTTTTTTCAAAAAATAAATATGGATGGATATTTATAAGCTTTTATTTCTATTTTACAATTTTGAATGTGATTTTTGAATTCTGTAGAGAAGGTTTTGATGACTTAGAAAGTGTACTTTTAAGGATATTATTTATATCAATATTGGGTGTGTTAGAAATTATTATGAACACAAAAAAAATAAGTTTTTTTTATTATAAAATTGAAAAGAATAAACTGCTTGAACTGAATATAATTTCATTTACAATTGGAACTTGTACTTCTTTATTTTTTTCCTTTTTAAATTTTCCGGAATATTTGTAATCATTTAATTTTTAAATTGTAAAAATTTTAACGATTTCAATTTTCATACGCTTCAATAAAATCGGTAATTAAATAGGTTATAAGTTTCCCAACCTGTGTTTCTGTTTTTTTTGTGGGAGCCGCTTCACAAATATGTAAATAACGCGCATTTTCAAATTTTCCAAAATAAGACACAAAACTTCTAGCTTTGTTAACACTAAAACCACTTGGGGTCATGGCGCTACTTGGTATATTTTCTATGACATCGCAATCTAATTCAATGCCAAAAGGTTTACTGGAAATATGATTTGACGCTCTTTCTAGTTCTTCTTTAAACTTTAATTCTTTGCCAACTGCTAAATCTTCAAACATATTGTATTTGACTAGTTTGAATTTCTTTAATGATTTGAACAGTTTGTCTGATGTATAATTTCTTTGTAGTCCAAAAATAAAATAGCTGTTTAAAAAACCTTCTGCGTAAGCGTAACTAAAACCGTTTCCACTATGGCGTCCTTCTTCTGGTCTAAAATCAGAATGGGCATCAAAATTTATAATATTTATTGGTTTCTTTAAAGCTAAACTTGTGCCTTTTATGTTACCGTAGGCATTGTTGTGTCCACCACCAATAATAATAGGTTTTTTTCCTGCTGAAACAATTTGGCTAACTATAAATGTAACATGCTTGTCTATTTTACTAACAATTTTTCTGGCTTTGGCAATGCTTTTCTTTTCATTTACGTCCAATTCAGAAACCTTAGATAATTCTTCTGAAAAATCTAAATGTCCTAATATCAATACCCTGTTGGCCTTAGTGAATTCGTTACTTTGTATATTCAAAAGCACTTTTAATGTAGCTTCCCAAGCCTTGGAAGCACCTGTTTTTCCATAGTTAGCGAACACACCAACATCTTCAGGCAAACCAATAATTACATGCGTAACATCCAAATCTACAAGTTGGTCGTATATATTGGAAATGCTGGTTAATATTTGAATATGTTCACCAAATTTGGGTTCGCCTTGGCGTTTGTTTAATAACTTGTTTAAAGAATTATTGTTAAATAAAACCAGTTTATCCATAAAAAAATAAATAAATTTGAAATAAAAATACATCATTATTTATTTATAGCATTAAAAAAAGACAAAGTATTATTATTAAAGAACAATTAGACTTTAAAAAATTAAAAACAAGTAATTATGGAAAACAACAAAAGTAGTATGGGGCTTAAAGTAGCATTGGGTATTGCATTGGTTCTATTTTTAGGAACAGCATTTTACACAATGAATTTGTACCAAAGCAGCTCGAAAGTTCAAAAAGACTTAACTGAGCAAAAACAATTAGTAATGAACGATTTAAACGCGATGGCTAAGCAATATGATGAAGCCATTAGCGAAAATGAAGTTGCTAATAAAGACTTAATAGAGGCTAGAGCACGTATCCAAGGATTGATTGACTCTTTGAAAATTTCTGAAACTAACGTAAAGAGCTTATGGAGCTACAAACAAAAATATGCTTCATTACAAAAAGAAATGGATGTTTTGTTGGCTGAAAACGATAAATTAAAAATCCAAAATTCTTATTTAGCAACGTCTTTAGATAGTACTCGTGTTCGTTTGGAAGAGCGTACTATATTTACCGATTCGTTATTAATTCAAAACAACGCATTAGCTGAAGTAGTTTCAAATGCAGCAGTATTGGGAGCTGTAAATATGAAAGGTTTTGGAGTCATTGAAAGAACTTCTGGTAAATTAATACCTACAGAAAGAGCAAGTCGTACCGATAAAATTAGAGTATGTTTTACAGTGCCTAAAAACAAATTGGTTCAATCTGGCGATCAAGAATTGTATGTACAAGTTATAGACCCAAAAAACAATACTTTAGGTTTAAACGATCAAGTAAGCTTTGGAGGTAAAACATTAAAATACAGCATTATAAGTAAGTTTAATTACGAAAACACAAGTTTAGATGTATGTGAGTTTGTAGCAACAAAAGGTAAATCTGAATTTCAAAAAGGACGTTACATTGTGAATGTTTTTAACGAAAAAGATTTAGTAGCAACATCTGAGTTCACTTTAAAGTAAACCATATATAACACTTAATGCTAAGCCTTAGGTTAATTCCTAAGGCTTTTTTATTTCAGTCTAAAAAACCACCGTCTTTGACGGTGGTCATGTTTTAAAGGCTTCGCCATTTTTTAGGTTTAC